>JBDLIT010000022.1:0-40188 GCA_039714735.1 Pseudomonadota bacterium
AGGGGAGTGATCGTGGTACTTCCAGCCAGGCAACAGACATCAGGAGCGTAGACATGGTCAAAGGTCCATCATTGAGCAGGAGACCACCCCGGGTCGTCGGTCCGATCGAAAAGGATGGGGTCAGATACGAGCAGGTTATGGATATGCCCGACATCGAAAACCGGACGGGTTGGTTGCGCGCCACGCACATTTCTTCCGGAGAGACCCTCTGGAACAAACAGGTCTATCGTTACGACATAGATTCCAGGATGGAGCGTGACGTTCAGGAATTCTATTTTCGCAGTATGTCCTTCGACCCTACTGGAAAGTCCATCCTGATTGAGAACGAGCGCGGAGAACGCTATTCCGTTGACCCAGTCAGCGGTGAGTCGACTGTCCTCGATTGAGCGCCGCAGTCTATCCATTCACCCCAAACGCCACGCTCGATCCCTTTCGAACGGACCCTATACCGTGTGGCAATGTAGGATACGCCTCCGCAATTCTGCTGATTTCGTTACTTTTTAATCGGCTGCGGACCTTCCCGCGTGAAAGGCTTCGGTCAAGGCTGCTTTCAGGGCCGGGTGTTTGGCGCAATCATCGCCTTTGAAGTGATGCTCGATGATGGCATTCAGGATGGAGAGGTCATGTTGCTCATGCCAGCGTGTCTCGAAGCCGGAGAAATCGAACGCTGTCCCCGAGAGATAATCTGCAGCAAAGCCTGTGGGGTTGCTGAACTCGATTGGGCATGACTCCATCACCTCGTAGAGGTAGGAGTAGGTATCGATGCTATTGGTCCTGGCAAGCAGCAGATGCAGCGACTGATGGGTCTCGCTGCCTGACATGAGTGCATCGAGATCGATATTGGCAGATGGGTTGTGGGTCTCGCCCCGAAATGAGAATTTGATGCGGGCGTCAATTTTATTGTCCAATGGGATGGCCTCCGTTATTCAACCTGGAATCTAGGTTCAATGCTTAGATATCCAGTTGACTCACCTCCAGGTCATAATCGAGCTCTTCCAGCTCTTTCCGTTTAAACAGACAGGTGCCTGGATAGGAGGCAGTGGCGCTGCCGCAGATGATTCCGAAGCGCAGCATTTCCTGGGCATTCTGTTGACGCAGAAGGGCGGTGATCATTCCAGCCAGCATGGCGTCCCCGCTACCCACTGTGGAGTTTACCCGGACTCTTGGCGCCGGACAGTGGTAGCTGTTGTGTTTGTCAACGAGTACAGCGCCTTCTCTGCCCAATGAGATGCAGACGAATTCTGTGCCATTTTTTTGGATATCACGGGCGGCCTGTGCGACTGCCTCTATGCTTTCGAGGCTTTGTTTGATCAACATCTCCAGCACATAATGATTGATGCGCAGCAGGTAGGGATTGGACTCAAGGGCGTGTTTCAATACGGCGCCATGAGCATCGAGTATAACTTTCCCTCCCAGACTGGAGATCTCTTCGGTAAGTTCTGCATAGGTGTTGTCGGGAACGCCGGGAGGCGTCGAGCCTGTGAGCACTGCGAATCCGTTTGGGGTGTTTTCAAGAAAACAGGAGACGATCTGATCCAGTACGGCTTCAGGAATCTCAGGTCCACCACTGTCGACTTCGAACTGGCTGGGCGGCTGCTTTTGTTGCAGAGTGGCGTTGATGCGGGTTTCACCCTCTACCTCGATGTAGTGGTGGGCGCTCCTTAATGCATCACCCAGGAGACGCAGAAAGAGTTCACCGCCCTTGCCGCCGAGTACGCTGCAACAGCGAACCGGTATCTGCAACTCGGTCAGAGCACGGGCGACATTGATCCCGTTACCGCCGGGATGGTAGTAGGTCTCAGTTGCACGTACCTTCTGATCGGCCAATAGCTGAGGAATCTCATAGCTGATATCCACAGCTGGGTTGAGTGCAAGAACCGAAACGGCTTCGGTTTGTTCAGAATTTGACATATCTACATCCTGGTTCATCGTAATCCTCCCTTCATGATCAGGCTGCGCCCGGTCATCACAGGTGGGCGGGGCAGACCGAGAAGGTCCAGTACAGTTGGTGCAATATCTGAAAGGCCACGGCCAATGCGTAAGCGAACCGGGCCTTCGCCCATGATAAGGAAGGGTACAGGATACTCGGTATGCTGGGTGTGGGGTTCGCCGGTGTTCGGGTCCACCATTTCGTCGCAGTTGCCGTGGTCGGCGGTAAGCAGCACGCGCCAGCCACGTTGCAGGGCCTCGCGGAACACCCGGTGGCTTTGCAGGTCCAGGGTCTCCACCGAACTGATGATGGCTTCCCGGCGCGCCGTATGACCCACCATATCGCCATTCGCCAAGTTGGTCAGAACGAACGAATATTTCTCGCTCTTGATGGCATCGATCAAGGTGTCCGCGACCTTGTCGGCACTCATCTCAGGTTGTGTATCATAGGTCGCTACTTTGGGTGAGGGCACGATAATCCGGTCTTCCCCCGGATAGGGTGGTTCACGGCCGCCATTGAAAAAGTAGGTGACATGGGGGTATTTTTCCGTCTCCGCGCAGTGCAGCTGGTTCAGGCCCACCTCACTGATGATTTCCGCCAACACCTGTTCCGGCACTTGGGGGGGGAAGAGTACCTCGAAGGGGTATTTCGCGTCGTACTCGGTCATGCAGTAGAGTCGCCTGGGTCCTGCACCCTCCCGCTCGAAGGTGTCAAAATCTTCCAGCCCGACTGCCGCTGCCAGCTGACGGGCACGATCGCTGCGGAAGTTGAAAAACAGCACGGGTTCGTCCTTCTGGATACCGATATGGTCACCAATCACAGTGGGCTGGATGAACTCGTCACCCTCGCCCCTCGCATACGCGGCTTCGATCGCCTCCAGCGGCGAGTTAGCCTTCACCCCCTTGCCATGTACGATGGTATCCCAGGCCCGATGGGTGCGGTCCCAATTGCCGGCCCTGTCCATCGCACAGTAACGGCCGCTCAAAGTGGCAATACGCCCCCGGTTGTTGCGGGACAAGGCCTCCTCCAGTGTCGCCAGGTATTTGCGGCAGCCTTTGGGTGAAGTGTCTCGTCCATCCGTGATCATATGCACGATGGGTATGATCTTCTCTTTACGCAGCAAATCCAGGATACCGATGAGATGCTCGATATGGGAATGGACGCCGCCATCCGAGACCATGCCCACCAGATGCAGACGAGTGGTGCCCTGCAGCATGGCTTGCCAGGCGGGTTGATCTACCAGACTGCCATCATAGATAGCGTTTGCAACCCTCACCAGATCCTGTTCGAGAATCCGCCCTGAACCCAGAGTCAGATGTCCTACTTCGGAATTACCAAACTGTGAGTCAGGCAGGCCGACGGCTCGTCCGGAGGCCTGTAAAACCGTATGTGGATAGGATGCAAAGTAGTAGTCAAGATTTGGGGTTTTTGCCAGAGCCCAGGCGTTATGTGCCCGGCTTGGATTCACACCGAAACCATCGAAGATGGCGAGTAAGACAGGGCGTGGCTTCACGGTAACTCCTTTGCTGATTCAATGCGCACAAGTATCCATACTCTGCTGTGGGCTGCAAGGAAAATCAGTACCTTTGGCCGAGTAATCGATGTTGATGGATTGAAACGCTATTCAAGTTGCAGGTCGATAGGAGCTCATTCGACTCTTATAAGTAGAGCCCGGTCCCGATAAAGAAAAAACTCAGAATGAAAAAAATGATGGATGAGGGTTTCCACATGGTGTAGTTGAGAGACTGTGAATTTTTCGCCCGCATTGTGATTGAGAGCACCCCTGCGGTAAACATGATGACGCCAGCTACATAAGCGATTATCTTCAAATATTCAATTTTTACTTTAACAGAGCCGGATACGCCACTACCGATGGTTTCAAATTTGTTGGCAAAAACGGGATCGACAGAAACGAGGATCAAAGTAAAGATGCATAAGAGGATTATATTTGTAGTTTTAAACTGCATGTTTGTCACCCTGTATGGTATTTTTTTCAGTATGAATTGAGTAAGAAGAAGTAGAGAAAAGGCTGCCTCCACTTAGTTTGGCATTCATTTGGAAATCTGCAATCAGTTGAGACAGTATTTACAGGCCCCGAGAGTAGAGGACTGCTGGAAGGGCATACTGATGGATCAAGAATTTACCTCAAATTATCGCTGAAGTTCTAGCTTATAGGAATGACTGGGGAACTCCTCTGTTTGATCGATTGTTGAGGAGGTACATTAAAAAATAAGTAAAAACAATGAGATACTATTTCATGGTCTGTTCGGCAATGTGCAACTGTACCTTTTTCAATAGCAAGTCTAAGCTTGCCAGTACTCCATCGATACAGCCTTGACGGAGTACTGGTTGGGAATATTTACCGGCAACGCGAGAGTTCATGCGGTTTTTCAATCGTCTGTTTCAACCTGCTGAGGAGCAGCGACTCACCAGCTGGCTTTTTATCAAACTGCTGGCATTGATCTACTTTGCGGCATTTGCCTCCCTGGCTGTGCAGATCACAGGCCTTGTTGGACCACAGGGAATCCTCCCGCTAAGTGGACAGTTGGAGGGTGCTTACGAAGAGCTTGGTCGTGGCGCCTGGTTGTGGCTGCCGACGATCTTCTGGTTAATAGAACCCACATCCGCTGCACTGCAGGGGGCAACACTCCTTGGGGCTATTCTGGCATTGGTGTTGCTGATAACTCTACGCTGGCAAAGAGTGGTGCTGGTGGGGTTGTTTATCCTCTACCTATCTCTCTATCACGCCGGACAGATCTTCACCAATTTCCAGTGGGATGCGCTGTTGCTGGAGGCAGGCTTTCTGGCCATCTTTCTGGTTGACGGTCCCATCGGCTTAGTTATTTTTCTCTATGAATGGCTACTGTTCCGGCTGCGTTTCATGTCGGGGTTTTTTAAGTTGATGAGCGGTGATCCATCATGGTCTGGTTTTTCTGCCCTGAATTATTATTTCGAAACCCAGCCACTACCTCATTTCGGCGCCTGGTATTTCCATCAACTGCCTGAGTGGATGCTGAAAGGGGGAGTTGGACTGACCTTCTTTGGCGAACTGATTGTACCCTTCTTCATCTTTCTGCCACGTCCTTATCGGCTGTTTGCGGCAGGCCTCACTATTGTTTTGCAGCTACTCATCATTGCTTCAAGCAATCACAATTTCATCAATCTGCTGACCATCGTGCTGTGTCTTTTTCTGCTGGATGACAGGATTGTCGGGAGACTGCTGCCGGCAAAATTACGCCAGCGTCTGTTGTCAACCAGGTCATCGGTTAGTCGGACTAATAGTGGATTGGTGGGGCTGGCGGCACTGTTAATCGTTCCTGCCAGCCTGATTGGCTTTATTGCCATTACCCTGCGTGAACCATTGCCCTTGCCGTTTCATCAGTTTGCCGATTCGGTAAGACGCTTCGGCATAGGCAATATCTACCATATCTTTCCAACCATGCAGGTCGAACGCCAGGAGTTGATTGTGGAGGGGTCAAACGATGGAGAAGAGTGGCAGGCCTACCAGTTAAAATATACGCCAAGTGTGCTGGATCGGCCTCCGCAGTTCATCGTGCCCCATCAACCCAGGCTTGACTGGATGGTCTGGTTCGTACCGCCACAGCAACTCCCGCAAATGGTCTGGTTCGGTGAGTTTTTACACCGGCTGCATGAAGGATCGACCAGCGTGATCGGGTTGCTGGAGAAAAACCCTTTTCCTGATGCCCCGCCCAATTATCTGCGGGTGCTCGTCTACCGCTACCACTTTACTACAGCGGATGAACGCGCAGAGAATGGCAGTTGGTGGCGGCGGGAGTATCTAGGACAGTTTCCCCAGATCAAACCACGCAAACCTTAGCCGTTGGTCACAACGGGGTCGGAAAACAGCATTATTGTAAACGGCAGGCAAACCCCGTCCTGCCTATACAGGATTCAATGCAATCTGCAACTTCTAAATGAAGGACAACCAGTCTTTATCTGAATAAGACGCTGATCAATCCGACTGGCCGGATCCTAAGGCCTGGCAGGCCCATAAGGCCGCATAGAAAGCCGCCGCCACTCTCGGTATCGATTCGTGCAACCCGTTTACCAGCAACCGAGATATCAATGCCGGGGCCGAAAGTTTTCGCCATTCTTAGCGCACGCTGCAGGGTGCGACGACTTTGGCGGCTGACCAGAGAGCTCTTGATAAGCTTCCTGAGAAGTGCAGCATCATTCAACTCTACAACACCCTGCCCGGATTCCAATCGTAAGCTGATAAGCGAGCCCGACTGATTTGTCAGTTCAAGATCGGCATCGATTAACAGCGACCTCCGTTTGTTCATCCTTTGTTCTGATCGTCCCTGGTCCGGATCTTAACCACACCATTGAAGCGCCATTTAGCATACTTGGGTTCGGTAGCTACCGTGTCTGGGACATCTATTTCAAAATCCTCGAAATGATAGGTGATTTCCGCGCCTCGGCCAGTGAGTTTGTCGTATAGATCGATGGCAAGGTCAGCCCAAGTGGTTTGTTCGTTGCTCATTGATGTTCTCCTCCGATATTTATTTTATAGTCCCCGTCCAAAGTGGGTAATGGAAATAGAACCTGGATCTCCCGGTAGGGAAGTGGGGTTTATACCATTGAACTACACCCATTCTTTGTAACTTTAGTGTCGCTCAGTCTAGGCATCCCTTCAAGTCCGGAAGTTATTTATCATTCAATACCGAATATCGATCCATTGCGGATCATGTTCCTGGCCTGTTTGATGATAGTATCTGATGAGAAATAGAAACAAGATCAATCTGACTTGCCTGTGTTTGCCATAAGAGTAATCCTGCTGGAGTCGATAGGGATAAACAGGCAACAGCGGCCGATGATGCGGAGATGGCGTCCTAGCCTTCTGTTTGTTGCACTGCTCCCAGCATTGAACCGAGCCTTGAGGAAGCGCCTATGCCTGATGTTGCAAAAAATGATCAGCTCTATCTCGTATTCGGCGCCAGTGGTTACATCGGTAGCAATTTAGTACCAAGACTGCTTGCCGAAGGCCGCAGAGTGCGTGCTGCGGCGCGTAATATCTCCATGCTGGAGGGGCGGGAGTGGGGAGTGTCAGGGCTTGTTGGCGCAGATGCCCTTGATCCTGAGAGCCTGCCGGCGGCGATGGAAGGAGTGGATGTCGCCTACTATCTGGTGCACTCAATGACAGCGGGCTCCGATTATCCCCCACTTGACTATCAGGCCGCGACAAACTTTGGCGCTGCAGCGGAAGCGGCCGGGGTAAAGCAGATTATCTATCTGAGCAGTCTGGTGCCCCCAGATGCTGATAGCGTGCATCTACTCTCCCGCCAGCATACAGGCGACATTCTGCGCCGCTGCCGGGTCAGGGTGACAGAGCTGCGGGCTGGGATCATTGTGGGCCCCGGATCTGCGGCATTCGAGGTGATGCGGGACCTGATCTACAATCTTCCAGTCATGTTCACCCCACGCTGGGTTAAATCCAAGTCACCACCGATTGCATTGGAAAATATTCTGGAATACCTGGTGCGTCTGCCCGATCAGGAAAAGGCGCTTGGCGGTATTTTCGAAGCCGCGGGTCCTGAGTATCTCTCTTATAAACAGATGATGAGGATTATGGCGGAAGTCGCGAAGCGCCGCCGGCCCTTTACGATACCATTGCCATTCTTCACCCCACGCCTCTCGTCCTTTTGGATGAATCTGCTCAGCACGGTTCCGATCAACGTCGCGCGCGCTTTGGTGGATGGGCTGAAGTATGATTTTGTTGCCAATGACGCTGAGTTGAAACAACTGGCGCCACAAAGGTTGCTTGATTTTCGCGAAGCGGTCGAGGCGGCTTTTGCTGCGGAAGTCGATCATCTATTGGTGTCCCGCTGGACCGAAGGCGCCTTTACCATCGGCAAGCATAGCAACGAGTACACTTACTACCCCAATCAACTCAGTGGAAGCGCGGAAACCCGGGCGGACCCTGCATCCGTATGGCGAATCCTGATGGGGCTTGGTGGCAAGAATGGTTACTACTACATGACATGGTTATGGAATTTGCGTGAGATTATCGACTGGTTGCTGGGTGGTAAGGGGCTCCATCGTGGACGCCGCCATCCCCATGAAGTACGTGTCGGTGATACCATCGACTCCTGGCGTGTCATCAGTGTCAAGGTTGAAAAACGTTTGACCTTGGGTATGGGACTGAAATCTCCAGGCGCCGGCGCACTGGAATTCGATATCGACCAGAATGACCGGGAACACACACGGATCACGGCTACAGCCTATTGGCACTCGGTAGGATTTTGGGGGCTGGTTTACTGGTACTCGTTTTACCCGGTGCATCACCTGCTGTTTCGCGGCCTGACCCGTGAAATATGCCGGCTGGCTGAGGAAATGGATCAGGGTAATACTAGTACTAAAGAATGAACGAATCTTGCTTGGGTGGTGATGATAGTGAAAATGTCATTGATGGTTGAATGAGGATATGACGCCAGACTCCACTAAGCCTTTGATGTTTGATACGACCTGTTGTGCGCCTCTCTGTACCGTACTATGAATATACCTTCTGAATGGGCGCAATAAGAAGCTGGACCCGGAATATTCGAAAACAAAGGTGAGTCGGGCGCCATTACCCAGCTCATCGATTCGATAACTGCTTAACATGGGTGTGGACGTGCATTGAAAGTCGACCCGCCTGGCAGGCTCAAACACGCTGACACGAAAACTACACTCCGAACGTACACCCATATCGATACGAACCTGTCGGCCCCTGGCGCCTAATCCCACAGGACCATCGGTAGTTGCTTGCAGGGAGATCACTTCCGGAGACCAGTGCTGGTAGTTCTGGAAGAAATCGGTAGCAACATATTCAAAGACGTCTGCGGCAGGTCTCGAAATGATGGCGCTGGCTTGTGATCGAATCATCGTTATCGCAGTTTCCAAGTTCCAGCAAATAGAATACCGCGTGTTTGTGAGTCTGTGAATCAGTCTGATCTTGCGGATGCCGACAGCCGCTTATTAGGTGATGAGAATAACCGATATCTGCAGAAAGTGGCGGGGGGCAGCGGATTCCTGCTCTGGACTACTCCCTACTTCGACATCAGCTTCGAGGCGTTGGGCGCGATCAAAATGATGAGGATGACGCCTATGAGCATGTGGAGCATATTGGTACATTGCTCTCTATCGTTTTCTGAGGGAATTTAACCTGGGCGTCGTAAGTTATGTGTGGTTTTTATCTATTTTGTGCTTCTGTGAATCTGGCGCGTGAAAATATTAACATATTATAATATTCAAATAGTTTAATTCGTTGAATTTAAACGTTTTTCCATTTCCATATTGATAATTATCATTGTCTGAAAGGTTGAAAACTGGCCAAATTCCAGATACCGAGAAACCTTGAAGTAGTGGGTAAGACAATGAAAAATAAGATCCTGAGTTGTTGTAATATTGATTCACTGATGATGTTGGCGGCTATTGTCTGGTTTTTTTCAGTACTCTCAGCAGTTGTCGGATAGCGCAATAAATCATTAAGCTAATTTTCAAGTGCCGCACCACTCTCCGCAGGGTGGTGTATCAACAGGGAATGGCGGCGCCAGGTTGTTTTGGAGGGTTATCTAACTTCCAATAGAATAGGGACTGGAGACATTTCACGTAACAGTCACAGCGAGTATGCGTTCACTTCGCTGTTCGTCTGAAGATTACAAATCCTGCCATTTCGTCAGAAATAACCCGGAAAGAAATCCCCCTAATGCTCCACCCAGCATACCTCCAGTAACCGCTTGGGGCAGTCGTTCATGGATCTGTTGTATCAGCGGTAGTTGTTGCGCTTCCGGGCCGGTGCTGATACTGGTTATCATGATAAAAAAACTGACCGCAAGGAAAATTGCCACGCTGGCGCCCGCCAATGCCCCATCGCCGATGGGGGGTAGAAGGTTGTCGAGGAAGCGGATAAAAGTCGGTACGAACAGAACGTAGAGCCAGCCCGTCACTGCACACATAACGGCAACGATGATACCCAAAGGGACATCCCTGATGAGTTCGGAAAGTATCAGGTAGACAAGCGCCGCCAGAAATCCTGCAGAAAACCCGGTGAACATCTTCGCATCAGCCCGGTAAACACGGGAAGATTTTGAGAGCAGGCCATAGAGAGCGCCGATGAGCGCACCTGCCGGTATCACGATCTTCAGCAATTCAGAAGGGAGAAAGGGACCACTGGAGAAAATAAAATAGAGCAAACAAACGGGAGAGATGATAATCGCCAACAGTACTGCAAGACGCATACTGCTATAAATCAGCGCACCGATTGTCCCGGCCAGCACCCCTGAAAAAAAATAAGGGTGCATGGGGAGATTCCACTCTTTACCCAGTTCAGCGAAAAAAACGAACAACATCCCATAGAGAATGCCGATGAAGGCCCAGATGACGCCGCGAACTAATGCCTCTTTAGCGCGAAGCAGGAGTGTTGATGTGAGGGGGGTAATAGCCGTTTGCATGATGTTTTGTGGCCTGCAGGAAAGGTGTGACGATGATAAACAATGGGGCGGCTTTATCAATAAAAACTTGAGATGAAGCGCATTTGATTTCCGGTTTTTTTTGCTGCTATTTTGAACCAAAGTATGAGTTTAAACGGAGGCTCATCGGTGAGAGGTTGTCGGTGAGAATACCTCTTCGAAACGGATGGGCTGTAGTCGCGGAATCTATGATTGTTACATATTGTTGGTGTTTGTACCTTTCTTCCCGGCTGGTCGTATGGCAGGTAGTTCCATATCAGCATTTACAGTTGGTTGATGTCACCATACAAAGAAAAGTATTATGTGCTGTTTATCGTCATTAAAATAATCCGCTGCCGCTTAGCCATACGGCAAAGGAACATCAGAGTATAAAAATATGTATCGTAAAGAGCTTAAAGTACTTGATTGCACCATCCGCGATGGCGGACTCATCAATAACTACCAATTCTCCAAGGATTTCGGAAAAGCGGTGTACAAGGCTGCCTGCGAGTCTGCCGTGGATATTGTTGAATTAGGTAAGAAACTGGAGGTGAGCGACGAATACACCCGCGAAAAGTATGGGCTCTGGAACTTTTGTGACGACGATGACCTGCGGGAAGTCATCGATTCCTGCGAGTGCGACAATTCTCCATTGGTTGCCGTTATGTACGATGTGGGTCGGGTGGATATCACTAAGCTGCAGCCACGTGACCAATCACCCATCGATATGGTCCGCACCGCCTGTTACGTGCATCAGATCGATGCGGGGCTCGATCTTGTAAAGCGCTGCAAGGACCTGGGCTACGAGACCACCGTCAATGTCATGGCGGCCTCTGCCGCTATCGAAACCGAACTGGTGGAAGGCCTGGAGGAGATCAATAAAGCTGAGGAGCTGGATTACCTGTATCTGGTGGACAGCTACGGCGCCTTCTACTCCGAGCAGGTAAGTTATTACCTGGACCTCTATAAAAAACATGCGCCCGATAAGGAACTGGGTTTTCACGCCCACAACAATCAGCAGCTGGCCTTCTCCAATACCCAGCAGGCCATCATCGATGGGGTGAACCTGCTTGATGCCACGATCAACGGTATTGGCCGTGGCGCCGGTAACTGCAATCTAGAACTGCTGCTGAATTTTCTCAAGAACCCGAAATTTGACGTTCGGCCGATCTACAGGGTCATCCAGGAACATTTCGTGCCACTGAGAGATGAAATCGAATGGGGTTTTAACGACATATACGGTATTAGTGGTCACCTGAACCAGCATCCCCGGGATGGTATGAAAGTACGTGGAAATCCGGAAGTAAAGGATCTCTGCTACGACTTTTACCTTAAATCCATGCGGCTGGACGACTTGGGGGGATAGGCTTCAATGTCTGCCTCTCTCAAGGGGCGGCGCGTCCGAATGCCAATTGACCTGATTGATTTTGACTGATTCCCCTTGGGATAGCGTACTGCATGCTCGATGAACGCATGCAAATCCTCAAGGGGTATCTGGTCGTGCTCGCGGAAATTAACATTTATCCAGCCACCTGTTCACTCCTTGTGCAGATCCAGGTCATTTTACCAAAGATAGTCTGATCTATCTGAGCAGCCCGGTCAGATCTAATAGCCAGGGTAGAATAATAGCCGTGGTAAAGGCCGACAGCGCCATGGCCAGCCCGGAGAAGGCGCCCATTTCACGGCTGATCTGAAAAGCCCGGGCTGTCCCTATGCCGTGCGCTGTGATACCCATTGCAATGCCTTTGACACTGTCATCTTCTATTTTCATTAGCTTAAAAAGTCTACTGCCAAGAACCGCGCCTATAATGCCGGTTGCCACCACAAATACCGCTGTCAAAGAAGGTAATCCGCCTATCTGCTCCGAAATGCCCATGGCGACAGGTGCGGTAACGGATTTTGGGGCAAGTGATAATTGTGTTTGCAGACTCGCACCCAGCAACCTGGCGATACCGATGGAACTCAAGGCTCCGATAACCACTCCGGAAACAAGTGCGATTGAAAGCGGCAACCACAACTTGCGCAGCTTTGTGAATTGCTGATACAGAGGCACAGCTAATGCAACGGTCGCCGGGCCGAGTAGAAAATGCACAAACTGACCTCCCTCAAAATAGGCTGAGTAGGGGGTATCCGTGATCAGAAGAAAAATAATCAGGACAGCGACGGAGCTGATCACTGGATTCAGCAAAGGGTTGGAATCCATGAATATATAGATCCGATAGGCGATGCTGTAAGCGACCAAAGTGATGGTGAGCCCCAATAATGGGGTTGCCGAAAGATAGACCCATACTGAGGATAAATCCGATTCAGTCATTTTTCTTGGATCCTCTGGATAGCAGACGGCTGACAGCCAACATGATTGCTGCGGTTGTCATCATGGTTATGACAGTGCTCAATAACAATGTGATGGTGATTGGCAACCATTCATGAGTGATCTGGTCGAGGTGAACCATCATGCCAACTCCTGCTGGAACAAAGAGCAGTGATAGATGACTCAGGAGCGCCGTGGATGATGTATCCAACGATGCGGATGAACTGCCTCTCCATAACAGCGTCAGTAAGAGTAGGACCATACCCAGTACTGGGCCGGGAATGGGTATACGTAACACAAGCACACTGAGCTCACCAACCAACTGGTAAATCAGAAGTAGCGTAATACCATGCAGAAAATTCATTTGATGGAATCCTGAAGTTCCTGTTCTATCTAGCGCAGGTCTTTAAATCAAAAGATGGAGCCAATGATTCTCTTTTTCATTATCGGGGTTGGGTAGAGCTTCGTTCATCTTAGATCAGCGTGTTTGGCTTCTGGCCCAGCATATCCGGTGTTACCAATACTATGCCCTTTGAGGTTACCCTGAAACGCCTTGCATCCTCTTCAGGGTCCTCGCCAATAACTGTGTTATTCGGCAGTTGACAGCCGCGATCGATGATGGCGCGCTTAATACGGCAATGCCTTCCGATTTCAACTTCCGGTAATACTACTGTTTCATCCATCGTTGCATATGAGTGGACCCTGACACTGGAAAACAACAGAGAGCGTTCGATAGAGGCGCCAGAGATGATGCAGCCGCCGGAGACAACGGAGTCCAGCGCCATACCCCGCCTGTCACCATTGCGGAAGACAAACTTGGCTGACGGCAATTGACTCTGATAGGTGAGAATCGGCCAGTCTTGATCATACAGGTTCAATTCCGGGGTAACATCCACCAGGTCCATGTTGGCCTCCCAGAATGCGTCGAGAGTCCCCACATCACGCCAGTAGGCTTGTTTGCCTTCTCCATCACCATTAAAAGGAAACGCATAAACTGAAGCGTCAGCGATGATGGAAGGGATGATGTCCTTGCCGAAATCATGGCCTGATTGGTTATTTGTGGCGTCCACCTGCAAGGTTTCGTAGAGGAAATCAGTATTGAAGACATAATTACCCATTGAAGCCATGGCTATCTGGTTTGATCCTGGAATGGGTTGGGGCTCGGCCGGTTTTTCATTGAATGACACCACCCGGTTTTCCGTATCGACACCAATGACTCCAAACCCCTTAGCTTCATCCAATGGAACCTCTATACAAGCGATTGTCATCTGGGCCTGTTTTTCCACGTGATACGCCAATAGATCACCATAGTCCATTTTGTAAATGTGATCCCCCGCCAGGACCAGAATGTACTTGGGACGCAATGACCGGATGATATCCAGGTTCTGATAGATGGCATCAGCGGTTCCCGCATACCAGTCGGATGTGGTGCGTTGGGAGGCCGGCAGCACTTCGACGAATTCGCCTAGTTCACTATGAAAAGAACTCCATCCCTTAACCAAATGACGAATCAGGGAGTGCGCCTTGTATTGGGTCAGTACACTAATACGGCGGATGCCGGAATTGACGCAATTAGACAGAGGAAAATCTATGATGCGGAATTTACCGCCGAAATAGACCGCAGGCTTAGCCCGCCAGCGAGTCAGTTCATGCAGGCGGGAACCGCGACCGCCCGCGAGTACCAAGGCCAGGGTTTCACGAGCCAATCGGGTAACATGTTGGGAGTTGTTTTTTAGCATTCGAGGTCGAGTAACGAATTGTTGACTGGTCTTTTCACAAAGACATTAATATAACGAGAATTGTATATTTCTTGGCTATTTTTCATATTAATAGAGTTTTCTGTCGCGTGATTCATCTAGAGAAATAATCGCTGTAAGCATCTTTGTTTCTGGAGCACTCTGTGTTGGCAGTATTATTTTTTATGACACTGAGCTGGTTTCCCAAGGGAAAATGGTTGGAATCTGTGTAGACTACGGGTAAATCACCAATGGCTTTATTATCAACCGTTAGACGGCAAACCACTACTTTTCTTTAGGGGTATTTATCATGGCAGACCATCTGGTATAACTCGATCGACTGGAAGCGCATTTCGATGCAATTATCCGACTACTCGACGTGCGCTTTAGCTCCCATGAATTTTTTCAACGGCTTGCCTACGAATACCAGGTTGATTATGTAGCAGGCCTTGCCGCCTTCGTGGATGGTGGTAAGCCATTCAGAGACCTGCATCATGCTCTGATGAAATAAAAATAGGCAAATTTCTGTTCTACGTTTGCGGGAGTAAAGTGACTTTCGATTTTATTCTCGACTAATCTGAATTCCTCACCTAATTCATCCAGCAGCTTTTCTGAGTCATACTGGACAATATCCAGGCCGCTGCATTTAGTGGGTCCGCCGAGGGCAAATGCGGCAATAATAAGATGCCCATTCGATGCTAGCGCTCGTTTCAGCACCTTGATATAACTGATTCTGTCAGATTTCTCTGTGAGGAAATGGAACACCGCTCTGTCATGCCAAAGCGAAAACGTTCGGGGTGGTATGAATCGAGTGATATCCACATCGTACCAATTTATAAGATTTGCATTATCGCCGAGCCGGTGCTGAGCGTAAGCGAGGGCATTCGCGGAAATATCCAATACCGATAAGTTGTTATAACCTTCAGCACACAGGTAATCCACCAGTTCAGATGAACCTCCACCAACATCGATGATGGGCGCATCATGGGCAAGCCCTGTGTCATGAATTAGCTGTAATGACAAGGCCGGTTTCTTTTGATACCAGCTAACCTCGCGAGCCGTTTTTTCACTGTAGATCTTTTCCCAATGTAACTTTCTATCTGACATATCGAAGTCATCCAAATTGAGTTGAGGATTCAGCTCCCATATCTGAAGGCTGGCTGCTAGTAGCTGTTCGATGATAGCAAAGCATAGTGAATAGGATGCAAAGTTTACATCTATACTTTGTCTTGTTTTGCTCTGTTTTTTGAAACGGGATAAAAACCCGTTGGGAATTTTATGCTATTTTACGTGATTGAGGTCACAAACAGCCATCATCACGATTAACCATTCTATGGGTCTTCTGTGCTGTTGGTGAGCTGATCGACAACATCATCAAACCGCTTCAGGAGCCTGTTCACGATATTATTGATGAGTATCGCTTGCTGTGACTTTATGGCATCGCTCAATACTGATTTGGCGACAAGCTCCCCGTTCAACTCCATCTGATAGGGCAGGGTTGAATAGGCCGATAGTGGCTGGGTTTGGGTCATGACGTTCTCATCCACCGTAGCGTAGTCATAGAAACAGACCGCATCGCCGTCTGCCTCATCCGGCAGCTCGAACAGCACCTTTACCGCCACATATTCAGGACGCTGAAACCTGTTTTCGTTTCCTTGCCAGAGCAGCGCCTGTGGTGAATCCAGTAGCGCTGAGGTTAGGTTTTTGCAGAAGGTCACCCGGACATCTTCCCGTGAGCCGGAACAGCCCGAAGTAAAGGTGATGGCGGTCAGTAATATGGCCATCAAAGCTATGGCCGAGCGGGTAGTGACTTGCATAATGTTTTCAATATGAGTCGTTGAATTTTCCTGCCGGTAGAGGTCAGGAAATGTACATATTAGTGCCATTCAAATACCGATAACAGGATGGAATTCAGGTTTTGCATTATCTCTTTAGAAAAAGCCGGGTGCTGGATAGGTATAGAATGGCGTAGTGCTTTAACTTTGGGCATTAGATGAGTGCTATCTAATTGTTAAACAAACAAATTATTGGCTATTTATGATGGCTCGGCAATGTCATCGCCATAACTTGTGAAGGTGTGTTTCGAGTAGACCTCAAGATAGTGTGCCTGTGGCCGACTAGAGTAGCTGTCTATAATCGTGATTCCTCACCGCAGAGATATAGGGTGCGAAATTCCGGGGAATTTACCGATACCCGAGATTATTGATACTTCGTTGTTAACAGAACTCTCGGATGCGAGGTCGAGATTTTGAACAAACGCATACCCGAAGCTTCTGCCTTAAGAAACTTCTTCCAGGAACAGTGGGATTATCTCCAAAAACTGATCGAGATACGTCAGGCGAACAAGCTTCGTCAGCAGCGTGAAGGTGAAGTCCTGTCCAATGCTGTAGAAACCATCGTTGATGCTACGGATGCGAGGCTGCGTGCAATCGGCAGCTATCAAGAGGACTTGCGTGAAAGCGCACGTGGATTGCTTGACCACATCGAGGGTCTGGTGATGCTCATGCCGGCGGCCGTACAGCTCAATCAGTCAGCGTACATCAATGATCCGATGGTCAATATGTTGTTCAGAAGTCCAGCGGAATTTCACCGCCTGTTCAGCCAAAACTTACCCATTCAAGACTTTTTTAATAGTCCTGAAAATCATAAAAGCGATGAGGTTTTTGCATTATTGTTCCTGAAGCGGGCGGAAAAAAGTATTCTGGGATCAGCAATACAGGGGGAGATCATCCTCAAAGAGGTGTTACAGACATCAGTCACTTTTTCCGGTCATCGGCTGATGGTCCCGTGCGCCACAGAACAGTCGGTCCGATCCGCAATGAAAAGAACATTGTTCGAAAGTGCAGTCCAATACATGGATAGACTGATTGCCAAAATGCGCCATGCGCAAACAGCAGAGGAAAAAATAGCCGCACTGCAAAATCCCTATCGAAACATCGACAATCCAGAAGTCTATCTGCAGATGCTGACGGAACAGATGAAGTTGCCTCAAAAGCTGATCAGGCTGCAAGACAGTCTGCTGCGGGTGAATGCAATGGGTATCAAGTTGCCCCTGGATTCAAGTGCGCCTGCCGACCAGGTCAGACTTCACGAATTGGAGATAGGTGAAGAGCAATCAAGGATTATGACCCTGGTGAGATATCCGCGAAGCGAACTTCAATCGCCTCCTGCAGCCCATATGTATGTCTGATGATCTCCGATGCTCGGTCAGAGTGCGCGGTGATTCTGGTTGAAGTCAAGTTGATCGGAAGTGATTGGCATATCAGGTTGTGAATCTTAAGTTTTTTCCCGGTCTGACCGCTACAAATCGTATGATTCCAGCCATCCAAACTCAACCGCTGCATAATCTCCAGGCCTTGTCTGTACCCAAGATTCCAGGATTGAAGGTCTTGCGTAAGATCGGCCAGGGAGGCATGGCTTCCGTCTATCTGGCCCAACAGGAATCCCTGCAGCGTCCGGTTGCCGTCAAAATACTGACAAATCCGGATATGCCGGGCTTCCATGAGCGGTTCATCAATGAAGGCCGTTACATGGCGGCGTTGAGCCACTTCAATATCGTCGATGTCTATGATGTGGGTGAATGCGACGGTTACTATTATATTGTCATGGAGTATCTGCCGGAAGGAGACCTGAAAAGCCGCATCCGCCAGGGGATCAAGCCGAAGTTGGCCATGGAATATGCGATTCGGATCGCCGGCTGTCTCGACTACCTGCACGACGAGGGCATAGTGCACAGAGATCTCAAACCCTCAAATATTTTGTTCCGTGGCGATGGCAATCCAGTGATCACCGATTTTGGCATTGCCAAATTACTGGAACAGGATGACGAACTGACTGTGGGCGGATCGCTATTGGGTAGCCCTTACTATCTGAGTCCAGAGCAAGCTTTCTCCTCGGGCAATATTGACGGCAGGAGTGATCTCTACAGCTTGGGGATCATCATCTACGAAATGCTGACGGGCAGGCACCCTTACACAGGGGAATCGTTTTCTGACATCATCATGGCGCACCGGCAAGAACCGATCCCATTGCTGCCGGATGAACTTATCGGATATCAGCTGGTTATTGATCAACTACTCCCTAAGATACCTGAACAACGCTACCAGAAAGGCCAGGAACTGATTGAGGATATCCGTGAACTGAATACCGGAGCGCATGACCTGATTGAACTGGATGATGCACAACAGGAAGGCTTGCCTGAAATCGAGCATCTACCCAGACGGAGGTCCAATGAGCAGTTGCATTTTGACTCAAGTGGTCACTGGATACGGGGAACGCTGCTGTTCATCCTCCTGCTGATTGGCGTTGGATATTTCTTGCGAGAACAGCATAACGAACAGTTTCTGCTGATGCAGGGGAAGGCCATGGACTGGTTGCTGGAACAGAACGTTGCCAGGTTCTTCCCTGCGCTGGAAGCCGAAACGGCAAAATCCCCACACCAGACCGGTTTTGCGCAGGTGATGTCTGGTTCCGGGAGAAGACCTGCAACGCGGGAGACGGAAGTCTCCGGTAATTTAGAGGTCACGCGTCTACTCGGACTGGCTAATGCGCGGATGGATGCCCTGAAGCTGAGTTATCCAAGCAGGGACAGCGCCCTGCATTTTTTCCGTGAGGTGCAGAAACTCGAACCGGCGAATCGCACGGCTCAGGAAGGTATAGAGCAGATTGTTAACTGGTACATCCTGCAGGCAGAACAGGCTGTCGTCGAAGAGAATCCAGAGCTGGCGAAACGCTATGTCAGGCGCGCCGGCATCATCGACAGTCAACATCCCAGGCTGTTGACGCTTCACAAACGCCTGCATCCTTAATGAATCCCCTTCCCGCGAAAGCCAAAAACTTCGGGCAAAACCCCATTAACTCTCACGTTGCCAACACACATCTCTAATCAACTGTGTCTGTCAAAATCGATCAGGCAACCTTGATTCTAACCACATTCATCACCTCAAACTCGATTCCGGCAACCATCTTGACAGTCGGATAGTAGGTCAGGTTGACCCGCTGACCGGTAAGGTTCTTATATTGCCGTTTGCGTTTGTAGCTGAAGGGAACATCATATCCATCCACGAGCAGGGTGTTTACGATCCAGTCCCCCTCATCCCGCTGTACATGTGAAGTCACCTTGAGCATGTCGGAGTGAACCAGCTTGGCGTGCTGTTTGAGTAGTTTTTCCGGATCGGTTTGCATGATATTTCAATGCCGATTACTGAAGAGCCAGGAGATTGGACTCGATAGATAACTTGCTTTTGTATTGCTTAGGTCCTTCGAAATTCATATTTGAAATTGGGAAATCAATCGGGATTGACGGCATCGTTACCAAACCCTTCGATAGCCATTGCTGGTTACCAATTAACAAAACCGTCAACCATCTCTACCTTACCGTCGCGAAACTGTATCTTCGCCTGAATCTTAAAGTAGCCATAGGTCCATATTTTTATATCGAAATTCGATGTCTTATTCGATGACATCTGGATTCTCTCCTTGAAGGTAGGGTGCAACTCATATTGAACCAGCTCGATATTCTCAAATGACTCCTTGTCATGGATGTCAGGCTCAATATAAATCCTTACATAGTGGTGCAATCTTCCATTCGGACGAAAGCGCTTTGGAGTGACGCTGACTTCTTCAACTGACCTTATGTAGTAACTCATGACTGCGGTCTCTCTGCGGGTATAATTAGTTCATCATCGAGGGATTGCTCGTCATTGGTTGGGGCTTGATTCTCGATAAAGTCCTTCATGCTCTCCAAATCCTTCCGTTCTTTCTCGACCAGTTCTCTGAGTTGTTTGGCTTCTTTGAGCGCGATTGCGGTACTTGCCTCAGCTTCCTGCGTGCCTCGGCTTCCAAAATAGTATCCAATGACGGTGGTCAGAGCTCCGCTCAAGAACAGAAAGCCCTCTTTGAATAATTCATACCATTCTTTCGGATCGCTGGCGGTAGTCGCCTTGAGCAAAACCAGTAGGAGGCACAACGAAAAAAGAAATATCAGACCATAGGCTATTCGCTTGGAAGTGATCTGTACTGAATTGACGTCTTTGTCTGTCTTATCGGTAGTCACAGGTTGTAGACTCCTGTAGCAAAATGATACTGCTAAAGATGTATCGATAAATCATTTTTAAGATATTCTTACTATGGTAAATAGTATCTCAGAAAGTCAAAAAGAATGCCCTGACCCTGAATGTGTTAGAGACCATGTTCCTCTTTTAACTGCCTGAGATCTGTTTCTAGTTGATCTGCCATGGACTGGGTATAGATACGAGTAATCTTGCCTCGATTCTGTAGGGTTACCAGTTTGCCGAGATCACTGGTTAGTTCACGCCAGGTGACGCCGTCAGTGACCAACAGAAAATTGGTGTCGTCTCGTTTCTCATTGACGATCCTGGTAATGTCGCCGAGCACATCGGTCTGTTTGCTGCCGGTGGCCCCGTAGGCCTTGGCCTCGATCAGGATTCCAGGGTCATCCTTTGAGGGAATGGCGAAATCTGTTTTCTCGGTGCTGGCGCCGGTTGCGCCGGTGAACCGACAGCGGGCATTGTAGGTGTTTTCTCCGAAAATTCGGATCAACATCTGTTCCACAAAGTCTTCCAGATAGCGGCCTCTACGCTGGCCCTTGATGGCGCTGCCCCGACCGCCCTTCAACCGTTCAGTGAGCAGGTCGCTCCAGTTGATAGGTGTGTTTATGGTGAGGTCCATGCGTTCGAGGATACCCATCGCTTCCAGGGCCTGACATACGGCTTCAGGTTCTTTTCGTACGCGGGTGATACCGAGTGTGCCCCCAAGCCGCTCACGCAACTCTGCTGTCAACTCATCCTTGGAGAGGTCCAGAAAAAGCCGGACAGTTGTCAGGCCAGCCTCGAAATATTCCTTCGGTTTAATATCCTCGGGTGAGTATTCAGTTTCGAGCAGCTGTAAAAGATCGCTACGGGTGTAATTGGGTTTCCGCGGGATCTGTCGCAGACGTTCGATTACCCTGTCCGCATGAGCGTCCCGCCAACTGGTGTCGACAGGAGAAAGCTGTTCCAGGAGTTCGTCAAGCGTTTGTCTGTAGCGTTTCATCTAATATCCAATGATGAGATATTCCTGAACCTGTGATCGCTTGACGGCACTGTGGGTGCCGAAATGGTAGCGATGGGCGCGTTTGAATACATCCACTGATCGCTTGTAACGCAGCATGAGCCGTCTCAACTCGCTGAGATCTGGGTAGCCGTTTGAAGAGTACGAGAGCACCAGGGTGCTATCCACAAATTGACGAAACATCCGGTCGAAGGCTTCGATGGCGGTGCGCCGATAGGAGAATGGCGTATAGGGTTTCACGATCTTCTTGACCTTGCTCTCGGGCATGATCGACATACCTTCCCAGTAGCAGGAGATGCCCTCAAGAAAATGATAGCGCTTCATGTAGCAGTTATCGTCCGAACGCGGTACATAGGGAGGGTCCATGTAGACCAGATCTGTGGGTTCTCCCTTCCAGTCGAAAACATCACCATGCTGGGCTTTGTTCTGTTGGCCGTTATCGAAGGCAGCATCGTTATACACTGATACCTGCTCCAGAAAATGCTCTTTCAGCGTAAGACGTAAATCCCGTCGTCCATCCTTGTAGCGCTCAGGGTCGCCTGCAATGGTAAATACTCCTCGGGGCTGACGCTTGACACAGGAGCGGATCAGTGCGGCCAGGGCGATGGCCCTTTCGTACTCATTGGACAGCTTGCTGATGTTCCAGTAGGTGCGATCAAGAAAGCGCAGATCCTGTGGTGTGTAGAAGATTCCTGAGAAGGTTCTCTCGATGAATCGCTTATGTCGAGGATCATAAGCTAGCAGCTGTTTCAGGTGTTCCCTTGTAAGTTGATTGCCGGGATTCTCAATCAGGGCCTTGGAGACAGTAGTGCTGAGGTTGAGGAAGTCATTAGTTACCACCTGCTTGCCCATGGATTTGAGCAGATAAGCCACGCAGCCGGAACCGGAGAAGGCATCGAATGCCGTTTCGAAATCGAGGCCGTTAAGGATCTTATGAATCCAGGGTAACAGGCGGTACTTGCTACCCATAAAGCGTAGTTGTGGATATTGATTGATCATTGCGGGATATCCATCGTCAAACAGCTCTTCCTGAACCGGATCAGCGACGGGTTCGGCAACCTGAAGTTCAGCTTGGTCGTGCTGATCAATACTTTCAGAGTATTTTACGTGTGTTGTTGAACTCATAGATTTGCTTTTTTACTTCCACACTTACTAAAACCGTGGTCTGTCCCCTATTACCGCTTTGTAATAGATAAAAAGCTCTTATGGTTAGTCGTCGGTTGTCTCAACGACGGGCGGTTGGGGCAGGTCATCCTGAGTCGGCTGTTGCTTAGCTTCAGCCTTTTGTTTCAGCTTTTCCTCTTTCTTCTTTTTTTTGGCGAGTTCTCTTTGCCGCTTATCGAACGCATAGTTGGGTTTGGCCATTTGTAGTCCTGTTAAGGTAGATTCGAAATTGAAGGGAGCGAGATAAAAGAGGTCAGATAAAAGGGCTCAGACCTTTACTGGACCCCTTTTACTGCCTTTTACTGCTTTATGTGCCATAGATTTTCACTTTATCTGCAATAGCCTCCGACCGTTTCTTAAATGCGTCATCAATGTAATCTTCTGGGTCGGCACAGAAATCTGCCCATTTAACCAAGACGCAATACCTCTCGTCTTCCGTATGGGAGCATTTGTTGTTGGGAATGTAGTAGTTGTAAATGAATTCAGATACAGCGGTACTTTCATTTATAGCCACGCAGTTGTGGCTACTACCACATTGGGAGCAGTCATAGCTTCCCTTGTAAATCTGCGTCTCAACAGAAGGCAGAACTACACCAAGGATTCCACTTCTTGTATTATCTTTCCCGTTGTACAGGGAGGCCTGCAACTCTCTCTTTATGAACTTCTGTTCCTCGTACCCCTTGTTCTCTGCATTATGAATTCCGATGAGGTGAAGCGTGACCGTTGAATTAGATAGATAATCTTCGCGTATCTTCTGCAAAATATAGTCTTCGTCATCAGAATCGATCGCGTCATTAAGTGAATTGTCGATCATATCGACGTCGAGTTTGGCTTGAATATGCTCTTTGTATGCAGCATCTTCTGTCTTGAAGGAGATGAAACACTTGTGTCCCATAATTCTACCCTTTCTTCTATTTCTCTTCTTTCTGCTTGTGAGTCGTGATCAATGGGGCGGGCTCTATTGACCACCCATCAACTAAACTACTCCCACCAAAACCGATTTCCCTCGTGCAAGATCAAAGAAGGTCAATCAAGGGGGCACAATCAAAGCACAATCAAAGGGTTAGACTTCATTGATAACCCATCAACTAAACTACTCCTGCCAATACTGATTTCCCTCAGAAACCCTTTCTTCTGAACCCTGTTGAGGTTTCATCACAGAAACCTGCCGCGTTGACAGATGGTTCCTGCCGCAGGTGGGACATTCGAAGCGGGTCTGTTCAGTGCGCCCGTCATTTTGATGATCCATCTTGATCATGAGTGAAAAACAGTGTGAGCAGTGCATCATTTTCTCCGCTGTAACAGTGTTACGGAACTATTGCTGCCCTCATTAGAAGGGCTGTGCAGAGAGGGTGGCATACCGTTCACCCCCTCCTGCCGTCCAGGGACGGACAAATGCCACGATAGGCAGGATGCCGATAGTGGCCTAGCCCTCCCCCTGGCAGGGGGAGGGGATATAAATTGAATCAATCCCACTTCAGTGCGCCGCCGGCCTGGTATTCGGTGACGCGGGTTTCGAAGAAGTTTTTCTCCTTGCGCAGATTGGCTTGCTCGTCGAGCCAGGGCAGGGCGTTGGTGGCGCCGGGGAAGGGTTCTTCGATGCCGAGCTGGCGAGCGCGGCGGTTGGCGGTAAAACGAAACTGTTCGACGTGGTCCTCTTTCGAGTAGCCGAGGATCGGGTCCTTGAGGATATAACCCGCATAGCCCTCTTCGGCGGCCAGCGCCTCGTCCCACATCTCGCGCACCGCCTTCGGATCGAGCTCGATCTTTTCCTCGTGCATGATCTGCTTCACCACGCGGATACCGAAGGAGGCATGCATCACCTCGTCGCGCATGATGTATTGGAACTGCTCGGCGGTGCCTTTGGTCAGACCGCGGCGCTGCAGGGCGAAGATAGGGCTGAAGCCGTTGTAGAACCAGCAGCCCTCGAAGATGGCGGCGAAGAACAGGTAGGCCATGACGAAGTTCTGCAATTCGTCGGGATCACGCAGGTCGATATCGGCGCGCAGGATGGAGTTGAGGCGGCGGTTGGTGATCTGGATCTTTTTGTTGATCTCCGGCACCACCCGGTAGCGGTTATAGATCTCCCCTTGATCGAGACCGATGGTCTCGATGCAGTGCTGGTAAGTCCAGGTGTGCAGGGACTCTTCGTAGACTTGGCGGGCCTGGTAAATCTGCAGTTCGGGAGCGGACATCTTCTCCATCACAGCCAGGCCGATGTTGCGCATCGCCAGGATGTCGGACGTGGTGAGGTAGGATAGCACGTTTTCGTAGACGTGGCGCTCTTCCAGGGTCAGTTTGTAGTGGTAGTCGTGGACGTCCTGGGCCATGTTGATGTCCAGCGGCGTCCAGTGGTTCTTGTTGGCGTTGAGGAAGTACTCCCAGGCCCAGGGGTACTTGAAGGGCGCCAGCTGATTGATGTCGGTCAGGCCGTTGATGATCCGCTTGTCATCCGGGTTGACCGGCTTGATGTCGAGCGGATTGGCCGGTTCCTGTTCAGATTCGGCCTGTGGTTGCTTGAGCGCTTCTTCCACGACATGGGGATGCGCGGGCGTGGGCTTGGCTTCTGGTTGCGGTTCCACGGGTGCGGTCTGGACCAGTGGCGCTAATGGATCGTCCCAGTTCAGCATGTGTTATTTCCCCTTCGGTTTCTGTTCAGGCCCAGGGCCTGAGAATTTGGTCGTTAATCTGGTTAGTGGTTTGCTATTTTCCCACCTGCCGTCCATGGATGGACAAATGTCACGATAGGCAGGAGCCGATAGTGACCTAACCCTCCCCGGAGGGGGAGGGAATTGCTCTGTGCTCTTTGTGCCTCTATGGCATTATCAGCGCTTGTCTTACTGGCAGGCCTCGCAATCCGGATCGAGGATCGAGCAGGCCTGGGGCGCCTCGCTGCCGCTGCCGATCAGGTCGACAGCGCCTTCGCTGCCCTGTTTGACCGAGGTCTTCTCCGCGCCGGTGGCGCCGATGGAACGCAGGTAGTAGGTGGTCTTCAGACCGCGCACCCAGGCCAGCTTGTAGAGGTTGTCGAGCGCCTTGCCGGAGGGCTCCGCCATATAAAGGTTGAGGGACTGACCCTGATCGATCCACTTCTGGCGTCGTGCGCCGGCCTCCACCAGCCAGCGGGCGTCAATCTCGAAGGCGGTGGCATAGATGGCCTTGAGTTCGGCCGGGATGCGGTCGATGGGCTGCAGCGAGCCGTCGTAGTATTTCAGGTCGTTGATCATCACCTCGTCCCACAGGTCCAGCTTCTTCAGGTCATGCACCATGTAGGGATTGACCACGGTGAACTCGCCGGAGAGGTTCGATTTGACGAACAGGTTCTGATAGGTCGGCTCGATGGACTGGCTCACTCCGCAGATATTGGAGATGGTCGCGGTGGGCGCAATCGCCATGGTGTTGGAGTTGCGCATGCCCTGTTTGAGGACCTTGCTGCGCAGGCCGTCCCAGTCCAGGGTCTGGCTCTGGTCCAGTTGCAGGTAGTCGCCGCGCTCCGCCTTCAGCAGCTTCAGGGAATCGATGGGCAGGATGCCCTGGCTCCACAGGGAACCCTCGAAGGTGGAGTAGCGGCCACGCTCCGCCGCCAAGTCGGAGGAGGCCTGAATCGCGTAGTAGCTGACCGCCTCCATGGAGCGATCGGCGAAATCCAGCGCCGGTTCCGTGGCGTAGGCGAGTCGCATCTTGTATAGAGCGTCTTGAAAACCCATGATGCCGAGACCCACCGGACGGTGGCGCAGGTTGGAGTTTCGCGCCTGGGGCACGCTGTAGTAGTTGTAGTCGATGACATTATCCAGCATGCGCATGGCGGTGCTGACGGTCTTCTCCAGCTTCGCCATGTTCAGGCCATTCTCGTCAACATGGGCGGGTAGATTGACCGAGCCCAGGTTGCACACCGCGATCTCGTTGTCGTTGGTATGCAGGGTGATCTCGGTGCAGAGGTTGGAGCTGTGCACCACGCCTGTGTGCTGATTGGTGTAGCGCAGATTGCAGGGATCCTTGAAGGTGACCCAGGGGTGGCCGGTTTCGAACAGCAGGCCGAGCATCTTGCGCCACAGATCCACCGCCTTGACGGTGCGGTGTATGCCCATCTCGCCCTGAGCGGCCTTCGCCTCGTAGGCCGTGTAAGCCTGCTCGAAGGCCTGGCCGGTGAGATCGTGCAGATCCGGGGTCTCGTTGGGGGAGAACAGGGTCCACTCCTGCTCCTCTACTACCCGCCGCATGAACAGGTCGGGTATCCAGTTGGCGGTGTTCATGTCGTGGGTGCGGCGGCGGTCGTCGCCGGTATTCTTGCGCAGGTCGAGGAAGTCCTCGATGTCGATGTGCCAGGTCTCCAGATAGGCGCAGACCGCGCCCTTGCGCTTGCCGCCCTGGTTCACCGCCACGGCGGTGTCGTTGGCCACCTTGAGGAAGGGCACCACGCCCTGGGATTTGCCGTTGGTGCCCTTGATGTGGGAGCCGAGGCCGCGCACCCGGGTCCAGTCGTTACCCAGGCCACCGGCAAATTTGGAGAGCAGGGCGTTGTCCTTGATCGCCGAATAGATGCCGTCCAGGCTGTCAGCCACGGTGGTCAGGTAACAGCTGGAAAGCTGCGGGCGCAGGGTGCCGGAGTTGAACAGGGTCGGGGTGGAGCTCATGAAATCGAAGGAGGAGAGCAGCTCGTAGAATTCGATGGCGCGGGTTTCGCGGTCGATCTCGTGGATCGCCAGGCCCATCGCCACGCGCATGAAGAAGGCCTGGGGCAGCTCGAAACGCACCCCGTCCTCGCTATGGATGAAGTAACGGTCGTAGAGGGTCTGCAGGCCCAGGTAGGTGAACTGCAGGTCACGTTCCGGTTTGATTGCGGCGGTGATGCGTTCCAGGTCGTACTGGCCGAGGCGGCCGTCCAGCAGCTCCAGCTCCTCTGCCTGCTTGACGTAGGCTTTGAAATAGTCTGCGTAGCGTTCACCCATCTCGGCCTGAGTGTTGACGTTGGTCTCCAGGGCGAGAAAACCCAGGGCCTCGCGGCGCATGATATCGAGCAGCAGACGGGCGGCCACCTGGGAGTAGTTGGGCTCCTGGTCGATCAGGGTGCGGGCGCTCATCACCAGGAACTGGGAGACGTCTTTTTCTTTCACCCCATCGAACAGGTTGCGACAGGTATCTTCCAGGATCTTGCTTGCATCCACTTCCTGCAGGCCGATGCAGGCCTCATCCACCAGCGCACGCAGGCGTTTGATATCGAGGGGACGGATGCTGCCGTCCTGCAGGGTGACATTCACCAGCTGCTCTTCCGGCAGCCCCTCTATCGCGGCTTTCTGCGCCGCCTCTTCAGCGCGTTTCTGGGCCTGTTGTTCACGATACAGCACGTAGGCGCGGGCTGCCTTGTGCTCGCCGGAGCGCATCAGGGCCAGCTCCACCTGGTCCTGGATATCCTCGATGTGCACCGTGCCGCCTTCGGGCATGCGGCGGGTCAGGGCCAGCACCACCTGCTCGGTGAGATCCTTAACCGTATTGTGAATACGTCCGGAAGCAGCAGCGCTACCCCCTTCAACCGCCAGAAAGGCCTTGGTCACGGCAATCGTGATCTTGCTGGGGTCGAAATGGGTGACCTTGCCGTTGCGGCGGATGACCTGCAGGCCATAGGATGAAGAACTGTCACTTTCCAATACTGCCGGTTCGGGGGCGATCAGGTCTGCTGGAGAGATGGGGCTATTTATTGGGGCTGCTTCAGTGGCCAATTTTTTTCTCCTGTGAAGATTGCTTCACCTGCCATATCTGAAAGATGGTGCTGCTGCCGCACCTCTATCAAAGGCTTCTTGATGTGTTGTATTTACTAAATATTGGATGGAGCCCGGTGACTGGCGTTGTTCCGGGAGACGTCTTTCCACTCCATCAATCCTTGCTGCTTCTGTTTTGCTGCCAACGCGCTGTCCTGCGAGTCTGATGTCAATTTGATGGTTGATGTTTCTCAACCTTGGTCGTCCCTGCCCTGTACGGCTCACTGCTCTTGCGCATCCATGCGCCCGCAGTATTTGTACTTCTGACCTCCAGGGATGGAGGAAATGCAGAAGATTGCCTGGAACAATCTCTGCCCTGTACGGCTAACCACAATATATACGCTATTTTACTTTAGTCAACCACAAGATGTTGTGTATTACTGGGTGAGTAAGCGTGTGTAAGCTGTGAGTGTTTTGTGGATAAATCCGGCGTGATTCCGACTATTTTCTGCTAAATCACGGGCTTATCTAACCGTTGAGTTTTTAACCTGGTTGAGTCACCGGATTAACTTGGGAATTTAATGAATATGCGGGTCCGGCTTTGAAATGATCCGATGTGCCCGGGTGCTGGTGGATGCTTCAAGAGAGGTCTCCGGATAAGGTTTGAAGAGTGGTGGTGGTTGGAGTGCCCTATCCAACTCAAATCCGGGAAAAACGTTGGCAATCATGGGGATTATTCCGTATTGTTTGCATCGACACGGAATGCTCCGTATAACCAATTGGCGTCAATAGATTAATGAGGAGTTTGTTAGATGCTGGTAAGTGAAATCATGTCCCATGCACCCAAGACGGTGACCCCGGAAACCAAGCTTCTGGAGGTGGTTTCCCTGATGTGCCTTTTCCGTTACAGCGGCCTGCCGGTGCAAAAGGATGGCGAATTGCTCGGTATTATTGCTGAAAAAGACGTGCTGCACCGCATGTTTCCCAAACTGGAAGATTTTGTCGATGTTATGGCAACACCGGATTACGATTCCATGATGGGCCAATATAAGGATGTGGTGAACCTGAAAGTTGAGGATGTCATGACCCCACGAGTGGTCACGGTGAGCCCTGAAATGCATATCCTGCGTGCGGCGACTATCATGGTGCGTCACAAATTTCGCCGTATTCCGGTCGCGGAAGACGGAAAGCTGGTTGGGATGCTCAGCCTGGGCGATATCCACAAGGCCATTTTTCAGGCCAATCTGTCTGATAATATGTGCAAGAGCTAAAGCTGGAGCCACGGCTCTTGCGTTGCGGGTGATGGGTCCCGCCTGAGGCGGGCGCTACTGTGGTGTTCCGCCACTGCGTTACAGCGCTTGCCGAGGACTAAGGCCATTGCCTGCGTGCTGTGTCTTGTTGCGAAACATCACAGTAGCGCTGAATCCATCAATACAACCTTGACGGAATACTAGTACTCAGCATCATGCGCTGTGCATGGACGCACGAGAGTCGCAGGTACAGGATGCGCTGGAGCGGCCCTTGACCTGCACTACCCCAAACGCACACTCTAACCCCATCCAACTGAGGATTCTAGGTTGAAGGCCAGGGATGACGAACTTACTGGCGCCGCCTTGCGTTTTCCATTCCCTGCACCACCACAAGCGCACCCTTTACGGTGTTCAACTGAGGATTCCAGGTTGAATCCATATTGGGCTCTCGTGCATATATTCTGCTAGAAGTGGTTCTGATTAAAACCTTGTCATGCCAGTACTCCCTTTGATGTGAGGAATAGATTGAAATGTTAGATACGGTCCATCAACTGAAGCCAACCAGTTTTCCTTCCATCAATCGTTCGGAATTACAGACCCTGCAGGTCAACCTGGGTCTTCGCTGCAATCTGTCCTGTGTGCATTGCCATGTCAATGCAGGCCCGAAGCGCACCGAGGAGATGTCCCGTGAAATGGTCGAGGTGGTCCTGGCATTTTTACACAAACATCAGTTACAGACGCTGGACCTCACCGGCGGTGCGCCGGAGCTGAATCCGCATTTCCGCTATCTGGTGCAGCAGGCAAGAGCGATGGGTGTACATGTCATCGATCGTTCCAATCTGACCATCCTGGAGGAAGAGGGGCAGGAGGGCTTGGCGGAGTTCCTGGCCAGCCATCAGGTGGAGGTTGTCGCCTCTCTGCCCTGTTATCTGCAAGAGAACGTGGACAGTCAGCGGGGCAAGGGTTCGTATACCGCCAGTATTGTCGGACTGAAGCGCCTCAATGCCCTTGGCTATGGCAAGCCTGACAGCCGCCTTGAACTCAACCTGGTCTACAATCCACTCGGACCCGCGTTGCCGCCACCCCAGGAATCACTGCAGGCTGACTATAAAAAGCAACTGGCGGAACGCTTTGGCATTGTCTTCAATCAACTGTTCACGATTACCAATATGCCGATCCAAAGGTTTGGGAGTTTTCTGCAGTCCAAGGGTGAGTTTCAAAATTATCTGCGACTGTTGCGCGATGCACATCAGTCAGCAAACCTTGAGGGTGTCATGTGCCGGCATCTGGTGAGTGTGGATTGGCAGGGTTATCTCTATGACTGCGACTTCAACCAGATGCTGAATATGCCTCTGGAGACTGGTGATACCCAGCGCCCGCATCTGCGCGATCTGCTGGAGGGTGAATTTGCCGGGATGTCGATCCAGGTGGCTGAGCACTGCTATGGATGCACTGCGGGACAGGGCAGCAGCTGTGGTGGCGCACTGGACTGATTTTTCATCGTTCGATGATGAAGTACAAACATGCTGCGTTCCTGATCTTCGCCAAGGCGCCAGTTGAGGGTCTGGTCAAGACCCGCCTGATCCCCGCATTGGGCCGGGAGGGCGCAACCAGACTCTACCGGAAACTGCTGCACGATCTGCTGAATGGATTGGCAGAGGAGAAACTGGCGGCGATTGAGCTTTGGTGTGCGCCTGATTCGACCCATCAGGATTTTCAGGCCGTGAACCGGCTCCCTGGGCTGACCTTGCACGAGCAGCAGGGTGATGATCTGGGAGAACGCATGGCCCATGCCGTGGTGGATGCCTTACCTCGCCATCGTCATCTTGTTTTGCTTGGCGTCGATTGCCCTGCCTTGACCATGCCCATGCTTGAGCAGGTTTTTCAATGGCTGGCAGAGGGTATGGATGCGGTGCTGGGGCCTGCCGAGGATGGGGGCTATGTCCTCCTGGGGCTCAACCAAACAGCGGACTGTCTGTTTCAGGGCATACCCTGGGGCGCCGAGGTTGTCGGGCAGATGACGCGTCAGTGTTTGCTGAAGATGCAGTGGGAGTGGCGAGAGTTGCCGGAGTTGTGGGATCTTGACCGGCCTGAAGATCTGCTGCGCTTGGAAGCGGATAAGTTCTCCATTTGAGCAAACAGCAGGCGCCATATCTCAGTGGGGCTAGGCGCTGCCCAGAAATTTGGCCGTCTGGGTTGAACGCGCTTCGCCGGAAGGACCGTAGATTTTTTGTCCTTGCGCGACGCCACGTAACAGATTCAGGGTATTGGTGATCTGTTGTCGATTTTGCGCCAGCATGCTGCCGTTTATCTCGTTCTGTTTTCGGCTGGTGTCCAGCCGCTGTTCGAAAATCCGCCATTGTTCGTTGATGCGGCTGCCGGCGGGATATTTTTTAATGAAAATCTCGATGCCTTGGCGATTGGGGGGGAGATCATGTTGCCGCAGAAAATCATTCTGTTGGGCGACGGTGGCCTCCAGTTTCTCAATTTGCCGCTGTTTTTCCTCTGTAAGTCTTTCCAGTGGTTCGGGTGAGGTGAGCTGCAGTAAGCGGTACTCCTCGTTCAGCAACTCCAGTAGCACCTGGACCTGCTCGATTTCAATTTCGAGGATCTGAGAAAAAAACTGAACTGGGGGCGTTGTGGTTGGCATCTATTCAATCCAGATAGGTTAAGGCAAGGAGAGTTCCATCATTATCAACTTATTTGCAGAGCTCTCCGGGTCGATTCGAAAGCTGCCGGTTGCCATTTTTTGCTGAACCTCCTCGACCAGTTGGGCGTCGACCACAGACATTTGCGAGATTCGGCCCTCGAGCTGTTGCAACTGAGATGCGGCATTGGTGAGACTGATGGTGTCGTCACTGCCGGCATGGGTTTTATGCAGGGATTTGGCGCCCGAGGCTTCTTCCGTCCGCTCGGCGGCTCCACCGCCTCCGACACCCTGCAGGCTTCCACTGGATAGACTACTGATTTTAACTGCCATGACTCACCTTTTGTTGATTTACCCTGGAACTGAAATCGGCATTCTATGTGCTTACTTTAGTGCCAGATGATCCGTAGCTCACTCAATACGTACATTTCCCGCCGAAACGACTCTTGCCTCGAGTTTCTTTTTTGTGGAGAGGTTCTGCACCGGAATCAGTTCGCCCGGGTTGCCATTGCGTAATGCCTTGCCCTTCATGCGAACCTCGATACCTGAATGGCCTGCCAGAATGGTGACCATCTGCCCTCGACTGATGGTCTTCTGTACCACCAGCAGGCTGGGAGTGACGACCTGGTCGCGCCGCAGGTTACGTTTGAGGGTCCTGCCGAAGACCTGCGCCACTGAGTCGAAATGTCCCCGCAGCAGGTGGTTGGTGTCCCGGGTAACCAACTGCACATCATTCGCACTGATTGCAGCGCCACGGCTCAGGTCGCGCCGGGCAACCACCACCGGTCCTTCAATCCCAACAGTTGCGGTCACATAGAGCTTCCAGGGTTTTGCGGCGCTGCACTTCACGCCTACAGTGATTTTGCCCATGCTCCTGGTGTTGGTTGGAGTGAAGGTTTCCAGCGGTAACTTGCAGCGCGTTAGCTTGATTCGATGATCCAGCGGTGTGAGTTTAATCTTCAGCTTACCGGAACGGTCACTGGCCAGATCTATCAGATGCTGTCTGGCGGCTGTGAGGATTTCTGCATGAGGCTGGTGGATCTCAATTCCGGTCTGCGCATGGGCAAACCATGGATTCAGCAACAGCAGTAATGTGACCAAGGGGGTAATGGATTTCATTTGTATGCGTCGTATTTTTGTCTTTTCAGATCCTGTTGGATGATCGTATGTCGGTTTGTGGTAACACTCAATGAGAGTGAAAGTAGATTTCTATCTCTTTAATATTCAATCTGTTGTAGTAATCGTAACCGCCAATACAGCATTTCATCGACTTAACCACGGGATATATATTCGCGGTAACTTAAGAATCAAGATGCAATGACTGTTCCAATGACAGCCTGATGGCGAGGCATAATTAAAGTTGGTTTTTAAACTGCCGCCACACAACAAGGTCGCGTACTAAGATTTTTAAGGGAGAGAAAAATGGCCGGCATGCTCGATGGCATTGACATGAGAACACAGATGGCCGGTCAGAACAGACTGGAAATGTTGATGTTTCGCCTGCATGGTCAGCAGCTCTTCGGTATCAATGTGTTTAAGGTGAAAGAGGTTGTGCAGTGCCCTCCGTTAACCGAGATACCCGGTTCCAGCCCCGTGATCCGCGGTGTTGCCAGTCTGAGGGGGACGAATATACCCGTCATGGATCTGTCACATGCGGTCGGTGGGCCCATGATGGGAAATACCAGCGACTATTTTGTCATTATCACCGAGTACAACAGAAGAATGCTCGGCTTTCTCGTGGGTTCCGTAGAGCGCATCATCAATATGAACTGGGAGAATATTCTGCCACCTCCGGTTGGCTTGGGTCGCGCCGCTTACATGACGGCTGTGACAAAGGTTGAAGATCAACTGGTGGAGATCCTCGATGTGGAGAAGGTGCTCAGCGAGATCCTGGGTATCGATGAGACGATCACTCGACCTGTGGAAGCTCTGGGTGAAAATCTGCGGGATAAAAAGATCCTGGTAGTCGATGATTCGATTGTGGCGCGTAAGCAGATATCCCGTGTGCTGGATGAGATAGGCATGGAAGTCGTATTGAAGAAGGATGGAAGCGAAGCACTCAAGCAACTGGAAACTTGGGCGGAAGAAGGGCAGGTCAGTGATTGGTTGGCGATGGTAATCTCCGACATTGAAATGCCGAAAATGGATGGTTATTCATTGGTGATGGCGATTCGAAAGACCCCCAAGCTCGCTGATCTGCATGTCATTCTGCACTCTTCATTGAGTGGGGTATTCAATGAGGCGATGGTGAATAAGGTGGGCGCAAACCACTTTTTGGCGAAGTTCAACCCGGATGAGCTAGTGGAAATGGTGTCCGAACGCCTCAAAAGCCTCGGCTAAACTAACGATTGAAATTCAAGGATTCGATAATTCAGCTATATGCAGCGTCGAGCTAGTCTGTCTATCAAACCTGATGAATATCAGGCATTCCAGAATTTTCTGCAGCAGGTTTGTGGGATCTTGCTTGGCAGCGGCAAGGAGTATCTGGTCACCAGCCGTCTCAGTGGACTGTTGGCTGAATCTGGGATCGATGGCTTGGGTGGATTGCTGGAACAGTTGAAAGCCCCTGGAAATCAGGGACTCAAAGTGCGGGTCATTGATGCAATGACCACCAATGAGACCTTCTGGTTTCGAGATGTCGGCCACTTCAATCTACTCAAGGACAAGGTACTCCCCGACTTGGAGAAGAAGCCGGGAGGCTCAATACGCATCTGGTCGGCAGCCTGTTCGAGTGGTCAGGAGCCATACAACCTGAGCATGATGGTGGAAGATTACATCAGCGCCTCACGCACGGGGTATAAAAGGCCGGTTGAAATCCTTGCTACGGATATCTCTAGCAGGATGCTGGAACAGGCCCGCACGGGAATCTATTGTGGGATTGCCACCGACCGAGGCCTGACGCCTGAACAGAGCAGACGTTTCTTTATCCCCAAGCAGGACTGTCTGGAGGTTCGCCCGGAGATACGTCGACGGGTCCGCTTCAGGGAACTCAACCTGGCCAGTAGTTATGGGGGGCTTGGTCGTTTCGATATCATCTTTTGCCGGAATGTACTGATCTATTTCTCGAGCGACCTCAAACGGGATATCGTTAACCGCATGGCCCAGGCGCTGAATCCTGGCGGTTATCTCTTTCTGGGTTCAACCGAGTCCATCAACCAGCTAACAGACAGGTTTGAGATGCAGCTAGGTGGTGGTATCTGTTACCGCTTGAAGGACTGACGGACTGTCAGCGACCATTCATAGATAGACCAAGAATCTCTTTCCCGGCAAGCCTTGCCGAACTGCGGCAGACTGTTGCCGCCTTCTCCGTCTGAGCAACCCGAAAAACACTTTTCCTCCATAAAAAGTCGTTTGGCATGAATGGTGCAACGCTCTCAAGCGAATCAGTTGCTTTGGAGCAGTCAATGAATTTCGATGACGCATTTGGTATCCACCCCAGGGCTTTGATGCTTCGATCACAGCGTGCAGAGGTGATTGCGGGCAATCTGGCTAATGCGGATACGCCGGGTTATAAGGCCAGGGATTTCGATTTCCACAAGGTCCTCAATCAGGAGATTCAGGGTTCAGTGCGGGTGCGCACCACCAATCAGCGCCATATCCAGCCTGATACCGGGCCGATTCCTGCAACACAAATGCTTTACCGCACTCCCATGCAACCCTCGCTGGACGGTAATACCGTCGATACCGAGCAGGAGCATACCGCCTTTTCCGCCAATGCCATCGAATATCAGGCCAGTCTCGGATTTCTGAATGGCAAGATCAGCGGTCTGCGCAAGGCCATCAGAGGAGATTAATTATGTCCATGTTCAAGATTTTTGACACTGCTGCAACCGGCATGAGTGCGCAAAGTCTGCGCCTCAATCTGGTCGCCAGCAACATGGCGAATGGCGATACGGTGAGTAGCAGTCTCGATCAGACCTACCGCGCCCGCCAACCAGTGTTCAGGGCGATGCTGGATCAGGCCAATGCAGACGCTCCGGCCATCGGGGTAAAGATGGCCGGAGTGGTGGAGAGTCAATCGCCATTGATCAAGGAGTTTTCACCGGATCACCCGTTGGCGGATGAGGAGGGTTATATCTTCCGGCCCAACGTAAACATGGTGGAGGAGATGGCGAATATGATGTCCGCCTCCCGTTCATATCAGAGCAATGTTGAGGTGGCCAGCGCAGCCAAACAATTGTTGTTGGCCACTCTCCGCATGGGGCAATAAGGAGCATTAATGAATACGATCAATAATGACGCAGATATCTACTCGACTCTGGGGTTCGGCACTGAGCAGCGTCAGCCGGTAGAGAGCGATGGTCTGAAGCTCGATGACTTCATGAATCTGATGGTCACCGAGCTGACCCATCAGGATCCCTTCAAACCCATGGAAAACACTGAGTTGGCGACCCAGATCTCACAGTTCGCCACAGTCTCGGGTATCGACGATCTAAACACTTCATTCAGCAATCTGAGCAGCACCATCACTTCGGATCAGGCATTGCAGGCGGCCAATCTGGTGGGGCATGAGGTGTTGGTGGCGAGCAATGTCGGCTCTTTAACCCATGGCGGCAGCCTGAAAGGCAGCGTTGACCTGCCTTCCTCCGCCGGTAATGTCAAAGTGCGGATCTCCGATGCCACAGGCGCCCTGGTGCGCGAGTTGGAGCTCGGCAGTCATGAGGGAGGGGCGTTGGCGTTCAGCTGGGATGGTTACAACGACAGTGGCGACTATATGCCCGCCGGGAACTACCAGGTGACAGCCCAGGCCACCATCGATGACGTGGAGATGGCGCCCAGCGTACTGGTGGCCGCACAGGTGGAGAGTGTCAGCATGGGAGGCGCCGATGGGGTCCGGCTCAACCTCACCGGGCTTGGCCAGGTATCCATCAATGATGTGGTGCAGATTCAGTAGACATCATCTTAGCTAACTCGATTTAACTTAGATCGAAGAAGATCAAACAGGAGAAGCAGCATGGCATTTCGTATCGCACTGAGTGGTTTGGAGGCAGCCTCTACCGATCTGGAGGTGACAGGGCACAATATCGCCAACGCCAGCACCACCGGTTTCAAGGAGTCCCGGGCGGAGTTTGCCGACATCTATGCCAATTCAATCAATGATGTCAGTACATCGGCTCCCGGGCGTGGGGTGCGTGTCACCCGGGTGGCTCAGCAGTTTACCCAGGGCAGCATTGACTTTACCTCGAACAATCTCGATCTGGGTCTGAATGGCGAGGGGTTCTTCGTCATGCAGCAGCCGGATGGCGAGCAGAACTATACCCGCGCCGGGGCATTCAGTGTGGACCGGGAAGGATTTGTCGTGGATCACACCCAGGCGCGTCTGCAGGTCTTTCCCAGAATTGGCGCCACAGGCAATCTGTTCAATACGGGCGCGACCACAGACCTTAATCTGCCCGTGATTTCCGGGTCTCCCACGGCCACCACCAATGTGAATGTCTCATTGAATCTCAGCGCCGCGGAGTCCACGCCTACGGTGCTGCTGGACCCCACACTGCCGGGTTTTAGCTTTCCGCCTGATCCGCTGAGCTACAATCATTCAACCGCAACTACGATGTACGACTCTCTGGGTACCGCCCATACCGCCACCATGTTCTATCGTAAGGATGCCGATAATGACTGGAGTGCATTTACCTTTGTCGATGGCGTGAATGTCACGGTCGGCGGTAATGCAGCAGCAGATATTCAATTTACGACCAGTGGCGTTCTGGATACCACCCTGGGTGATGTGAATGCGTTGGGGCAGATCACGCTGGACCCCTTTACACCCTCTGGGGGTGGCGCACAGATTACCGGGCTGACCATGGACTACGCCTCGTCCACCCAGTTCGGTTCAGGTTTCGCCGTCAATGAACTGACCCAGGATGGTTTTACTTCCGGGCGACTCAGCGGAGTGGAGGTGGACAGTACCGGTATCGTCTTCGCCCGTTTCACCAATGGGCAGTCCGAGCCATTAGGCAAGATCGCACTGGCCCGTTTCAACAATAATCAGGGTCTGCGTCAGATCGGCGATACCAGCTGGGCGGAATCCTTTGCTTCGGGCGAAGTTCAGCTGGGTGAGGCGGGCACCTCCAGTTTTGGGTTGTTGCAGTCAGGTGCTCTGGAAAACTCCAATGTGGATATCGCCCAGCAATTGGTCAACCTGATTACCGCGCAGCGTAACTTCCAGGCCAACGCCCAGGTCATTACCACCGCAGATGCCGTTACCCAGGCGGTGATCAATCTTCGGTAAGTGTTAGCCACAGTGACACGGAGAACACAGAGTGATTGATTTTTCAGTCAAGAAAAACCTCTGTGCTCTCTGTGTCTCTGTGGCATAAAACAAAATAGGAGCTAAGCATGGATCGTATGTTGTATGTTGCAATGAGTGGCGCCAAGGAGATCCTTTTGTCCCAGGCGAACAACTCAAGCAATCTGGCGAACGTCAATACTCCCGGCTTCATGGAGGACCTGAATCAGTTCCGCAGCATGCCGGTGTTAGGTCCTGGTTATCCGACTCGGGTCTATGCTTTGGATGAACGCCCGGATATCAACTTCCGCAAAGGTTCTTATCACACCACGGGGAATCCGATGGATGTGGCGGTGAAGGGGGATGGATATTTTGTGGTTCAGGCTGAAAATGGGACCGAGGCCTACACCCGCCGTGGGGATCTGAAGGTCGACGCTAACGGCACCGTGACCAACGGCGATGGTTTGCCGGTGATCGGCAATAGTGGTCCGTTAGCCTTGCCGCCCCATGAGAAGATCGAGATTGCTGCTGACGGCACCATCACTATTTTACCGGAAGGCTCGACGCCGGAAGCATTGGCGGTTATCGACCGTATCAAACTGGTCAATCCCCCGGCACAGGATCTTGTGAAAGGGGAAGATGGCCTGCTGCGCATGAAAGATGGTTCCGAAGCGGATGCCGAAGCCGGTACAGAGCTGGTCTCCGGCGCCCTCGAGAGCAGCAATGTGAATGTGGCGGACGCCCTGGTCAACATGATCGAGTTGTCCCGCAAATTTGAGCTCCAGGTCAAGATGATGAAGACCGCTCAGGAACTGGATGCCTCATCGGCAAAATTAATGCAACTGACCTGACGGTTGGCGAGTTATTTGCAGTCAATTTAAGTAACTGAATTTTCCACGCTAAAGAGGAAAGACTATGTACCCGGCACTCTGGATTGCAAAGACAGGTTTGGATGCACAACAGACCAATATGTCGGTGATTGCTCACAACCTCTCCAATGTCAACACTACCGGCTACAAACGCGACCGCGCCGTGTTCAATGACCTGATCTATCAAAATCTGCGTCAGGTTGGCGCCCAGTCATCCGAATCCACAGAACTGCCTTCCGGGCTGATGGTCGGCACCGGTGTGAAGGTGGTGGCCACACAGAAAACCCACAGCCAGGGCAATATCGTGCAGACCGGTAATTCGCTGGATGTGGCGGTTCAGGGCAAGGGTTATTTTCAGGTGCTGCATCCGGATGGAAGCATCACCTATACAAGAGATGGCACCTTCAGCCTGACGGCGGATGGCGTGGTGGTTACGCCAAACGGCTATGAGTTGCAACCCGCCATGACGGTGCCGGCAAATGCCACCAGCATCACCATCGGTTCCGACGGGGTGGTCTCCTCTCTTCAGGCAGGCAATACAACACCCACCCAGATCGGCCAGATCGAGCTGGCTTACTTCGTCAATCCACAAGGGTTGGCGCCGATCGGTGACAATCTGTTTCGTGAGAGCAATGCAAGCGGCGGCGTGAATACCGCTATTCCGGGAACGGACAGCACCGGCAGCCTGATCCAGGGGGCTTTGGAGAGCTCCAATGTCAACGTGGTGGAAGAGATGGTCAATATGATCGAGACCCAGCGCGCCTATGAGATGAACTCCAAGGCGATCTCCACCACCGATGAGATGCTCTCTTACGTGAACAACCAGCTCTAGCAGGCA
>JBDLIT010000023.1:0-38801 GCA_039714735.1 Pseudomonadota bacterium
AAGGTGATTGGTGTCGGTGGCGGCGGTGGTAATGCCGTCAATCACATGCTGACGGGGGATATCGAGGGGGTTGATTTCATCTGTGCGAACACGGACGCACAGGCGCTTCGCAATAGTGAGGTGCGAACCCTTTTGCAACTGGGCGCAGGTATCACCAAGGGTTTGGGTGCAGGTGCGGACCCAGAAGTGGGTAAGCAGGCGGCTCAGGAAGACCGCGACCGCATCCATGAAGTACTTGAAGGGGCCGATATGATTTTCATTACCGCTGGAATGGGCGGTGGCACGGGTACCGGTGCGGCGCCAGTCGTAGCTGAAGTGGCTCGTGAGTTGGGAATCCTGACCGTGGCGGTGGTGACCAAGCCCTTTGGGTTCGAAGGCGGCAGACGCATGAAGATTGCAGAACAGGGTATGGAAGCCCTCAGTTGTCATGTCGATTCCCTGATCACTATCCCCAATGAAAAACTCATGTCGGTATTGGGCAAGGAGATGAGCCTGCTGAATGCCTTCAAAGCCGCGAATGATGTATTGCTGCATGCTGTGCAGGGTATCGCGGAGTTGATCACCCGGCCCGGCCTGATCAATGTGGACTTTGCGGATGTGAAGACTGTGATGTCGGAGATGGGAGCCGCGATGATGGGATCGGGTGAGGCCTCTGGTGATAATCGGGCCAGAGAAGCGGCGGAAAAGGCGATCCGCAGCCCTCTGCTGGAGGATATCAATCTGGCGGGCGCCAAGGGTATTCTGGTGAATATTACCGCTGGCCTGAATCTGGCGATTGGTGAGTTTGACGAGGTTGGAAATACGGTTCGGGAATTTGCAGATGATGACGCCACTGTGGTGGTGGGCACCGTCATCGATTCGGAAATGCAGGATGAAATGCGGGTCACTGTAGTCGCTACAGGTCTGGGTGAAATGGCAGTGGCTGAATTGCCGAAGCCAGTGCGCAATGATGCACCACCCGTACAGTTGGTGAATTCAGATGTTGTAGAACCTGCAGCTGGAAACTATAGTGATCTTGATCGGCCAACTGTGCTCCGAAATGGTGCGTCAAATAAAAATGCTGCACCAAAACCCCGGGGTTTTGATGGTGTCGGTGATGGCAGTCTCGAATATCTGGATATCCCGGCTTTTCTGCGACGCCAGGCGGATTGACTATCTGAAGTTGGGATATTTTCGAGGTGTTTCATGCATCCAATAAAAATTGGTGCAGTTTGTGCTTAAGAAGTACTACTAAGGTTAAACCTTATAGATTTGTGAAGTGGAAAGGCGGTAGCCTGCTGTTTTGTGGCATACTTTTTATTGTATGTTAGGATGCGCGCCCAGAATGGTGTTATTTCAAGGTAGAAACAGGTAGAGACAAAGCGATGATTTGGCAACGTACGCTGAAAAACGTGATTCGTGCTACCGGCGTTGGATTGCATACCGGGGAAAAGGTCTATCTGACTTTGCGTCCCGCCGCACCGAATACCGGTATTATTTTTCGCAGGGTCGATTTGGAACCTGCGGTTGAGATACGCGCCTGTGCGGAAAATGTCGGTGATACCAGGCTTTCGAGCACACTGGTACAACATGGAGTACGTGTTTCGACCGTCGAACACTTGCTGTCTGCTTTTGCCGGTCTTGGCATCGATAACGCCTATGTGGATGTGAGTGCGCCAGAAGTGCCGATCATGGATGGCAGCGCAGGGCCCTTTGTATTTCTGTTGCAGTCTGCGGGAGTTGAAGAACAGAATGTGGCCAAACGTTTCATTCGCATCAAGCGCAAGATTGAGGTGCAAGAGGGGGATAAACGCGCCAGTTTTGAACCCTTTGATGGCTTCAAGGTAACTTTTGCCATCGATTTTGATCACCCGGCTTTCAATGAGCATGCTCAGTTTGCCAGTGTGGATTTTTCCTCCACCTCCTTTGTCAGGGAGGTGAGTCGCGCCAGGACCTTTGGTTTTCTCAGGGATATCGAGATGTTACGTCAGAAAGAGCTTGCTCTGGGCGGCAGTATGGACAACGCAATTGTGGTGGATGACTACCGTGTCTTGAACGAGGATGGTTTGCGTTACGAGGACGAGTTCGTCAAGCATAAAATCCTTGATGCCATTGGTGACCTCTATCTGCTTGGACATAGTCTGGTCGGCGCCTTTGTGGGCTATAAATCAGGCCATGCGCTGAATAACAAGCTGCTGAGGACTTTGATTCAGGAGGAGGATGCCTGGGAGGAAGTGACTTACAGCAAGCAGGAAGAAGCGCCTATTTCTTACATGACCCCAGCTCATTTGGCAACTTCTTGATTTCCAGTAAAGCCTGAACAACGTGTTTGGGAGCAAGCGCTACCTCTGTGTCTGAGTCTGGTTCTTTCGCTTTGAATCAGTGTGTAGCTCGCGTCTATTGACGATCTGATTACTTCATCCCGTGCCTGCTTAGGCGCAACAAGGCGCTTCTGAGTTCCTCGTCATCCACAGATTGGGCAGCTGAGCTTAAAAGTTTTGCATTGGCAGCTGATATCGGGTTGGCCCTTCGTGTTTTATCTTGCAGTACATCGCCTCTCATGATCGAAACCTTGACCTGGATTCGCCTCACCTTCAGGCCATATTGGCGTAGTTGTTGATTTAACTTGGGGCTGAGGTAGCGTAACCGGCTGGCCCAGACGGGTGAATCAACCAATAGAATCAAATCCCCCTTTTTGGGGATGGCCCAGATGCAATGCTCACTTATTGGCTGCGGGAGTAACGACCGAAGTTGCTTTAAAAGGGCTTCCTGTTCAGCCAGTTTTTCCTCAATAGACGCAAGGGCTCGTCCGGAACTGAGCAATTTGTTAAGAGTTTTCATGAGGTGGAATTAGATTAATTTGGCATTTATAAAAGGCATTATATTGACTCTTGCAAGTAAAATAATGTTAAAGTTTGCGGCCTTTTGTCCGAAATAGTGATTGCCTCCAGTGAATACAAGCCTTGGTAAAGCCATGAAAGTCATCTATCTAAGGGGAATAGGACAGACCTGCAGTACTGCAATGCGCTGTTTCTATGCTTCTGTTATGGTAGGAGTTTTTTGTATTTTTGGCGCCGGTATGTTGTGGCTTGGATACGCAATGGGGATTGATGACGTAGAATTCCCGAAGCACCAATTGGTCTCTTCACTGCAACAGACTTTCGAGCAGGAGAGGCAGTTACTGAAAGATGCCGAAATCACAGCCCAGAGTAAGGTGGATGCACTGGCCCTGCGTATTGGTCAGCTGCAGTCCCATCTCCTGCGCTTGGACGCCTTGGGTGAACGCCTGGTTGAGATTGGCCATCTCGACAAAGGTGAGTTCAGTTTCGAGGGGTCGCCCGCAATAGGTGGTCCTGAAACCGTTGAGACGAGTACGGGTGAGTCTGTCATGCCTGGTTTGCTGCGAGAACTTGATCTGTTGCAAGAGAAGATCAATAGTCGGGAACAGCAACTGAGTCTGATGGAAGACTTGATCATGAATTCCAATCTGGAAGAGACCCTGCACCCTGCGGGTAAACCCATCACCAGGGGTTGGATCTCCTCCTACTATGGTATGCGCAATGATCCCTTTTCCGGTAAGCGAACCATGCACAAGGGCATGGATTTTGCGGGAAAAGAGGGGTCTGATGTGGTGGCTGTAGCAGCAGGTGTGGTGACATGGTCGGAAGTTCGTGATGGATATGGAAGCCTGGTTGAGATAAACCATGGCAAAGGTTATGTGACCCGATATGGTCACAACAAGGAGATTCTTGTAGAGATTGGAGATCGGGTGAGGCAGGGACAGGTCATCGGGAAGATGGGTTCCAGTGGTCGTTCCACGGGTCCACATGTTCATTTCGAAGTCCTGAAGAATGGCAAAACAGTGAATCCAGCAAAATACATCAAAGCCGAGCGGCATCAGGAGCGCGCCTGATTTTCTCGAAATGGGCCCATCAAGCAGGGCCTGATTCAAGATAGTTTCCCCTTTATTCCCACCCCATTCTTCATGTCAAACGGCGGTTGAGGTATGATCGCCTGATTTCGCTTTTTTCACGGAAACCCAACACAGATGGTCAGTAAAATATTTAGAAAGATCTTTGGTAGCCGTAACGACCGTCTGATAAAAAAGATGTCCAAGACGGTTGTCCAGGTCAGCAAGCTGGAAGCCGATACCGAAGCTCTGTCGGATGCGGAATTGAGCGCCAAGACCCAGGAGTTCAGACAACGCCTGGAGCAGGGTGAGACACTGGATTCCTTGTTGTTCGAAGCCTTTGCCGTAGTGCGGGAAGCGGGTAACAGGGTGATGCAGATGCGTCACTTCGATGTGCAGATGATCGGTGGCATGGTGTTGCATCAGGGTAAGATTTCCGAGATGCGCACCGGTGAGGGGAAGACCCTGGTCGCCACTCTGGCGGCCTATCTCAACGCGTTGCCGGCCAAGGGTGTGCATGTGGTCACGGTCAATGACTACCTGGCCAGGCGTGATGCCGCATGGATGGGACGCCTCTATAATTTTCTCGGACTCAGCACCGGGGTTATCAACTCTTCCGGTGGGATGGGGCCGGACAGTTCGTCCTATCTGCTTGACCTGGAATACGATGGAGCCGCAGGCGGTTACGCACAACTCAGACCGGTTGCCCGGGGCGAGGCCTATGCTGCCGACATCACCTATGGTACGAATAACGAGTTCGGATTCGACTATCTGCGTGACAACATGGCCTTCAGCGCGGATCAAAGAGTACAACGTCCACCCTTCTATGCGATTGTGGACGAGGTGGACTCGATCCTGATCGACGAGGCGAGAACACCTCTCATTATCTCAGGTCCTACGGATGATTCATCGGAACTCTACAAAGCCGTCGATAAAATCATCCCCCGCCTGACCCGCCAGGACCCGGTCACCAATGAAGAGGGCAAGCCGGATTTTGGGCCGGGCGACTTCTCCGTGGATGAGAAGGCGCGCCAGACCTTCCTCAGCGAGGAGGGGCATCAACACGTTGAAGAGATGCTCACTGAGGCTGGATTACTGGCTGAAGGCGCCAGTCTCTATGATTCCAATAACATCATGTTGATGCACCATGTGAATGCCGCATTGCGGGCCCATGCGCTGTTTCAGAAAAATGTTGAGTACATTATTAAAGACGGCCAAATAGTCATCGTTGACGAGTTCACCGGCCGCACCATGCCTGGGCGGCGCTGGTCCGACGGACTGCATCAGGCGGTTGAAGCCAAGGAGGGGGTCGAAATCCAGAACGAGAATCAGACCATGGCTTCCATTACATTTCAGAACTACTTCCGGCTCTATAAAAAACTGGCCGGTATGACCGGCACCGCAGATACCGAGGCATTCGAGTTTCAACAGATCTATGGCCTGGAAGTGGTGGTGATTCCCACCAACCAGCCGATGATTCGCGATGACATGGGGGATCTGGTCTACATCACCCCGGAAGAGAAGTATCAGGCAATCCTGGAAGATGTACAGGACTGCGTGAAGCGGGGTCAACCGGTATTGGTGGGAACCGCCTCGATTGAAACCTCGGAATTGATTTCCAATCTTCTCAATCAGGCCAATGTCGAGCACAAAGTTCTGAATGCCAAGCACCATGAGCAGGAGGCAGGCATCGTTGCCCAGGCGGGCCAGCCCGGCGGAGTGACGATTGCCACCAATATGGCGGGTCGTGGTACTGATATCGTGCTTGGCGGCAACCTGGAGACCGAGTTGGCAGAGTTGCAAGGCGAGGTGGATGAAGCCAGAAAGACGGAGGTTACCGAGGTCTGGAAGCAGACCCATAAGCAGGTCATTGATGCGGGCGGGCTGCATGTGGTAGGCACCGAGCGGCATGAATCCCGACGTGTCGATAATCAGTTGCGGGGCCGCTCCGGACGTCAGGGCGATCCAGGCTCCAGCCGTTTCTACCTCTCCCTGGAGGACAGCCTGATGCGCATCTTCGCCTCCGATAAGGTGGGCGGCATGATGAAGAAGCTGGGCATGGAAAAGGGTGAGGCGATTGAACACCCTTGGGTGACCAAGGCGATCGAGAATGCCCAGCGCAAGGTGGAAGGCCGCAACTTCGATATTCGTAAACAACTATTGGAATATGATGATGTGGCCAATGACCAGCGCAAGGTGGTCTATGAGCAGCGCAATGATTTAATGGAGGCAGATGATATCTCCGATTCGATTGCCGCCTTACGCACCGATGTGGTGGCTGAGATTTTTCAGTCCTATGTGCCGCCCCAGAGCATGGAGGAACAGTGGAATGTAGCGGGGTTAAGCCAGGCGCTGGAAGAGGAGTTCGGTGGTGAATGGCCCATTCAGCAATGGCTGGACGAAGATCACGATCTGCATGAAGAGACCCTGCAACAACGCATACTGGAGAGCCTCGAGTCAATCTCCAAGGAGAAGCAGGAGGCGACCGGCAGCGATGCCATGCGTCACTTTGAAAAAGCCGTCATGCTGCAGACCCTGGACAGCCACTGGAAGGAACATCTGGCATCCATGGATTACCTGCGCCAGGGTATCCATCTGCGCGGTTATGCACAGAAGAATCCCAAACAGGAGTATAAACGGGAAGCCTTCGATATGTTCACCGGTATGCTGGGCAGCATCAAGCGGGAAGTGACCGGGATGCTCGCCAAGGTGCAGGTACAATATCCGGAACAGATGGCCTTGCAGGAGGAGCAAGCCGAGGCCAGTGATTTTGAATTCAAACATGAAACATTTCATGGTTTGGGGGACGAGGACCAGGCTGATGAAGCCCCCGCCGCTCAAGAGGAGGAGCATCATCCGTTCGTCAGGGAAGGGCGGAAGATTGGTCGCAACGAGCCCTGTCCATGCGGCTCCGGTAAAAAATATAAGCAGTGCCATGGTCGGTTGAGCTGAGCATGGCGGGAGCATCTGACTTTCAGGTACCAGGTGTACGGCTTGGAGTGGCTGCAGCGGGTATCAAATATCCCGACAGGAATGATCTGCTGGTGATAGAACTGGCGGAATCCGCAAACTGTGCCGGGGTGTTTACCCGCAATGCCTTCCGCGCCGCGCCGGTGAACGTGGCGCAAAGACACCTGCAAAGCGGATCGCCGCGATATCTGCTCGTCAACTCGGGTAATGCGAATGCAGGTACAGGCCAACAGGGCATGCAGGATGCATTGCAATGCTGTACGGCCTTGGCGACCCTGACCGATTGTGAGGCTGCTCAGGTACTGCCCTTTTCCACTGGCGTCATCGGCGAGAATCTGCCTGTGGATCGCATGATACAAGCCATGCCGGATGCGCTCGCACAGCTGGATGAGTCGGGCTGGCAGGCTGCGGCCAGTGCAATCATGACCACGGATACCCGACCCAAACTGGTCTCCCGGCAGTTTGAAGTCGATGGTGTGACGGTAACGGTAGCCGGGATCGCCAAAGGTTCAGGCATGATTCGTCCAGACATGGCGACCATGCTGGCCTATGTGGCTACAGACCTGGATGTGGATGCAGCCTTGTTGCAGGATTGCCTGCAGCGGGCGGTCAAACCCTCCTTCAACAGCATTACTGTGGATGGAGATACCTCCACTAATGACGCCTGTATGCTGATCGCAAGCGGCGCCTCATCCCTGGAGCCGGTAACCGACGCCACAGCAGAGGCCTATCTCAAACTCTGCGATGCGGTGATGGATGTCTGCATTCATCTGGCCCGTGAAATCGTGCAGGACGGTGAGGGGGCGACCAAGTTGGTCCAGGTGCAGGTCGAGCAGGCCGCCAGTGAGCAGGAGGCCAGGGACGTTGCCTATACCATTGCTCACTCGCCGCTGGTGAAGACCGCCCTGTTTGCTTCGGACCCCAACTGGGGGCGTATCCTGGCGGCTGTCGGGCGTGCCGGAATCACGGATCTGCAGATCGATGAGGTAGAGATCTGGCTGGATGATGTCTGTATCGTGCGGGATGGAGGACGCGCCGCCGACTATACCGAAGTCGCAGGTCAGTTGGTGATGGATCAGAGTGAGTTCAGCATCAGGGTCAAGCTCGGCAGGGGCGGATCGGATACCCGGGTGCTGACCTGTGATCTCTCCTACGACTACGTAAAGATCAACGCAGAATATCGTACCTGACGCGTCTATTTTTCTTTTCGTCACACTTTTAAGACTGTTTTTAGCCAGTCATGACCTCGAAACTCATACACGTTGCCGCTGCCGCGATTGAGGACAGCCAAGGTCGAATTCTGATTGCCAAACGTCATGACCAGGCCCATCAGGGGGGGCTCTGGGAGTTTCCCGGCGGTAAATTGGAGCCGGGAGAGACGGTTGTTCAGGCGCTGGAGAGGGAGCTGCAGGAGGAGCTGGACATCACGCCCATTCGTCCGGAACCACTGATCCGTATCGTCCACCACTATGACGACTGCTCTGTGCTGCTCGATGTCTACCGGGTAACAGAAATCGTCGGCATCCCGAAAGGCATGGAAGACCAACCCCTAGACTGGTTACACCCCGAGCAGATGCAGGCTGAGAAATTCCCCGCTGCAGACCGTCCAATCCTCACTGCCTTGCGCTTGCCTGACCGCTATCTGATTACCGGTGATGATCCATTCTTACCCGATCAGTTCATCAGGCGTCTGGAGCATTCATTGAGTGGGGGGCTGCGGTTAGTGCAGTTGAGAGCGCATCAGTTGCCGGATGCGGATTACCGGAGGCTGGCCGAGGATGCCCGGGCTCTTTGCCGGAGGTATGGAGCGCGGCTCCTGCTCAACCGACCGCAACATCCGGAAAGATGGGTCGGGCTATCTGACGGTATTCACCTGACCCGTCATCAACTCATGTCTAGGAACTGTCGTCCAGAAGGCCCGGCTTGGGTGGGGGCCTCCTGTCACGATCCTGTTGAACTGCAGCAGGCGGAGCGGCTTGGCCTGGACTATGCCCTTTTATCGCCAGTGCAGAGTACGCTTTCCCACCCGGAAGCTGAACCTTTGGGATGGGAGCGATTTACCCGATGGGTGAACGAGGTCAATCTTCCGGTTTATGCATTGGGGGGACTGCGGATGGAAACGCTATCACTGGCCAAGCAAAGAGGGGCTCAGGGAATTGCTGGGATCAGCGGCTTCTGGTTGGATCAGATGCCAAACCCGTAGGCGTTGGTCATGGAGTGCAGGGTATTGATTTCATCCGAAGCCTTTTCCAGCACTTCAAAACCGGCATCGAAGAACGGTTTATTGGGCTTGCTGCCGCTCCAACGGCAGACTGCTCTGAAATTGATGGGCCGAATGTCGCCCTGGGAATCGGGAAGCCGAACCTCAAGGGAGTATTCCCCTCCAATCTGAATGGGCTCTTCGCTGATCAGCATCAGACCATGGTTGGTGAAATCAACGATATGTCCCAGCATTTGGCTGTTGTCTATATCCCAGGCCCGCAGGTAGTAGACAAGCTGGCGGCGCTGAACATTTCTGCGTTCTGCTGGAAAGGTTCTGTCAGCGGTGTCTATTGGCCCTTTAAATTCCATGTCATGTTCTGGAAGATTTTGGAGTAATCACTATAGTATGATCAGGGTATCGAGAGATAAGCACCTTTTCTAGCAGAATTCTCAATCACCAATCAATTTGTTTAATTCTCAGCATCGAAAGATCGTGTGGTTGCAACCTGTACAGGGTTTGTGCTCTTTATCTAAGGACAGTATATGGATCACTCACGGTTTATAACCATCTAATAATAAGGGGTTATCTGATGCTCTCCCGTTTGACCGACAACGTTCTGTTGCGCAATCCTGAATATCAGTCAGCGTTGGTGCGCATGGCTATCTGGCTTTTCAGTGTTGTTTATATCGGACTGGCCACCTGGACCAGCTATTACGCAGTCAACATTTTTCACTTCTATCTGCTGTTTGGCGGCTATTTCGTCGTCTTTGCGGGGTTGATGATCAGTGTCTACTACACGCCGGAGCTGAAGATACGTCGCTACATAACCTTGGCAGCGGACATCAGTGCAACAAGCCTGGCCATATTCCTGACCAAGGAAGCGATCAGCCCTTTTTATCTGCTCTACATCTGGATTTTTGTCTCCTACGGCACCCGTTATGGCAAGACTCTATTGATGGTTGCATCGGTTCTCAGTGTGCTGGCTTACAACATTGTGTTGTTCGCCCTGAGTGAGTGGCAACAGCACCGATTCGAGGCGTTCTTTTTTCTTCTGTTACTTGTGATGCTGCCCATGTACCAGTATTCGCTGTTACGTAAGCTCCATGAGGCGAGACAGGAGGCAGAGCGCGCCAACAAGGCCAGGGGGGATTTCCTTGCCACCATGACGCATGAACTGCGCACCCCCCTGACCGGTGTCATTGGGATGACGCGTCTGCTGCAAACAACTCCATTGGATTCAGAACAAAAGGACTATCTGCATTCCATAAGCTCGTCTGCGCATCTGTTACGGGCGCTGATAGGTGACATTCTCGATTTTTCCAAGATTGACGCCAACAAACTCGAGCTGGAATCGAATCTCTTCGATATCCGGAATTTAGTCATAAGTGTGGCTTCCACTCTCAGCACGGAAACTCAGGATAAGCATGTCGAACTGCTTACCCGGGTGGATGCCAGGGTTCCAAGGGAAGTGAGGGGCGATCAACTGAGGATTTCGCAGATCCTGTATAACCTCATGGGTAATGCCATTAAATTCACCGACCATGGCGAAGTGACATTACGTCTCTCGATTGAGGCGGCGACTAATCGGGTTCCCATGACGCATATACTTTTGCAAGTGGCCGATACAGGCATCGGCATTCCGGAAGAGAAGCTTGATAAGATCTTCGATGTTTTCTGGCAGGCCGATGTATCCAATAGCCGGCGGTTTGGCGGCACAGGGCTGGGCACTACTGTGGCTCGGGACCTGACTCAGTTGATGGGAGGGGATATCAGTGTACGCAGCCAGGTGGGCGTGGGTACGACTTTCAGTGTCCGGCTTCCATTGTTACCTGATCAGGCGGGAAGTCTGGATGTCAAACCTCCGCAACTTTTCGGCAAACGCCTGCTGATCTTCGAAATCAACAGCGCCAGTATGCAAGTACAAGCTGAGATGGCAGAGGAATTGGGTATGGAAGTTGTATCTATATCCAATTTTAAGGCCTTGAATGCGCTCCAGCCATCTCAATTTGACTGGGCGCTGGTTTGTGATTCATTGGATGGAATTCCAATCAATCTGGTGCTGGACAGACTGGAAGTGATCGTCGAACCGCAGACCCCCATTATCTTCGCCGGGTATCGAGGGCGTAATGTGGGATTGCCGGCCCGGATATCCAGTGTGATTCTCAAACCCTTCATGACCGATCAACTGATGGAGACGGTGATCAATCAGCATGCAAAACCGCATGCTGTTAGCTCAGGTGTATCTGTTGAAGAGCCGACTGAAGCGCCCAACAGCGGGATACGTATTCTGCTGGCGGAGGATAATACGGTTGCCGCGAAAGTGTTCAAAACACTGCTTATCCGCAAAGGGCATAGAGTGATCCTGGCCAGGGATGGAGATGAGGCGTTACAGGCTGCACAACAGGAGAGTTTTCATTTGGCCTTCATCGATCTGCGTATGCCGCATATGGACGGTCTGGAATTTACCCGGCGTTATCGAGCCCAGGAATCCGCCAAGCTACGCATGCCCATCCTGGCCCTGACGGCCAACACAGCAGAGGATGTGTCGGCAGAATGTCAGGAGGCGGGAATGGATGGATTCATCAACAAACCGGTGGAATCTGAACAGCTGGATTCGATAATCGCTCAATATGTGAGGGCGCCGGATTACAGCCGCGCCTCAGTGTCCTGATTGGTTAATTCCAGGTTGCGCCAGATCTCCAGGCTGGGTTTTGCCTGATTCATCGTGTAAAAGTGCAGGCCGGGAGCGCCTCCCGAGAGGAGTTGCTCACACAGGGAGGTGACGACTTCCGAACCATAGGCGCGAATGCTCTCCAAGTCATCGCCGAATGCCGCCAGGCGCTTGCGCAGCCAGCGGGGTATCTCAGTGCCGCAGCCATCCGAAAATCGCGCCAGTTGGGTAAAATTCGTAATCGGCATGATGCCCGGCACGATGGGGATATGGACGCCCCGCTTGGCGCAATCCTCGAGAAAACGGAAGTAGGCATCCGCGTTATAGAAATACTGGGTGATCGCGCTATCGGCGCCGGCCTCAACCTTGCGCTTGAAATTATCCAGATCCGCTACCGGACTGCTGGCCTGAGGGTGAAATTCAGGATAGGCGGCAACCTCGATGAAAAAATGATCACCAAATTGCGCTTTGATAAAGTTCACCAACTCATTGGCGTAACTGAGTTCGCCCGAGCCTCCAAGCCCCACGCCAGAGGGCAAGTCTCCGCGTAAGGCGACAAGGTGACGGATGCCCTGTGCCTTGTAGCGATTGAGGATCTCAAGGATCTCATCCCGGTCTGAACCGATACAGGAGAGATGCGGCGCCGCTTCGATTCCATTCGTTGTCAACCAGTCGACACTTGAGAAGGTGCCTTCCTGTGTGGAACCGCCAGCCCCATAGGTAACAGAGAAGAATTCCGGTGCGAGGGCGTTGAGTTGGGTGACAGTGGCCCGCATGTTTTGCATGCCCTTTTCCGTCTTGGGTGGAAAGAGCTCAAAACTGAAGGTGCGGTTAGGTTGTATAGGGTGTGACATCGGATTGGGCCTCCAATATACAGCGGACGGTCCTCAGCTTACAGCCAACAGTCCCGAATCCGGCACTGTTGGCTGGTTGCTGAAAGCCGGCTACTGTTTAATAGCGGTAGTGATCGGCCTTGTAGGGGCCTTGAACAGGTACACCGATGTAATCGGCTTGCTCCTGACTGAGAGTGGTGAGATGGACGCCGATCTTTTCAAGATGCAGACGGGCTACCTCCTCGTCCAATTTTTTCGGCAGTACATAGACATCGACCGGGTACTGCTCAGGATTTTTGAAGAGCTCCATCTGCGCCAGAACCTGATTGGTGAAGCTGTTGGACATCACAAAACTGGGGTGGCCGGTGGCGCAACCGAGATTCACCAGGCGGCCTTCCGCCAGCAGGATGATGCGCTTGCCGTCAGGGAAAATGATGTGATCCACCTGGGGTTTGATATTTTCCCACTCGTACTTCTCCACGCTGGCCACGTCAATCTCGTTGTCGAAATGACCGATGTTGCAGACGATGGCCTGGTCCTTCATGGATACCATGTGGTCGTGGGTGATGATGTGATAGTTACCGGTAGCGGTGACAATGATGTCGGCGAGAGGCACTGCTTCTTCCATAGTGAGCACCCGATAGCCCTCCATCGCTGCCTGCAGGGCGCAGATCGGGTCGATCTCCGTGACCCAGACAGTGGCGCCGAGCCCACGCAGGGACTGGGCGCAGCCCTTGCCAACATCACCATAGCCCGCCACCAGGGCAATTTTACCGGCGATCATGACGTCGGTGGCGCGCTTGATGCCGTCCACCAGAGATTCCCGGCAGCCATACAGGTTGTCGAACTTGGATTTGGTTACCGAATCATTGACGTTCATCGCCGGGAATAGCAGTTCACCCTGTTCCACCATCTGATAGAGACGGTGGACCCCGGTCGTGGTCTCTTCGGTGACGCCTTTGATGGACTCGGCCATCTTATGGTAACGCTGGCTGTCCTCTTCCAGGCTGCGTTTGAGCACGCTCAGAACGACCTTCCACTCTTCCGGGTCATCTGCTGTGGGTTCGGGGACGGCGCCTGCATTGGAGAATTCCACCCCCTTATGCACCAACATTGTGGCGTCGCCACCGTCGTCCAGAATCATGTTGGGCAGTTCACCATCGGGCCAGTTCAGCACCTGTTCGGTGCACCACCAGTACTCCTCCAGAGTTTCGCCTTTCCAGGCATAGACCGGGATGCCATCCGCGGCGATGGCGGCAGCGGCATGGTCCTGGGTGGAAAAGATGTTGCAGGAGCACCAGCGAACCTGGGCACCCAGCGCCACCAGGGTCTCGATCAAGACAGCGGTCTGGATGGTCATGTGCAGGGAGCCGGTGATGCGGGCTCCTTTAAGCGGCTTTTCAGTGGTGTACTTCCGGCGTAAGGCCATCAGACCGGGCATTTCTGTCTCGGCAATGGCGATCTCCTTGCGGCCCCAGTCGGCCAGGCTGATATCAGCAACCTTATAATCGGAAAACTCACTCATGTTAGTCATCTCCTGTGAATATCAGAGTGAGCGCCGTTAATCTATTTGTGCCATTTCCCCGAGCCTGGCGGGATAGTTTCCCGTCGCAGCGCTCCTCGGGGGGCTGGATTTTTTAGCCACGGAGGCACACGACTGCATCCATGCGGTCGTGTGTCTCCGTGGCAAGATCCTTAAAGACCCGCGTCTGCCTTCAATGCCTCCGCCTTGTCGGTGTTTTCCCAGGTAAAGCTCTCGTCTTCACGGCCAAAGTGGCCATAGGCGGCAGTCTTGCGGTATTTAATCTGCGTGTTGTAGAGGTCGAGCATCTTGATGATGCCATAGGGACGCAGATCAAAATGGCTACGGATCAGTTCGACGATCTTTTCGTCTGCTATCTTGCCGGTGCCAAAAGTATCGATCATCACCGAGGTGGGTTCCGCCACGCCGATGGCATAGGAGACCTGGATCTCACAGCGGTCGGCAAGCCCTGCGGCAACGATGTTCTTGGCCACGTAGCGGCCGGCATAGGCCGCTGAACGGTCTACCTTGGACGGGTCCTTGCCGGAGAAGGCGCCGCCGCCATGGCGCGCCATGCCACCGTAGGTATCTACGATGATCTTGCGTCCGGTCAGACCGCAATCACCCACGGGTCCGCCAATGACGAAACTGCCGGTGGGATTGATATGGATCTTTTCTTGTGGGCATTTGTCCAGCCACTCCTTCGGCAGAACAGGAATAATGATGTTCTCCATCACCGCATCGCGCAGATGAGAATAATCGATATCCGGGTCGTGCTGGGTAGAGACCACCACGGCATCGATACCGGTTACCTTGTCATCTTCGTAGTGCAGGGAGACCTGACTTTTGGCATCGGGGCGCAGCCAGGGAAGTATACCCGCCTTGCGAATCTCCGACTGGCGTTGGACCAGACGGTGCGCATAGGTGATGGTGGCGGGCATCAGCACGTCGGTCTCATTGGTCGCATAACCGAACATCATACCCTGATCGCCGGCGCCCTGTTCTTCGGGGCTGGTGCGGTCCACACCCTGGGCGATATCCCCCGACTGCTTGCCGATCAGGGACATTACAGCACAGGTGGAGCCGTCGAAGCCCACATCTGAATTGGTATAGCCGATATCACTGACCACGCCGCGCACCAGCTCATCCAGATCGACCCAGGCTTCGGTGGAGATCTCTCCCGCAACGATGACGGCCCCGGTCTTGATCATGGTTTCGCAGGCCACTCTGGCTCTTTCGGGATGCGGATCCAGTTCCAGAATCGCGTCCAGCATGGCATCGGAAATCTGATCTGCAACCTTGTCGGGGTGGCCCTCGGAAACAGATTCTGAAGTAAAGATATACTCTTTGGCCATTATTTATTCCGTAAATTTAGCAATATTGAATGGATGGAAACGGGCGGCGGCCCTTTGAAATATGAATATTTCATTAAATTAAGCGCCAGAATTTTACACAGCTTGTTCCTTTTTGCATAATGCCCACCCTGCATATCAAGCCAGCTGAGAATTTATTCAATGGTTTCACTTCAAACTCCGGTGTGTGAGTTCGGCAAATTGGCCCCAGACTTTAATCTGCCGGGGGTCGATGGAAGGAATTGGACACTCCGTGACTGTATGGGTGAGAGGGGATTACTGGTGATGTTCATCTGTAACCATTGTCCCTATGTCATTGCCGTTCGTGAGCGCATCGTGCGTGACGCCACACAGTTGCGAACCCTTGGCATCAACAGTGTGGCCATCATGTCGAATGATCCAACCGATTATGCAGAGGACTCGTTCGAAAACATGCAGCGGATTGCTGAACAGCTCGATTTCCCTTTTCCCTACCTATTCGATGAGACCCAGGATGTCGCGAAATCCTTTGGTGCAGTCTGCACACCGGATTTTTTCGGCTATAACGCCGATTTTGGACTCCAGTATCGAGGTCGATTGGATGAAAGTCGCAAGCAGGCGGCATCTGAGGATGTGCGCCGTGATCTTTTCGAAGCGATGAAACTGGTCGCTGAAACCGGCCAGGGGCCCCAGGATCAAATCCCCAGTATGGGATGCTCTATTAAATGGCGCGGTGAATGAGTTCAAAGATTGTCTTAGAATATCAGGATATTAGGATTTACCATCAATCCAGCTTATTGCCCCTATAAAGTCAGCTAAATTGCTCCCGCCTTGAGGTTGAGTCAGAATAGCACACCTTTTTTTCGTGCTGGGTGTAATAGCCGCACGTAACTGCAATCGGGTCGTTGATCGGTCGATTGAGATTTTAGGGCTGGCAGATAGGTTTCTGCCGGCTCAGGGAGTCCGGAAAGCCAAAGGGTTGCCCCGTGGGTATATCGGGACAGTCAGTTGGACCTGGATTCAAACTGGAAACCGTTTGAGATTTCTAACTTTAATCAGGAGGGGTCAATGTCCTCACGCAGAGAACTAGCCAACGCTATACGTGCCTTGAGTATGGATGCAGTGCAGAAAGCCAATTCAGGTCACCCGGGTGCGCCGATGGGTATGGCCGATATCGCCGAAGTGCTGTGGAACAGCCATATGAAGCACAACCCGGCTAATCCGGACTGGGCGGATCGCGACCGTTTCGTTCTTTCCAATGGGCATGGTTCGATGCTGATCTATTCCCTGCTGCACCTCACTGGTTATGAGCTGAGCATTGATGATCTGAAGAGCTTTCGTCAACTTCACTCCAAGACCCCTGGTCACCCCGAGTATGGCTACGCGCCAGGCGTGGAGACCACCACAGGTCCGCTGGGTCAGGGCATCACCAATGCGGTGGGCATGGCGCTGGCCGAGAGGACTATGGCAGCCCAGTTCAATAAGCCGGGGCATGACATCGTCGATCACAACACCTATGTGTTCCTGGGTGATGGCTGCATGATGGAAGGCATCTCTCACGAGGCCTGTTCTTTCGCAGGTAACCTGGGTCTGGGTAAGCTGATCGCCTTCTGGGACGACAACGGTATCAGTATCGACGGTGAGGTCGAGCACTGGTTTACTGACGACACCCCGGCGCGCTTCGAAGCCTACGGCTGGCATGTGGTCCGTGATGTGGACGGCCATGATGGGGATGCCATCAACAATGCCATCGCTGAGGCCAAGGCGAGTGACAAGCCCAGCATGATCTGCTGCAAGACCACCATCGGTTTTGGTTCGCCGAATCTGGCGGGTAGTCATGACTGCCACGGTGCGCCTCTGGGTGATGAAGAGATCGCAGCTACCCGCGAACAGCTGGGTTGGAACCATGAACCCTTCGCCATTCCGGAAGATATCTATGCCGGTTGGGATGCAAAAGAGAGCGGCTCGGCAGCCGAAACTGCCTGGAACGAAAAGTTTGCCGCTTATGAAGCAGCCCATTCCGAGCTGGCGTCCGAATTCAAACGCCGCATGACTGGTGAGTTACCTGCCAACTGGGCAGAAGAATCCGCTAAGTTCGTCGATGAGGTGAATGCCAAGGCTGAGTCACCCGCGACCCGCAAGGCGTCCCAGAATGCGTTGAATGGTTTTGGCCCGCTGCTGCCTGAGTTCCTGGGTGGTTCCGCTGATCTGACCCCCTCCAACCTGACTGCATGGTCCGGTTCCAAGGCAATTACCGAGGGACACACAGACGGTAACTACCTCTCTTACGGTGTACGTGAATTCGCCATGTCGGCAATCATGAACGGCGCCTCTCTGCATGGTGGATTCATCCCCTATGGCGCCACCTTCCTGATGTTTTCCGAGTATGCCCGTAACGCCCTGCGCATGGCGGCATTGATGAAGGTCCAGTCGATCTTCGTTTACACGCATGACTCCATCGGTCTGGGTGAAGACGGCCCGACTCATCAGCCTATCGAGCAGATTCCGACCCTGCGCATGGTCCCCAATATGGATGTCTGGCGTCCCTGTGATGCCGTGGAAACTGCGGTAGCCTGGAAGGCGGCTGTGGAGAAACAAGATGGCCCGAGTTGCCTAATCTTCTCCCGTCAGGGTCTGGCCCATCAGGCGCGCAGCGCTGAGCAGATTGCAAATATCGCCAAGGGTGGTTATGTGGTCAGTGATTGTGACGGTGCGCCGGATGCCATTGTCATTGCTACTGGCTCTGAAGTGGATCTTGCGGTCAAAGCGGCAGCGGATTCCAGTAAGAATGTGCGGGTGGTCTCTATGCCCAACACCGATGCATTTGATGCTCAGGACGCAGCTTATAAAGAGTCTGTACTGCCTGCCAGCTGTACCGCTCGGGTGGCGGTTGAAGCCGCTGTGCCAGACGCTTGGTACAAATACGTTGGCCTCAACGGCAAGGTGATCGGCATGAATCGCTTTGGTGAGTCAGCGCCGGCCGGTCAACTCTTCAACGAATTCGGCTTTACCGTGGAGAATGTGCTCGCCTCGATCGATGAGGTATCAGCCTGAGTTTTCAATGGGCGCCTGAGGGCGCCCGTCACCAGGTAAAATTAACAACTCAAATATTATACGTTTAACGGAGAATCAAACATGACACTGAAAGTAGGCATCAACGGTTTTGGTCGTATCGGTCGCATGGCATTCCGCGCAATCGCTAAGGACTTCCCTGGAATCGAAGTAGTTGGAATCAACGATCTGCTGGCTGCTGACTACCTGGCATACATGCTGAAGTACGACTCTGTGCATGGTAACTTCGATGGTGATATCGCTGTAGAGGGCAACAACCTGGCAGTAAACGGCAAGAACATCCGTCTGACCGCTGAGCGCGATCCTGCCAACCTGGCTTGGGGCGATATCGGCGCCGACCTGGTGATCGAATGCACAGGCTTCTTCCTGACCGAAGAGACCTGTCAGAAGCACATCGATGCCGGCGCCAAGAAGGTTGTTATGTCCGCGCCTTCCAAGGACGGCACCCCCATGTTCGTACATGGCGTAAACCACGATGAGTATGCTGGCCAGGCCATCAGTTCCGCTGCCTCCTGCACCACCAACTGCCTGGCGCCTGTGGCCAAGGTGCTGAACGACAAGTGGGGCATCAAGCGTGGCCTGATGACCACCGTGCATGCAGCAACCGCTACCCAGAAGACTGTTGACGGTCCTTCCATGAAAGACTGGCGTGGTGGCCGTGGTATCCTGGAAAACATCATCCCATCCTCCACGGGTGCAGCCAAGGCTGTGGGTGTTGTGCTGCCAGAGCTGAACGGTAAGCTGACCGGTATGGCCTTCCGCGTACCGACTTCAGACGTTTCCGTGGTTGATCTGACCGTTGAGCTGAACAACGAAGCCTCCTATGACGACATCTGCGCCGCCATGAAGGCTGCCTCTGAGTCTGGTCCCATGAGCGAGACTCTGGGCTACACCGATGAGAAGGTTGTTTCCACTGACTTCCGTGGTTGCGGCAACTCCTCTATCTTTGATTCAGGCGCCGGTATCGCCCTGGACGGCACCTTCGTCAAGGTTGTGTCCTGGTACGACAACGAGTACGGCTACACCTGCAACATGCTGCGTTTTGTAGAGCACGTCACCAAGTAGACTGTCAGCTGTCAGCCGTCGGTTTTCAGCTGTCGGTGGCCGGTTCTCGCCGGCCACCGGGCAATAACTGGGAACTGATGGCTGAAACTCTATCAGAAGAGGCTTCAGGCAAGGTATTCCTTGAACCTGAATTCTTTTGGACTGTATCAATTTAGGAGATTCCTCCATGTCTTTCATCAAACTCACCGATCTCGACCTCAGCGGCAAACGCGTACTCATTCGTGCGGACCTTAATGTTCCGGTCAAGGATGGCAAAGTCACCTCCGATGCCCGCATCACCGCTTCCATGCCGAGCATCGAGTACTGCATGAAGGCAGGCGCCAAGGTCATGGTCTTTTCGCACCGCGGTCGTCCTGAGGAAGGCAAGGTGGACGAGGAGAACTCCATGCAGCCAATTGCCGACGATATGTCCGCCAAGCTCGGCAAGACCGTTCCACTGATCAAGGATTACCTGGATAACGCACCTGATGTAGGCGCAGGCGAGGTGGTTCTGTTGGAAAACGTTCGCTTCAATGCGGGCGAGAAGAAAGATAATGAAGAGCTGGCGAAGAAATACGCGGCCCTGTGTGATGTCTTCGTGATGGATGCCTTTGGTACCGCGCATCGCGCCCAGGCCTCTACCCATGGCGTTGGTGTACATGCTCCGGTTGCCTGTGCGGGATTACTGCTTTCCAATGAGCTCGATAGCCTGGCCAAAGCGTTGGCCGAGCCCGCACGCCCTATGGTTGCCATCGTTGGTGGATCCAAGGTCTCCACCAAACTGACCGTACTGGAAGCCCTCTCCGAGAAGGTGGATCAGCTGGTTGTGGGTGGTGGTATCGCGAATACTTTCCTCAAGGCCATGGGCAATAATGTCGGCAAGTCCCTCTGTGAGGACGACCTGGTCGATACCGCCAAGGCCTTGGTGGAGAAGATGAAAGACCGTGGCGCCAATATCCCGATCGCTACAGACGTGGTGTGCGGCAAGGAGTTCAGCGAAAGCGCAGAAGCTACTTTGAAAAATGCCAGTGATGTAACCGACGACGATATGATCTTCGACATTGGCCCCGACTCCGCTAAGGAGCTGGCGGACATCATCGCCAACGCCGGCACCGTGGTGTGGAATGGTCCGGTCGGCGTGTTCGAATTCGACCAGTTCGGCGCAGGCACCAAGACCGTATCCATGGCCATTGCAAATTCCAACTGCTTCAGCCTGGCGGGTGGTGGCGATACCATAGCGGCGATCCAAAAGTATGATATCTATGACAAGGTTTCCTACATCTCCACCGCCGGTGGCGCCTTCCTGGAATATCTGGAAGGCAAGACTCTGCCTGCGGTGGCTATGCTGGAGGCCCGCGCTGCAGGGAAGTAAGTAAGCTGCACGCCACCTAAGCAGAATGGCCGGTGAGAGCCGGTCATTCACCTGCGTTTTTAATCAAATATCGAACTTTATGCCAAGACGCACCAAGATCGTTGCCACCCTGGGTCCCGCCACTGATGATCCCAAGGTAATGGATAAGCTGATTCATGCCGGGGTGGACGTTGTTCGCCTTAATCTGTCTCATGACCCACATGATCAGCAGCGTGAACGTTGTGTGCGGATTCGTGATCGCTCCCGGGCGAGTGGCAGACAGGTTGGTGTGTTGTGTGATCTGCAGGGCCCCAAGATACGCATAGGTCGATTCAAGGGGGGTTATATCACCCTGGCAGAGGGCGACAGCTTCACCCTTGATGCAGACTGTCCGCTCACTGATGGTGATGAGAGCCGGGTGGGGCTGACTTATCCCGATTTAACCAATGACGTATCACGCGGCAATACGCTATTGTTGGATGATGGCGCGATAGTTCTCTGGGTTACAGACGTGGAAGGCTCCCAAGTCCACTGTAAAGTAGAAGTGGGTGGCAAACTATCCAACAACAAAGGCATCAACAAGCAGGGCGGTGGCCTTTCCGCTCCAGCATTAACCGATAAAGATAAAGCCGATATTCTCTTCGCCGCTGAAATCGATGCTGATTACCTGGCGGTTTCCTTCGTGCGCAGTGCAGAGGATGTGCGTGAGGCAAGAAGGCTTTTGGAAGAGGCGGGAGGCAAGGGTGGAATTATCGCTAAAATCGAGCGCGCAGAAGCCCTGGAGTGTGTCGACGAGATCATTGAAGTCTCGGATGCGATTATGGTTGCTCGGGGCGATCTCGGCGTTGAGATCGGTGATGCGGAACTGCCGGCGGTGCAGAAGCAGCTGATCAAGGCGGCCCGCCGGCTGAATAGCGTGGTGATTACCGCCACGCAGATGATGCAGTCGATGATTGAGAACCCGGTTCCGACCCGTGCCGAGGTGTTCGACGTGGCCAATGCGGTGCTCGATGGGACGGACGCGGTCATGCTATCCGCTGAGACCTCTATCGGCAGGAAACCACACAAGGTGGTGGAGGCCATGGACCGGGTCTGCATCGAAGCGGAAAAACAGGCCTTGGCGCGCATTTCGCAACACCGTATCGATTCAGTTTTCGGTCGGGTCGACGAGGCGATCGCCATGGCGGCCATGTACACCGCAAACCATCTGGGTGTGAAGGCTATTGCTGCGCTCACCGAATCGGGCTCCACCGTCAAATGGATGTCGCGTATCAGCTCCGGCATCCCAATCTATGCCCTGACCCGGAATGTTGAGACGCGCCGTAAGGTAACCCTGTACCGCGGGGTCTATCCGGTGAGTTTTGATGTGGCGAGCACCAATATCAATAAGGTGAATAAAGAGGTGATTGAGGAACTGCTGCGTCGCGGTGAAGTGCGGGAGAATGATCTGGTGATCATCACCAAAGGTGATCGCTCCGGTGTGGAAGGTCAAACAAACATCATGAAGGTGATGCGGGTGGGAGAACACCTACTGCCCGATTTGGATTAGGCCAGGGACGCGGGGTTCCTGATCGAAACTTTAACTCAAGTAAAGACTAATTATAGGAGGCTATCATGGCTTTGATTTCCTTGCGCCAACTGTTGGATCACGCCGCTGAAAACGGCTACGGTTTACCAGCGTTCAACGTCAACAATATGGAGCAGGTGCATGCCATCATGCAGGCTGCCGATACAACAAACAGTCCCGTTATTCTGCAGGGTTCCGCCGGTGCGCGTTCCTACGCGGGCGAACCCTTCCTGCGTCACCTGATCGAGGCCGCCATCGAACAGTATCCGCACATCCCCGTGTGTATGCATCAGGACCACGGTGCTTCTCCTGCCATTTGTCTGCGTTCCATTCAGTCCGGCTTCAGCTCCGTGATGATGGACGGCTCTCTGATGGCCGATGGGAAGACTCCTTCCTCCTACGAGTACAACGTTGATGTGACCAAGAACGTTGTGGATATGGCCCATGCCGGCGGCGTTTCCGTAGAGGGCGAGTTGGGATGTCTGGGCTCCCTGGAGACCGGTGAAATGGGTGAGGAAGATGGCCACGGAGCGGAGGGCAAGCTGGACATGGATCAGCTGCTGACCGGTGTTGAAGAGGCTGCCGACTTCGTTGAGAAGACCGGCGTTGATGCCTTGGCTATCGCCATCGGTACCTCACACGGCGCCTATAAGTTTACCCAGGAGCCGACTGGCGAGATCCTGCGGATTGACCGCATCAAAGAGATCCATGCGCGCATTCCGAATACCCATCTGGTCATGCACGGTTCCTCTTCCGTACCTCAGGAGTGGCTGAAGATCATCAACGACTTCGGTGGTGAAATGGGTCAAACCTATGGTGTGCCCGTGGAAGAGATCGTAGAGGGTATCAAGTCCGGTGTTCGCAAGGTTAACATCGATACCGATCTGCGTATGGCTTCTACCGGTTCCATTCGTCGTCACCTGGAAGGGAACAAAAGCAACTTCGATCCACGCAAGTTCCTCAAGGAGGCGACCAACGCCATGTCCGATATCTGTAAGGCTCGTTACGAAGCCTTCGGCTCTGCTGGTCAGGCTGACAAGATTGCTGCTAAGTCTCTTGAGACCATGCAGGGGTTCTACGGCGTCTGATCAAGCGATCAGAGACCTGGCCCGAAAAATTCACTCGTTCACGGGTGAAATTCCCGGGCTAGCTAAAAAGGGGTGCTTCTGGCACCCCTTTTTTGTTTGCCCAGTGCAGTTGGAAAACCTTGTCTGCGGCACGCAGGCGTCATCCCGAATAACCCGGAAGTGCTAACAACCCACGGGAATGCTCAACGTATTGGTATTAATCCTTGCGTGCCAGAACATTTTTAAGTTCCCGTGGATTGAACCCGTTGAACTGCTGATCACCTATCACAATAAGGGGTACACTCCGACCGCCCATCTGGAAAAACTTTTTCTGTATCTTGCCGGGTTTGCCGACGTTGAAATCCAGGAAAGGAATGTTATTATTTTTCAACCAACGTTTCGCATGCTGGCAGTGAGGGCAGTGCTGAGTGGTGTAGATTACGACTTTTGCAGATCTTTTGGGATTGCGCTGCATGCCGTTATTCAGGGAAGCCTTGTTTGGGTTGCGAGGGAGGCAACTGAAGAGCTTGGAGAAGATTGATTAGCATACCCTACAGATCCATTGTGGCCTGGTGTAGAAAGGTTCCTGTTTGCTCCCAATAAGCTTAAAGGGTGGGATTGTTTCTGTTCTATTTTTGCCAAGTTACAGAATTATTAAGACTATATGGCTGCATTATAGCAGCGTATCGAAGAAAGCATATGATACCCAACCACTGCAGTGGCTGGGTATCAGATTGAGTGATGCAAGCCTCAACCATCGGTGAGTCGTTTTTCGGCTTCCAAATACTTTTCCGCAGTCTTTTGTATAACATCATCAGGCAGCATTGGGCCTGGCGGTGTCTTGTCCCACTCAAGGGTCTCCAGATAGTCTCTGACAAACTGCTTGTCAAAGCTGGGTGGGCTGATCCCGGGCTGGTACTGATCGGCGGGCCAGAAACGGGAAGAGTCGGGGGTCAGGACTTCGTCGATCAAATGCACTACTCCGTTAGTATCCAATCCGAACTCAAATTTGGTGTCGGCAATAATGATGCCTTTCTCCAGCGCATATTCGGCTGATTCGGAATAGATTTTCAGGCTCAGGTCGCGTACCTGGGTCGCGAGAGTTTCCCCCAGCAGTTCGATGGTCTGTTCAAAGCTGATGTTTTCGTCATGAGCACCTATTTCGGCCTTGGTCGACGGCGTATAGATCGCCTCGGGCAGCTTGTCGGCCTGGCGCAGTCCGTCCGGCAGAGCGATCCCGCAGACAGCCCCTGAGCGCTGATAGTCCTTCCAGCCGGAACCAATCAGATAACCACGCACAATCGCTTCAACCGGCAGTGGCTTGAGTTTTTTTACCACCAGAGCCCTGTCACCCAGGGCGGACCGCTGTTCCGGGTCGGTCACGACACTGTCGAGGGGTCTGTCGGAGAGATGATTGGGCACCAGTGACTTGGTTCGCTCAAACCAGAAATTGGCAACCCGGGTCAGTACCTCTCCCTTGCCAGGAATGGGTTGTGGGAGGATGACATCGAATGCGGAGAGCCTGTCGCTGGTTACGATCAGCAGATGATCATCGTCAATTTCATAGATATCTCTCACTTTACCGCGATTGAGGAGCTTGAGATTACTGATATCAGATTCGAATAGGGTGTCGTTGGATGAGTTCATGTTGCTTGCTGGTTGGAAAAAAGCCGTTATTATAGCCTGAGTTTAGAGCCACGGCTTCCTCAATAGCATATTGCGGCATCCAACTGGGAATGGGCTGCGTATCTTGTGGCAAAAGAAGCATTTTCAAGTATAACGTTGCTCGCCCAATAGGTGAAATATTTCCATACGGATAAAGGTTATGTCTTCAAAGCGATTAATACAGAATACAGTGGTCAACTGGGGACTCCAGGTTCAAATATGAGCGAACATGAAACCTATCTGCAGGCATTTCGCGGCAGCTTTACATCGGCATTGCGTTGGCACCATCTGGATGCATTATGGGAACGGTTGCGCAATGATGCCGCAGGTAACTGGTATATCTACGCGATAGGTGAAGAGCCCCCTTCGAGCATCGTGAGTGTGGATGATTTCAGTAGATTCCTCTCTGAAATAGATAACCTGCTGCGCCGGGAGCATGACGAGAAATATTGCGGCATTGTCTATGCAGACAACCTCGAGAAGCCTTCTTTTGTCAAGATTTATGACCCGAACAATCTGGGTGTCTCCTGTGGCTATAGTGACAATCCCCCGCTGCCTGGATGGGTCTTGAGCAAGATTCCCCCCACTGACCTGCCATCGGCACAAATTATTCCCAAGAACCGCAAACGCTGGTGGCGTAGCCTGTTTAGCAATTGAACCTAGAAACGGTAGTTGGACACATCCTTCAAATCGCTCAGCCGCTGTAAATGTTAGGATTTTCTAATAAACTTCGTGTTAGAATGAATAACCAAGTTAATTTGTAGGTAATTATCGGGTGACAATATGAGTGAACCGGAGCGTGGTGGGAGTAGTCTCTCGATGGAAGATCGACTGGCGATTACCCGGGGTGTGATGAACCTTTTCAATAATTGGGGACTGAAAAACGAGGAGAGCATGGCCCTGTTGGACATGGAAGGTAAGGCGCGTCATTTTGTTCAGTACCGTCATGACAAGCCATTTCCTGAAGATCCACGGTTGATGAAGCGGGTCGAGTACCTGATAAAAATCGATGCTGCGCTGCACACCACCTATCCGGCCAATCCCAATATGGGAAAACTCTGGTTAAGGAAAGCCAGTCCAAAGTTCCAGAAACGCTCACCACTTTCACTCATGATTGGTGAGGGTGAGAAGGGGCTGGTCAACGTGCTATGCCACCTGGATTGTACCTTCGCCTGGGACATGAGCGGTTCCAAGTCATCCTGACGACCTTGGTGAGAAATGGGGGCTGAGAGTCAGTTCCTGTCAAGCCAGATCTCGAGGCCTTGGGTATTCAGATCCAGGTCCATTCCCAGCAGTACCTCAATCTCTTCAGGCATATGCCGGCAGCCATGAGCGGATAGCCTGGTGACTGACCAGTCGAACAGGCCTTGCCTGATCTGCGCCGTACGGCCAGTGGCGTCTGCCTGCCTGGCAATAGAGACGAAATCATCGATTGCCAGATGGAGATCTCCCGCAAGTTTTTGCGGGTTTTCCACCCTGCCGAAATGGGTCAGATAAATTGCCGCAGGCTGGAGCGCCATGATTCGTTCGAGCGAGGTATGCCAGGCGACAGGATCAAACTGCACAGGGGTCGAGGTTGGAATGATGAAGGGCCCTTTTTCGGTATCGAATTCCCGATAGGAAAGACCGAAGGTATCCCCGCTGAAAATGCCGTTACTCTGATTGTCATGGATGCAAATGTGATGGCGGGCATGTCCAGGGGTATCGAGGCATAACAGTTTTCGTTTGCCCAGGTTCAAGGCAAGACCATCCGGCGCTTCCAAAACCCGCTCTGCTGGAACTGGCGCCAGGCTGCCGTACAGTCTAGTAAATTGCTCCTCTCCATAGACGCTGGTGGCGCCGGCAATGAGCTTTGCCGGATCGATCATATGCCTAGCACCATACGGGTGTATCACCAATTTTGCTTCCGGCAGCAGTTGCATCAGCTGCCCGGCCCCTCCGGCATGATCCAGATGCACATGGGTAGGGATGACATAGCTGACCTGAGAGGGCTCAAGCCCTTTGTTCGCCAGCAGTTGCATGAGCATCGGGGTGGTATGTGTCGTGCCGGTATCGATAATCGCGGCTTCGCCAGCGGATTCAATCAGATAACAGGCTGCCAGGCCCGGGCGTTGGTACAGGGTATCTATGCAGCTGATCTGCTCCGGCAGATCTGTGTAGCTTAGGCTAGGCATAACTGGCGTTATTCAGGGCCTGTTTACTCCCTGTCCTCCGTCGGGCCGTTTTCGTCCGCAATCTTTCCTTCAGCACCTGATATGAGATTCTGAATGTTGCTGCGGTGGCGCCAGAAAAGGATGAGGGTCAGCAATACCTGCATCACGACTAGCTCACCAGCGGGCCAGACGAGCCATACTATGAGAGGAGCCAGCGCCATGGAGATCAGGGCTGCCAAAGAGGAGACATTCATGACCTTGGCCATGAACAGCCAGATCAATCCAATCGAGCCGCCAATCGCCCAGTGCAGGCCGAATTGAACCCCGAGTGCAGTCGCCACTCCCTTGCCTCCCTGGAAACCAAAAAACACCGGATAGAGGTGGCCAAGAAAAGCCGCCATCGCGGTCAAGGCAAAGATCAGTGGGCTGACATGCAGCAGGTGAGCGGCAAGCATGGGCAGCAAACCCTTCAGCATGTCCCCGAACAGGGTGATGGCCGCTGCCTTTTTACCGCCAATGCGTAATACGTTGGTGGCGCCCGGGTTATTGGAACCCTGGGTGCGTGGGTCGGCTAGCCCCATCAGTCTGCAGACGATGATGGCGCTGGATATGGAGCCCAGAAGGTAGGCGGCGGTAACGAGCAGAACCTCAATAATCATGCTTGAATTGGACCCGCAAGCGCGACACAGGTCAAGTATAAGATTGAGTGAATACTGCTTACCACCATTATGCCGGGTTTGTAATCGTCAATAACTCCTCTACTATGTGCAGATTTGAGCTACGAAGATAGGTTTTTATGGATATTGTCTTCATTCGTGACCTGCGGATACAAACCGTTATCGGCATCTATGATTGGGAACGGGAAATCAGACAGCCGGTGATATTTGACCTGGAGATGGGTGCGGATATTGCCCGCGCGGCAGCCAGCGATTCGATCGAGGATACCCTGGACTACAAAGCCGTGAGTAAACGCCTGATAGAATTTGTTGAAGCGAGCGAGTTTCAACTCGTCGAGACATTGGCGGAACGCTGTGCAGCCATCGTAATCAACGAATTCGAGGTGCCCTGGGTGCGCTTGACCCTGAATAAAGTAGGCGCCGTCAGCGCTGCGAGGGATGTGGGGGTGATTATCGAGCGGGGCAGCCGTGACTGATTCAGGGGGTGTTCGGGTCTGGTTGAGTCTTGGCAGTAATATCGACCGTCAGACAAGCATCGAGAAGGTCCTTGACGCGCTGCGCGCCGAGTTTGGTGAATTGGTCATATCTCCAGTCTACGAAAGTGTCGCAGTCGGCAGTATGGGGGATAATTTCTACAATTTGGTGGTGGGACTAGAGACAGCATTGCCGATCCCTAAACTGATCGCCAGATTGAGGCGTGTAGAGGAGCAAAACGGACGCCAGCGCAGTGCAGATAAATATGCGCCCCGAACCATCGATATCGATCTTTTGACCTATGCTGATCAAGTCGTTGACGCAGAGAATATGCAACTGCCAAGAGATGAAATTACCCGCTACGCGTTTGTCCTTCTGCCGCTTTCAGAGGTGGCGGCCGACGAGATACATCCACTGACCGGCTTGAGTTATCGGGAGTTGTGGGCAAGTTTCGATGACCCTTCCCAGGAACTCTGGCGGGTTTAGCGCGATCCGTTCAATCCTCAATTTCAAGGGATGATGTGTGTCAGCTGTGAAACGTGATTTTTCAGCAGATCCCCGTGCTGGAGGTTGGAGTCCGATAGGAGAGAGGGTTTCCGAGCACCCAAAAAAGTGCCCCGGTATCCAGTCCATGGATGCCGGGGCGTTGTCACCCTGCTTGGTTGGCATTTGCTTCAATCCCTCGGCTCCCTGCCTGCTTTTTGCGTCCCTGTAATCCTTGTCTGTAGGGGACAGCTATATTATTAGCCTGGATGGTGGAACTGTCTGCCGGAATTTGCTGATTATTTTGTAGGAATTGTCTGATATATGTCAGCTTGAGCGCTTGATCCGGTGGCGACTATTTTGAAACAATCCGCACCCAGAAGAAGAACCACGGGCAATTCCCTGCCGAATCCTACTTCCTGAGGACAATATTATGCCTTTGATCAGAGCCTTTCCCGGTCTGCGTCCTGCCGAGGGCCGCGCTGTCGATGTGGCCGCTCCCCCTTATGATGTGATGAACGAGGCCGAGGCCCGTGAAATGGTCAAAGGGCGTCCTTGGAGTTTTCTGCATATCTCCCGGCCAGAGGTTGATCTGCCGGAAGGCACCGATCCTTACGCGCCGGAAGTCTATGCCAAGGCAGCTGAAAATCTGGCCAAAATGGAAGCGGAGGGGGTGCTGGTGCGGGACTCGAAACCCTGCTACTACGTGTACCGCCTGACCATGGGGGAGCATGTGCAGACCGGTCTGGTGGCAGCCGCCTCGGTAGAGGCCTATGACACGAATCGTATCAAGAAGCATGAGTTTACCCGGCCGGCCAAGGAAGATGACCGGGTCAGGCAGGTGGATGCCCTGAATGCCCAGACAGGCCCGGTGTTCCTGGTCTATCGAAGCACCGGGAGCGTGGATGACACCCTGGCCCGGGTCTCAGGCGGGGTGCCGGATATGGATGTCACCGCCGGGGATGGGGTGCGGCATGAGGTCTGGGTGGTGGACGATGAGTCCATCGTGGAAGGCCTGACTGATGCCTTCGATGCCATGCAGGCGCTGTATGTGGCCGATGGGCACCATCGGTCGGCGGCCGGTTCGCGGGTTGGAGCCGCACGCAAGACCGCCAATCCTCAGCACCGGGGTGATGAGTCCTATAACTATTTTCTCACTGTGATCTTCCCGCATAATCAGATGCAGATTCTCGACTACAATCGCGTCATCAAGGATCTGCACGGATTGGATAAACAGGCCTTTCTCACCAAGGTTGCTGAGGTGTTTACCCTGGAATCGAGTGATGAGCCGGTCAAACCTGCGGCTCCAGCGGAGTTTGGCATGTATCTCGACAGTCAATGGTATCGCCTGCGCCTGAATCCTGAACGTATCCCTGAAAATGATCCGGTGGCCAGGCTCGATGTGAGCCTGTTGGCGGATAATCTGATTGAACCCATCCTGGGTATTTCAGACCCACGGCGTGACAGCCGGATCGATTTCGTGGGCGGTATCCGCGGTCTTGGGGAGTTGGAGAAGCGAGTGGACAGTGGGGATATGCAGATTGCCTTCTCACTCTTTCCCACGAGCATGGAGGATCTGATGGCGGTGGCGGACGCCGGTGAGGTGATGCCGCCTAAATCGACCTGGTTTGAACCCAAACTGGCTGACGGTCTGGTCAGCCATGTCCTGGACTGAAGCCCGTCAGACGACCCCAAACGCTAACCAACATGGTTACTGTTAACACCAGTCTGCCTGAGGGGGATAGTGTCGATCAGTCGGCAATCGATCAATGGATCGATGCGCTACCGGACGAATTTGACAAAGACGACCGGGCCTATCTGCAAAGAGTCTCCTCACTGGCCTTGGAGGCAGGTGCGGAGATCCGGATATCGTCCGGAGAAATGCAACTGCGCCACGCCCTTTCGGTCGCGGAAATACTCTCCGGCATGCGGCTCGACAGGGAGACGCTGGCCGCTGCAATCCTGCTGGGGGCTCTGCACAGTGATGAGATCAGCCAGGAGTCGTTGAGGGAGGTGTGTGGCGATGCCACGGCCAGGATGGTGGGCGATCTCGACCGTATCGGCAGATTGACCGATCTGTCCGCTGACGTATCACAAGAAGACAAAAAAGAGCATGCGGAAAACCTGCGGCGCCTGTTACTGGGTATCGCGGACGATGTGCGGGTGGTCCTGGTGGTAGTGGCGGAGCAACTGCACCTGATGCGAATTGCCCGCAGTTTCCCGGATGAGCTGCGTCGCAAGCTGGCGGAGGAGATCCGGGACATCTATGCGCCCTTGGCCAACAGGTTGGGTATCTGGCAGATCAAGTGGGAGTTGGAAGACCTGGCGCTCCGGTTTCTCGAACCTCAACAGTACAAGGATATTGCCAGTAAATTGGATGGCCGCCGGGCCGATCGGGAAGGGTTTATCAAGCAGGTGATCGAGCTGCTGCACGAAAAATTTCAAGAGGTGGGTGTGCAGGCGGAGATCACCGGTCGCCCGAAACACATCTACAGCATCTGGCGTAAGATGCAACGCAAGTCAGTGGATATCGAACAGATCTTCGACCTGCGGGCAGTGCGTGTGCTGGTTGATGATATTGCCCAATGCTATGCCGCCCTGGGCGTGGTGCATGGCCTCTGGAATCATATTCCTGGCGAGTTCGACGACTATATCGCAACCCCAAAAGCGAACATGTACCAGTCGATTCACACGGCTGTGACCGGCCCGGAGAAGAAAAACCTGGAAGTGCAGATTCGCACCAAGGACATGCATCACCACAGTGAACTGGGGGTGGCGGCGCACTGGCGCTATAAGGAGAACACCCGGCACGATGCGGATTTCGAACGTCGTATCGTATGGATGCGCCATTGGCTGGAACTCAAGGATGAGGGAGACGAGAGCAGTGGGCGCATGGGCCTGCTGGATTCAGAGCTGGAAGCGACCCGTGTCTACGTGCTCACTCCTCAGAGTAAGGTGGTGGAGCTGCCCAAGGGTTCTACCGCCCTCGATTTTGCCTATGCCATCCATACCGACGTGGGGCATCGCTGCAAGGGTGCAAGGGTGGATGGTCATATCGTGCAGTTGACCCGCCCGCTGAACAGTGGCGAGACCGTCGAGATCCTCACCGCGAAAAATGGCGCGCCGAGCCGGGACTGGATCAATCCTCATCTGGGCTATCTGCACACGAGCAAGGCGCGCAACCGGATCAAGCAGTGGTTCAAACATCTCGACTTTGAGCATCATATCGATCTGGGTCGCGCAGCCCTGGAAAGGGAGATGACTCGGTTGTCGGTGAAGCAGAAGCCGGATTTGGAAGCCCTGGCGCCGCACTACAACTTTAAGCACGCCGAAGATATCTATGCGGCCATCGGCCGGGGCGATCTTTCGCCGATCCAGATTGCCGGCCTTGGGGAGCATGAAAAACAGGAGGTGCGGGCGCCATCGATCAAGCAAGTTCCACCGAAGCACGCGGCAAAAGGTGAAGTGATGGTTGCCGGTGTGGACGATCTGATGACCAGTATTGCCCGTTGTTGTAAACCTGTGCCCTATGACCCTATCATCGGCTTTGTCACCCGGGGGCGGGGCGTCACGGTGCATCGGCAGGATTGTTCCAACATATTGGCAATGCACAGCGATGATCAGGAGCGTCTGGTGGAGGTCCGTTGGAGCGATGCGCAGTCTGAGACGGCTTATCCGGTCGATATCCTGATCCATGCCAACGACCGCAAGGGATTGTTGCGGGATATCTCGTCGATTCTGACCAATGAAAAGGTCGATGTGATCGGTGTGAATACCTCCAGCGACAGGCGAATGGACACTGCGACCATGCAATTCACTGTTGAAGTGAGTAACATCGAGCAGTTGAATGAGTTGTTGAAAAAGGTTGAGCAGTTGCCTGATGTGCTGGAAGTCAAGCGTCAGCTCTGAGCACCCCCCATTTTGCCGCTCAATTGCCAGGGTTTTGTCACCCAGCTAAACTGACAGGATGATGTCGGCTGCGACCTGGTTCGTCAGCCGGAAATAAACAGTAGGGTGTACACTGGTTACCCTTAAACATGATTGGACAGAGGCCCTTGAGCGAATTAGACAAAACAAACCTATTGGAACTGGATTTAAACGGGATGGAGACGTTTTTCCTGGCTCTGGGTTCAAAGGCCTTCCATGGCCGCAACGTCTTCAAATGGATCCACAAACATGGCGTGACCGATTTCGATGCCATGACCGATATCTCCAAGCGCCTGCGGGAGCAGTTGCATGCCCTGGCTGAGGTGCGCCTGCCGGAGCTGGTTTTCGAACAACCCGCCTTGGACGGGACCCGTAAATGGCTGATCGAGTTGTTGGATGGCCAGCGTATAGAGACGGTCTATATCCCGGATGATGGCCGCAGTACCATCTGTGTCTCATCCCAGGTCGGTTGCGCCCTGGATTGTTCATTCTGTTCCACTGCCCAGCAGGGTTTCAACCGCAACCTCTCGGTAGCGGAAATCATCGGCCAGGTGTGGATCGCCACCCGGGAGTTGGGGCGCCCTCCGACCAACGTGGTGATGATGGGTATGGGCGAGCCCCTGGCGAATTTCGACGCGGTGGTAACGGCAATGAATATCATGCAGGACGATCTGGCCTACATGCTGTCAAAATACCGGGTCACCATCAGCACCTCCGGTATCGTCCCGGCCCTCAAGCAGTTGCGGGAGGTCAGCGATGTCAGTCTGGCGGTCTCCCTGCACGCACCTGACAATGCCTTGCGTGATCAGTTGGTGCCGATCAACCGGAAATACCCCCTTGAAGAGCTTATTCCAGCCTGTCGGGAATTCGTTCGAGGGGATAAAAGGCGCAAAGTGACCTGGGAATACGTGATGCTGGATGGGATCAATGATAGCATATCGCATGCCAAGGCGCTGATACGTCTGTTGGAAGGCACCCCCTCCAAGGTCAATCTGATCCCGTTCAATCCATTTCCAGGCACCCAATACCAGGCATCCCCAGCGGAACGGGTGGAAGCCTTCCGGCAGCGTCTGAAACGTTCCGGCATCATCTCCACGACCCGCAAAACGCGAGGTGACGAGATCGATGCCGCCTGCGGTCAGTTGGTGGGCAAGGTCAGGGATCGCAGTCGGCGGGAGCTGAAACGCAACCCGCTGATTTCTGGAGAGGTACGCGCTTCGTGAGTCGTGTCATCGATCGGGCAAAGCCGCTCATCATACTGCTCTCGCTGGTCATTGCCGGTTGTGCCGGCCAGGGACAGGTCAGGGATGGGGGTGACACTACCGGAGAGCTGGGTTCCGAGAAACGCGAGAGTCCGGCAGCCATCTACGTCCAAATGGGCATTGCGTATCTGCGTGAAGGCCAGTCGGCCATTGCCCTGCAGAAGCTAAAAAAAGCGATCTCTATCGACCCGCAGAATGCCGAGGCGCATAACGTTATCGCCATCCTCTATGAACGCCTGGGAAAGGTGAACCTGGCAGATGAACACTATGCGGAAGCCGTCGAGCTGCAGCCCCAGGACCCCTATACCCGAAACGCGAGAGGCAGTTTTTACTGCAAGCAGGGTCAGTTTGAGAAAGCGGATATGGAATTTGAGAGCGCGCTGACCAATCCCCTCTATCCTACGCCCTGGGTGGCGATGACCAATGCCGGCCTGTGTGCTGAACGCTCAGGTGATTTGGAGAAAGCGGAAAGTTATTATCGCAAGGCCCTGACGTCCAATGACAGCTATTTTCAGGCCCTTCGTCAAATGGCCAAGGTGTCTCTAAAGCAGCACAACTATCTCTCAGCCCGCGCCTACCTGGAACGCTACAATAGTGCCGCTGAGGCAACAGCCGGTTCCCTATGGCTTGGCGTACAGATTGAGAGGAGTCTTGGGGACAGACGCAAGGCGCGGATATACAGCGCTGACTTGCTGCAAAAATTCCCAGATGCACCTGAAGTTCAGATGCTGCGCAAATCCGGATGGTAGTCCCACAAGTCATAGATTTCATGAAGGTGAGTACAACACTATGAATCAGCTATACGTTTTAACCAAGCATGCCTCAGTTTCGGAGGTCGGTCGTTCTGGGGTGGGTCGATAGGCATGACAGTCTTGTCCAGCAATGAATCTGAGCAGACAAAATCTGCAGACACCATCATAGGACCGGGTGCTCGCCTGCGTAAGGAGCGGGAATCTCAAGGCCTGGATCAGGTCCGGATTGCCGCTCAGCTGCATTTGAGTGAAACCATGGTCGAGGCCCTTGAGTGGGATGATTTCGAGGCACTGCCGGGGGTCGTCTTTACCCAGGGATATCTGCGCAACTATGCCCGACTGTTGGGTCTGCCGGAGTCAGAGATTTTGGCCTCCTATCAGCAATTATGCCCGGAAGATAGTCAGGAATGTCTGAACGCCAAACATTCGGTGAAGATCGAGCATGAGGTTCACAGCAGCCATGGTCTGGTGCAGCTGGCAACCTGGTTGATAGTTATCGGACTGATTGCCCTGTTGTTTTTCTGGTGGCAGGGCCGTTTTGGCTGGCAGGATGAAGCGGTTGAGGATGCCGTTTCGGAAGTGGAGATAATGGACCAGCCTTTTGCAATGGATGATACATTGCCGGAGGCGCCTGCAGTTTCTTCATTTGCGCAGACTATAGAAACAGAGGACAGCTCTGTTCAAGCTGAATCCATGCCCGAGGGTGGAATTGAAGATCAGCCGGAACGGTTCATCGAGTCTCAAGCCGAAAAACTACAGGCAGTCTCCGAGGAACTCGCGGAGTCAGAGCCGGAAACTTCAGCTGCCGGCGAGCAGAGTGTCAGGCTGGAAGAGGACATGCCCCCTGCCCAGGAGGCTGCTTTGGAAATCGGGCAGGACTTGCAGCCGGAGCCTGAGGGTAGCGGCCAACTGGTCTTTGAGTTCACTGGCCGGTGTTGGGCCGAAGTCCGTGATGCATCGGGAAAAGCGCATATCATCGGTGAAAAGCGTGCTGGTTATCGCCGGGTGATTGAGGCTGATCAGGGGCCCTTCAAGGTGATACTGGGAGATGCCAGCGTGGTTCACCTGACCCTCAATGGAAAGTCCTACGACCTTTCTCCCCACACCCGTGGCAACGTCGCGCGATTTACCCTGGAGACCGAATAGGTCGTGAAGAGATCGACTGTATTGCGTTTATTGCTGAAATAAAAGGGTAGTCCGGGCTAGTACTCCGTCAACATAGGGTTGATGAATGCAGAGCTACCATACTTGTTTTTGTGGTATATTTAGTCGGTTGCAACATGTGGCGCCAGAAAACCAACCGGGCATAACCAGATCGGTGTTCCCGATACCGCCACGAGCCTCACCCTCTCCAACTATTCAGCAACACTTACCCGCAATACCAGGGTAGCGCGCGCTCCGACTGCTGGGGGGATTCTGCTTTTGTCTGCACCCTTGGCCACCCGACCGAATGACCGTGAGCTGCAAAATATCAAGTAATGGAGCTGCATCGTGAAAATAGCAATCTGCGGTGGTGGCAATGTCGCCCATGTGCTGGCGGGGCTGTTGAGTCAGAGAAAAGGGCTTGAAATCCGGGTGCTGACCCGGAAACCCGACCTTTGGGATGAGTCCATCCGGGTTCTGGATGACCAGGATCGCAGCACATCCGGGCGGCCCCACTCGATCTCCAACCAGGCCAGCGAGGTCATCCCCGGGGCAGACCTCGTCATTCTGGCACTGCCGGCCTATGCCCGCGCAGCCGTCCTGGAAACGATCGCACCACACCTGACCGGGAACGTCTGGGTCGGTTCATTTCCGGGCAGTGGTGGATTCGACTGGTTGGCGCAAAAGGCCTTGCAGGGCGCTTCAGCCAGCGTCTCCATTTTTGGAGCACAGCGTGTTCCCTACATCAGCCGCATCATCCACTATGGCAGAGAGGTTTTCGGCAGCCCCAAAAAGGAGGGGATCGCGATCGCCGCCATCCCGCAAAGCCGCAGCGGTGAGATCGCCTCCGTCCTCGAAGATGTCCTGCAAATGCCGGTGAGCTGTCTGAACAATTTCCTCGAGATCACCCTGGCCACCTCCAATCCGATCCTTCATCCCGCCCGCATGTACACGCTTTTTCACGACTATGAGACGGGCAAGTTCTGGCAGGAACGCATCCTTTTCTACGAAGGCTGGGATGCTGCTGCATCTGAATTGCTGATCAGAATGGATCGGGAGGTGCACGATATCTTCGCCCGCATCCCGCTGGACCTGTCCGGTATTTCACCGCTGCTGAAACACTACGGCGTACAGAACGCGCAGGAACTGACCCGTAAGATCTCCGGCATTGCCTCATTCAAGGGTATTCCAACACCCCTGCTGGAGACAGAGGACGGCTTCATTCCGGATTTTCAATCCCGCTATTTTACCGAAGACATCCCTTTTGGCCTGCTGATCATCAAGAGCGTCGCGGCCATTACAGGCACTGCCATACCTGTGATCGACAGGGTCCTCACATGGGCCCAGGAGATGATGCACAAGGAGTACATCGTCGACGGGAAACTGGGGGGGAAGGATATTGCCGGAACCCCCATACCGCAGAATGCCGGGATTGTCACAACGGCCGACTTGGTACGACAGGCAACGCTGTGATTTCCAGATGGAAGTCCCTTTTTTTATCACGGCCCGAATCACAACCCGGGTCAAAGGTGAAGTAGATGCAAGCAATTATTCTAGCTGCCGGAATGGGCAAGAGGCTCGGGAAGGTCACCGCGGACAATACCAAATGCATGGTCAAGATTCACGATCAGACCCTCATCGAACGGATGCTGGACATCCTGGCCAAGACAGAGGTGAACCGGGTCATACTGGTGGTCGGGTACAAGTCGAAAAACGTCAAAAAGCTGGTGGGTCACAAATACAAAGGGATGCAGATTGTTTATGTGAGAAACAAGGTCTACGATAAGACCAACAATATCTACTCCCTCTTTCTGGCAAAGCGATATCTGCTAGAGGATGACACGATATTGCTTGAGAGCGACCTGGTCTTTGAAGAAAAAGTCGTATTCGACCTGATTGAGAATCCCCACCCCAATCTGGCCATAGTCGCCAAATACGATGCCTGGATGGACGGGACCGTCGTTACCCTGGACGATGATGACAATATTATTCAGTTCATTCCGAAGAAGGATTTCGATTACAGCCAGGTCGAAGACTATTACAAGACCGTCAACATCTATAAGCTGTCCCGCGACTTCTCCATCAACAGTTACGTGCCTTTCCTGAAGGCCTATCAACAGGCGTTGGGCAAAAATGAGTATTACGAGCAGGTACTGCGGGTCGTCACGCTGCTCGAAACCCAGGACCTGAAGGTCCATCGGCTCTCCACCGAGAAATGGTATGAGATCGACGACCAGAAGGATCTGAACAATGCGAGCACTCTGTTCGCTCCCGAGGGGGAAAAACTCGCGCTCTACCAGAAGCGGTTTGGCGGCTACTGGCGTTTCCCGTTTCTCAAGGATTTCTGCTATTTGGTGAATCCCTATTTCCCGCCCCGCAGGATGCTGGACGAAATGCGCTATCACTACCGCAGCCTGCTGACGGAATACCCATCCGGATTGAGCATCCAGAACCTGATGGCCTCAGAGATGTTTGCCTGCGACGCCAACGAGATCATCGTCGGCAATGGCGCAACCGAATTGATCAATGCGCTGTTCGATTTCGTCACCGGCAAGGTGGGGGTCATCTTCCCCACGTTCAATGAATATCCTGAAAGAATCGGCGATGCCAATGTGGTCCAATTCATCCCGGATAATGCGGACTACAGTTACAGTCTGGAGGATCTCAAGCAGTTCTCAAAACAGGTCGAGACCCTGTTGCTGATCAACCCGGACAATCCGAGTGGCCACTATCTCTCCACTGATA
>JBDLIT010000024.1:0-38097 GCA_039714735.1 Pseudomonadota bacterium
CGGCGTCTCCTCGGTGGTGACAGGCGCGGTGGTGGGCATCACCCTGCTGTGGCTGACCCCGCTGCTCTACCACCTGCCCCAGGCCACTCTGGCTGCGGTGATCATCATGGCGGTGATGAACTTGATCAAGTTCAAGCCCATCGTGCATGCCTGGAAGGCCCAGAAGCACGATGGCATAGTCGCGGTGACGACCTTTGCCTTGACCCTGATCATGGCCCCGCATCTGGACAAGGGCATCATCGTGGGCGTGGCGTTGTCCATCGGGCTATTCCTGTACCGCACCATGCGGCCGCGGGTCGCGGTACTGTCGCGTTACAAGGATGGCACTATGCGCGACATCGCTGTGCACCCAGCGCCCACCAGTCCGAAGATCTCGATCATGCGCTTCGATGGTTCGCTCTACTTCGCCAACGCCGGCTTTTTCGAGAACAATGTGCTGGAGGTGGTGGCGGCCAATCCTGAGCTGCAATACATCATCATCGATGCACAGGGCATCAATCAGCTCGACGCCACAGGCGAGGAGGTGTTGTATCACCTAGCCTCGCGCCTGCGGACCAACGGTATCGAGTTGTTGGTGGCGCGCATGAAGAGGCAGTTCATGGGCACCCTGCGCCGCACCAACATCATCGACAAGATGGGTGAGGACCATTTCTTCTCCCGCATTCAGTTTGCTCTGGATTATGCTTGGGATGGTTTGGGTTCTGACTACGATCGCAATACTTGTCCATTGCGGAATCCGAATATCTGATCCAGGATCGGCGGACACCTTCGGGTGTCCGCGAACCCATCAACCTTTGGAAGGTCTGATCAATTCAGGCCTTCCTGCGCTAACCCACGCGGCGGGGTCTCTGTTTTAAAGCGCTTTTTCTCCACATCCCTGACCGTTACCTCATCCAGCTGTCTCCAATCTTGATTCACAGATATCCAGATATCGTTCAATAGTCCACCACCGTTTGATAGAGGGCTATGGGCTTCACTGTCAATCAGATTGGCGGAGTACTTAGTAGGGCTCTGGATGAACAATGGGTGTAGTGCAAGATTTTCACCCCGCAGTACTTTTTTTGATGGGTGCTATCGGTCTGGCCAGGAGTTTGCCCAGAGAGGATGAGGTTCTGATGGCGATTGGGGTGGATATGAGGGAACAGGCTGGCGATTATAGTGATTACGGTTTGACGGCTGTGCCGGATTGACACGCATCCGGCCATAATTTCCATGCCATCGCTTCTCTTGGCGTTTTTCATTCAGCGGCCTGAAACGGTAGTTGCTGTCAGGTTGCTGGAACGCACCGTATCCTTGAAGATCCTGAAAGGCTGGGTCGCGGGTGGCGCTGGAGTAGCCCTGTCCCTGCATCGGCGGATATGAGGATCCGTATTGATTTACATTCGCAGTCGTATCTTCTTGTGGGCGGAAACGTAAGCTATCTTGAGACGAAAACTGTCTGGAGCTGTATCCGCCTGATTTGTCGTATCCAGTTGAGTAGTTACCGTAGGGATCGATTGATGGTGGATAGCCTCCGGATGATTCCCATGCAGGAGCCTTATGGCCATCAGGTTGCCGAACAGGCGATGTTGAAACAACAGGCTGACTCTCCTGATGAGCGGATTTGCCCGATTCAGGTGGATCTTCACCATCCCATAAGAAAAACAGTACAGCGACCATAAGGGCTGCGATGGGCCATAATCTGTAATTTGACATATGAATTGGGAAAACCTTCTAGGTAATACGGTATCTTACGATAGTTTGATTATAGGCTAGTTTGATAGTTCCTTCTTAGGCAAGGTAAGGCCCTGTTATTGGCAACAAGAATGTCCCCCTGGTTGATGATTCTGAATGAGAGTTTGGAGTCAATACTGTCTTTCATTCATAGCAATTTTGTGACCCGCATGACACACTCATCAGCGCCATCATACATACATTGGGTCTCTTTGATATCAAACTTCTCGTTGAATTTTTCCCCCAGGCCTCGGATTATTCCTCTGACCACCGGGCAGAGTTTTCTGTGTGATTGATAGTGGACCATCAGCACGTCAGGTGCTTCCCTGTGGGCCGAGAGTCTGGGTGGTTTTCGATTTTTATTATGCTGGTGGATGGCATCATGGATACTGCCGCCCGCCACTTCAATAACATCAAACGTTTTCATATTCTTATCTTTGACATACATGTGATAGAAGGTGAGCAGTTGGGGGCCGACAAAAGAGCCAAAGTCTTCCAACACATCCGGGACAGGAACATTCAATGCCTTTGATGCGGTTTGGACAAGATTCACGATTTCTTCATCAGCATAGTCCTGGACCGGAAAGTACATCTTGTACTTATAGCCTTGTGCTTTCAGCAAGGCGTCCCATGTTGCCTTACCACCATGCCGCTCAATGACGTATTCCCGTAAAAAATGAAAAATCACGCCGTACATATCGATTCCCTCAGTTACGTATGAATTTGAATATTTCTATGTATTCTGATGTACCGGTTTCACTAAATGGTAACTCATCACAAAATGAAATGCCTGTTTAGGAAGAGGCGTTAAATGATTCGGACATAGAAAAATTTATACTCAGGCGCATGGCTTTTTTTGTTAGAATTTTTCCCGCAGTGTTTATTAAAGGAGACTCTGATTAAATCCATCCTTGGAATAATCAGACCTTATAACTATTAAAAGTTGAGAGGAGTTGAATAATGAGTAGTTTATATGAGCGCCTGGGTGGAGAGGCTGCGGTGGACGCAGCTGTGGACATTTTCTATCGCAAGGTCTTGATGGATGAGCGGGTCAATGAGTTTTTCGATGACGTGGATATTGAGAAACAGTCAGCCAAACAGAAAGGTTTCCTGACCATGGTCTTCGGCGGCCCCAACAACTATACCGGCAAGGACATGCGCGAAGGTCATAAACATCTGGTAGACCGTGGCCTCAACGACAGCCATGTGGATGCAATCATTGAATTGCTGGGTGGCACATTAAAAGAACTCGGAGTGAATGACGCAGATATCGCCGAAGTGGCTGGTATAGCGGAATCGGTGCGTGGCGACGTCTTGAATCGATAACGATAATGCCGACACTCCGTTTATCTGGACAATCTTTTTCCGTTCGGGATGGCGAATCTGTGCTTGAGACTCTGCTCTCAGCCAATTGTGTGGTACCCAACAGCTGCCGGGCCGGTGTTTGCCAATCCTGTCTGATGCAGTTGGTGAAAGGCCAGCTCAATGAAGGTGCTCAAAGAGGTCTGAAAGACAGCTGGCAGGCCCAGGGGTTGTTCCTGGCCTGCCAGTGTCACCCGGAACAGGATCTTGAGATCAAACTTCCGGCCATGGATAGCTTGCGTATGAAGTGCCGGGTTTCGAAGCACAGCAGATTAAACGCAGAGGTTGCGGTCATGCGGCTCCAACCCAAGGAGAGACTGGAATATCGCCCCGGACAGCATGTAACAATCTGGAAGGATGAGCTGTTGGGGCGCAGTTACTCTCTGGCCAGTGTGCCCGCAATCGATGATGATGAGCTGGAATTCCATATCAGACGTCAGCCTCATGGAATTCTCAGTCCCTGGTTGTATGAAGATATCCAGGTAGGGGATCAACTGCAGGTTCAGGGTCCCGGGGGCGAGTGTTTTTATACCGCAAGCGGCTCAGAACAGAATTTGTTGCTGGCTGGAACCGGAACGGGTCTTGCGCCCCTTTATGGAATCTTGCGGGATGCCCTGCAGCAGGGACATGCCGGGGCGATACATCTCTATCATGGTGCGATGCATGCCGATGGCCTCTATCTCCATGAGACCTTGCAGCAATTGGCGCAGATCCATCAAAACCTGCACTACCATCCCTGTGTGCTCAACCACGAGCCTGGACTGGACACTCTGATAAGGGTTGAAAACCTGGCTGACGCTTTGCGCAGGGACTGGAGTAGTCTGCAAGGCTGGCGGGTCTATCTGTGCGGAGACGAGCCATTCGTTAATCAGCAACGTAAACAGTGTTACCTGGCCGGTGCAAGGCTGCAGGAGATCTATGCGGATGCCTTTATCAGGGCATAGGCCTGATTGAGATGATTTAAACCTTCCATCGGCTGCCAGCACAATCCGGAAGCGCCCAGACCACTTGCCGGGCTTGTGTGATTGAAGTAGGTCGACGACCACGCTGTTTCTCAGCTCGCTATCCCGGATGCTGTGTAGAGTCTGTATCCCGCAATGCTTCGTTCCGGTGTCGGCAGGAGACCAATCTATTCATAGTAACGAATCGTTTCAGGTTTGCAGTGAGTCGACGTGAAATGATTCTCGGCCAGCGGTTCTCTGCTGGACATGCGAGAACAACTTAGATTCGTATTCCAAAGCCTCATCACCTACACTTCAATACGATATGGAAAAAACCCATATTTTTTTATGGTAAAACTGATAACCGCAACACTAAGGACCTGAAGCTGACAATAAGAGATGGATTCTCTCCGAGATCTAAAATTAAATAACAACATGAGGAGTGAATTAATAATGAAGAGAAACAGTAAATGGAGGCGTTTCGTCGTTTCCTTGACCTTCGGACTGGCTATGAGTGTAGCCTCCGTACAACTGCTGGCATCGGCGGGCGATCCGGTCGATCCCCCTCAGCTGGGGTCGGGACCGGGAGCCGGTAGTGGGCCGGGAGACAGCAAGGGCGGTAGTAACAAGAAGGTGCCGCCAAAACGGATTCAGGAGATCACCAGCCGTTTCGAGACCAGTCTGCACGCCACGAGGAGAGGCAAGGAGCGCTTTTACAGTGCCTATTGGGACCTCGATGGAGACGGTGATCTCGAAGACAATGGTGGTTTCGAACATTCGGCCATCGACGTCTATGGCGAGGATGTGGCTGATTACGACAATCTCCCCTGCAAGGGTTGTCATTATCCTCCAGCGGTCGCATCGGAAGACACAGACACCGATGACGAGATTTTTCCCGGCGGTTGTAGCGACTGTCACTGGAACTACAATGCGGAAGACTACGGTGTCCCTGCCTATGACGTCGCCTACTGCGATGTGGACGAGACGGATGCTGTTGTCATAGCAGTTTGTCCGGAAGACTATGATCCCTCGACCCAGATCAGCCAGGATGGGGTCTGTATCGGTTGCCACGGCCGGCAGGCCGCGGAGAACAAACTCCTGACGGACGTCCACCGCACCATCGATGCTGCGAATCCAGGTGAAATTCAGAAATTCGGTTGTCTGAGCTGCCATCATGAGGCAGAGGTTCACGGGGATGAGGTGATGCTTGATTCCCACCTGGACAATCCCAAGACCAGCTGCGCCCAGTCGGGCTGCCACGAGCGCGAGGTCAAGATCGCCGGCGGTAAGAAGGCTACGGGAGGAGCATGCAAGGGTGATCATGGTAAGGTCAACGAGCGCTGCGAGACCTTCCACAGCCAGCACATGGCCGACGTGGACTGCACCTCATGCCACATTCAGTCCAACTCCACCTGCAATAGTTGTCACTTCGACAGCGAACTCGACCACAACAAGCGCTTCTATCGCCAGATCCCGTCCATTGGCTTCAAGTTTCTGATGAACTTTGGGGGTCACCAGACCGATGGGCCCAAGATCCACACCGGCAACTACCAGTCCCTGACCGTGGGCGCGGTCTGCGTCGACGGGGAGTGCGAGACCGAGGGCGCGCAGACCTTTGTCGTGTTTGCCCCCTTTGCCTCCCATTCGGTGACCAAGGGTGAGGAGATCATGTGCCGCGACTGCCATGTGGTCAGCGACGGCAACGGCGGTTACGAGGGCAACCCGGCGGTCGTCGAGTATCTGACTGAGGGCACGGTGACCACCACCACCTGGAATCCGGATGCGGGTATCGCAGGCCTGCTGGAAGGTCCCTCAGGCACCATCCCGCTGCCCCATGATTGGGCCCCCGAAAATGGTGGCGCCCTGAAGATGGATTTCGTCTACTACCTGGGCAACACCACCGATCCGGTGACCAAGAATCCGGCCGGGGATGATTGGGCGTTCCTGAAGACGGGGCCGGACCGGGCTCATATGCCCTACGGAACGCCCCTGTCGGAGGAGCAGATGCAGAACCTGATTCTCGACGAGTTCCCTGACGAGTAATAATAACCAAGGCGCGCTGGCGACACCGGACTCAGGGCCGGTGCCGTTGCCCTGCCAAAACAGCACGAACAGAGGGGCGAGCGATCGCCCCTTTTTCTTTTCCCATGTAATAGTCAGCGGACCATTAAGAGCATCATCTCGGCATGGTCTGTCTGTCGGCTATCTTCTCGAGTCCATTCGCCTGTCTTAATCCGGGTTTTTTCCTGTCTGACATCCGAGTAAGATTCCAGTATAACTTTCAGTGCTTGAAATGGAGCATACCGGCCCCATTTGGCATTGCATCCTAATTTATATAAAGAGGTGTCAGATGGACGTTTTGGATCGAATTCGTGAGCAAGTGGAGGGCAATCCCATAGTGCTTTACATGAAGGGGACCCCCCAGTTTCCCATGTGCGGATTCTCCTCCCGCGCGGCGGCGGCATTGCAGGATTGCGGAGCGCCTTTCTCCTATGTGAACGTGTTGCAGGATGCCGAGATCTTCGAGAATCTGCCTCGTTATGCCGATTGGCCAACTTTTCCCCAACTCTATATCAAGGGTGAGCTGGTGGGCGGCTGTGATATCACCCTGGAACTCCATCAGAATGGCGAACTGCAAAAGATGGTGAAAGAGGCCGCTGATGCGTCTGAAGGCGATCAGCAGTCCTGATGCCAGGTAAGTGGGACACCCGTTTTTTGGGACTGGCGGCGCATATCTCCGCCTGGAGTAAGGATCCTTCCTCTCAGGTCGGGGCGGTTATCACGGATGGCAACCGTATCGTCTCCCTGGGTTATAACGGTTTCGCGACAGGTGTGGAGGACAAACCCGAGCGGCTGAGCAATCGTAACTGCAAGCTGAATCTCACCATTCACGCGGAAGAGAACGCCATGATCTTCGCCAAGCGGGATCTGACCGACTGCACCGTCTACGTGACTCATCCCCCCTGTCCGCGTTGCGCCTCGAAACTGATCCAGGAGGAGGTCGCGCGGGTGGTCTACATCTCACCCAGCGAAGATTTCCTCTCACGCTGGGCGGATGACCTGAAACTGTCCCATGAGATGTATCAGGAGGCGGGGGTCGAAGTGACGGCCTTTGAGCTGGAAAAGGTCGATATCGACAATGCGCAGATCACCATCGCCCCCGGCGGTTTGTTTAAAAAAGTGGTGGGCCGCCTTCTAGGTGGCTGATCTGTTGCTGCACTGCCGTTTGATCCGACTCTATTTACAGCAATCGGGCGAGCCACTGGGTATGATGAAAATCACAATTGACACCACCAGAACGGCCCACACACGACCGTGCAGTCTGCCGTCTGTATTGCGCGGATGAGTCATACGGGGAGGGCTGTTTATCTACTCTCGGTGAGCTGCATCAGTTCAATGGTATAGTGGCCTGATGAGCGTTTTCGTTCAATCTTGACCGGCAGGTAATCAAGTTCCGGGGCAAACCAGATGGTGTAGTCAGGAGGGTGATTTTCCTTGTTGCGTTTTACCTTCAGGCAATTCAGTCTGCCGTAGGGAAGGTTGATGGAATCACTGCCCTCTACTTTGTAGTAATAGGTCTTTATCCGTCCGCCATCCGCCACTGGATAGCTTGCGGTTTTGGCGCCGCCCGACAGTTCGAGACGCAGAGCCAGTTGCTGGCTGAATTTATCATGCATGCCTGGACTGAGCTTTTGCGACCAGCGGGTGCCTTCGCTTGTAGTCCAGACTTTTTCCGTCTTCCAGTCGAACTTGAGCAGGGTCTTTTTTTTCACCTCTCCATTACTTTGCAGGAACTCATAGGTGAGAGGAACAATCTGCCGGTCTGCATAAGTGCCTCTGCTGGATTCATGGACCTCATCCGAGATGAGCCAGCGAATAATCGCTCCAGGTTTGGTATGCCCCGTATAGTTGTAACCGCCATCGGCAGTGAGGTCCAGGCGCAGGTCGAGGGTGCCCAATGGAATGTTGCTTCGGGTAACCTGAAACTTTGCCGCGAAGGGCTTCAGTTCAAGACCTGGGTCTGCCTCAAGCTGTGGGGCAACAAATCCTACGCCGGCGACCAGTAAATGGAGAAGGTAGCGACTCCAAAGCATCGGTTAAGGTCAGCCAATAGCCTGTTCGGGCTGGAAAATCACGGGACGTTCCCGTTCTCTGCCGTCCAGAGTGACCCCCCCCCGCTCGTTCAGCGCGAGACGTCCTTCGGCAAACCAACCAATGGCCAGCGGGTAGATCTGGTGTTCGAGTTTGAGCACCCGGGTAGCCAGCTGTTCCACATCATCATCGGGCAACACGGGAACCAGGGCCTGCACGATCAATGGCCCGCCATCCAGTTTCTCAGTGACAAAATGCACACTCGCCCCATGCAGGTTCTCGCCGGCATCCAATGCCCGCTGATGAGTATGCAGGCCCCTGAATTTGGGCAGCAGGGATGGGTGGATATTGAATAGTCGCCCCGCGTAGTGACGAACGAATTCAGGCGTCAGGATGCGCATGAAGCCGGCGAGTATGACCAGTTCCGGCTGAAAACTGTCGATGAGGGACTTGAGCGCATTATCGTATTGTTCACGCTCGGTAAAACTCTTGTGGTCGAGCACCCGGGTGGGGACCCCGGCCTGTTCAGCCCTATCCAGGCCATATACTCCGGGACGATTGCTGATCACGGCGCGGATATCCACCGGCAGACCATTGGCGGCGGCATCGATGATCGCTTGCAGGTTACTGCCGCTGCCGGAGATCAAGACCACCAGCGGCAGTGGTTTACGTTCGGTCATGCCAGTCTGCCGCTGACCTCGACGCTGGGTTCGACCTGATTTGAAGTCTCAACCCGTCCCAGTCGCCAGGCTGTCTCCCCCGCTGCATTCAGCAGCTCAATGCTCTTTTCAGCCTGCTCTTCTGCAACACAGGCTACCATCCCGACACCACAGTTAAAGGTGCGCAGCATCTCAGTCTCCAGCACATTGCCCTGACGCTGCAGCCAGGCAAAGATCTCCGGTAATTGCCAGGAGTCACTGTCAATCACCGCCTTGCAGCCATCGGGGAGCACCCGCGGAAGGTTATCCAGCAGACCTCCGCCGGTGATATGGGCCAGCGCATGAATGTCAATCTGTTCCAGCAGTGAGAGCAGGGGCTTTACATAGATCCGGGTGGGCGCCAGCAGGGCGTCGCCCAAGGTGTGGTTGCCCATTGCTTGCGAGAGATCCGCTTGCGTCACCTCCAGAATCTTGCGGATCAGGGAGTAACCGTTGGAGTGAGGGCCGGACGAGGCAAGCCCGATCAGGGCATCACCAGCCTGCACCTTTTCCGGCTGGATCAGCTTGTCTTTCTCTGCGATGCCGACACAGAATCCGGCCAGGTCGTAATCACCCTTTGTATACATGCCGGGCATCTCAGCCGTCTCACCACCCGTAAGTGCGGCTCCGGCCAGCTCGCAACCTTTGGCGATGCCCCTCACCACATCGGTGGCAACCGCCACATCCAACTGGCCTGTGGCGTAATAATCGAGGAAGAACAGCGGTTCGGCGCCCGCCACCACAATATCGTTTGCACACATGGCGACCAGATCGATACCGATGGTGTCGTGCCGCTGCAGCTCCAGCGCCAATTTGAGTTTGGTGCCCACGCCGTCCGTGCCTGAGACCAGCACCGGTTGCCTGAAGCGGTCCCAGGGGAGCTCGAAAAGGGCGCCGAAACCGCCCAGTCCGGTCAATACCCCGGGTCTGAAGGTCTGTTTGACAATCGGTTTGATCTGTTCAATGAGTTGATTTCCGGCATCGATATCGACACCGGCATCCCGGTAACTGAGCTGGCTGTCGTTACTGGGTTTATTCTCGTGATTCACAGAAAAACACTCCGGAGGGGCAAAAATAAAGTTGGATTTTAACAGAAGTTATCAGCAGCGGTGAGTGGGAAATATTGATGCCGTGAGGCTTTGTATGTGCTAAGCCGGTTACCGTTTAGACAGGTTGCCCGGCGCCGCGCTAGAATTTACCTCTGAGTTCTTCAATTATACTGTGAGTTATGACTGGATTAAGAATATTCGCCGGTAGCCTGTTGGCTGTTTTACTGCTGTTCTACTCCGCAGATAACGCGCTGGCGGAGACTGTAACCGATCTATATGTGGCTGAGGTTCCTGTATATGGTCAAGCGGACAAGGTTCGTAGAGACGCCATTGCAGAAGCGTTTGCCATTGTTCTGGTGAAGGTCTCTGGAGATCGAAATCTCTCATTACGGGGTAAACTGAGCAAGCTGGTAAAGCGTGCGAACGGCTATGTGCAGCAGTACAGCTATCGGATGTTGGAAGCGACAGACGATGGAAACCTGGAAGATGCCGGTCCGGATCGTCTGTTAAGAGTTCGTTTCGATGAGCAGGCGGTGAATCGGCAGCTTCGAGAGCATGGGGTTCCGGTCTGGGGAAGCGCCAGGCCCTCGACCCTGGTATGGCTGGGCATCGAGAAAAGAGGGCGTCGCACGCTCTACCGGCCGGAACACAACCAAGGCTTGCGTGATGTGCTGGAGCAGACAGCGAGTGCCCGGGGATTGCCGATCATCTTTCCATTGATGGATCTCGAAGACAGTTCCAACCTGCAGGCCAGTGATATTTGGGGCTCCTTCGAAGAGGCGATTCGGCGTGCTTCGGACCGCTATTTGCCTGACGTGATTCTGGTCGGGCGGGTCCGTAAACGGGGACGTAAGGATTGGACGGCTGATTGGAGTCTCTATCAACCCGGCGATGTAAGCACCTGGCAAACCCGGTCTTCCAGCAAACAGGCGGTGGCGGCAGAGGGTCTGCAACGAACGGTGGATAGTCTGGCCATGAGGTTCGCTCCCCGTTATGTGGAGCAGGGCGTCACCAGTCTCAGGATAAGGGTCTCGGGAATGGACAACCTGGGAGATTACATCCTGGTGAAGGAGTATCTTCAGTCCCTGGGGTTGATTGAACAACTGGATCTGTTGGCCGCTTATCCCGAGAGTATCAGTTTTATCGCCCAGGTTCAGGGCGGCCGGGATGCATTGGAAAAAGGCATCATGCTGGGTGGTGTTCTGGAACCCGTGGTCTCCTCCGACGATGTGGTCAGCGCGGATGCGACATCTCCGGAAGCCATGGACGCAGAGAGCCTCGATTTCCGGTTGCGGCAATGAAAGCCAGAGACATCCCCAACCTGATCAGTTTTCTGCGCATTCTGTTGACGCTGCCCATCGTCTGGTTGTTATTCGAGCATGAATTTTCCTATGCCCTTATGTTGTTTGCCCTGGCTGGTTTTTCCGATGGATTGGATGGTTATCTAGCAAAGCAATTCAACTGGCGGAGCAGGCTGGGGGGGCTACTTGATCCCCTGGCGGACAAGGCGCTGCTGATGAGTTCTTTCCTGGTGCTCGGTGGTTTGGGGTTGATCCCCATCTGGCTGGTGATTCTGGTGGTTTTTCGTGATCTGCTGATCGTGGGCGGGGCGCTCTACTATAACTTCAGTGTTGAAGAGCTGGATGCACACCCCAGCTTGATCAGCAAGCTGAATACCCTGCTGCAGATACTGCTGGTGCTTCTGGTGGTGACAAACGCCGGTCCCTATCCGATCCCGGGCAGTGTTATGAGTCTGCTGGTGTGGGCAACCTTGGCTACTACGGTTGCTAGTGGCGCGGATTATGTCTGGGTCTGGTCGCGCAAAGCGCAGGAGAAGGGCAGACGAGACTGAAAATCAGAAGACGGCCCGGGCATCGAATACTGGGCCATCCACACAGACCCGTTTCATTACTGGTCCTTCTGCAGTATTGACCTCGACAACACAGCCGGCGCAGCCACCAACGGCGCAGGCCATGAACTCCTCCAGTGAGACCTGGCAGGGGAGATCGAACTCGGCAGCCAGCTTGGCTACCGCCTGCAGCATCGGATGTGGGCCACAGGAGAAGATCTCCACCTGTCGCCGCGTATCTTCATCCAGTGACTCCAGCCAGACCCTGGCCAGATCAGTGACATAGCCCTGGTGGCAGCCAGGCATTTCCTGCTGACTGGCCAGCCGGCAACCGACACCCCAGTCATCGAGCAAGGGCATGCTGGCAATCACCCCCTCAGGCATGCCGTGGACCATGATCTTGGAAGGTTTGGGTGAAAAGGGAAATGGCGCCTCTGAGCCGAGAATCACAAATGACTGTTTGATCTGGTCTCCGCGCATCGCATCAGCCAGAAAGACCATGGGCGGCATGCCCACGCCACCGCCAATCAATAGGGGGCGTGAGTGCTCCATGGAGGGGGTGAAGGGTTGTCCGATGGGGCCCAGTAGACTGAGGGTCTCCCCCGGCTTACGCTGTGAAAGTAGTTCCGTACCGCTGCCGACTCGCTTGTAGAGCAGTTCGACCCAACCTTCCGTGTCTGAGGTCCGCATGATGGATATGGGGCGGCGCATGGGTTGCAGGGGATCGCACTGCAGATGCACGAAACTGCCCGGCAGAGCGCTCATGGCGCACTCCGGGGCCTGCACCCGCAGGATGAACTGATCCCCGGCAAAGCCCTGGTGAGAGAGGATCTCGGCCTCTTCAAGGAAGATGGTGTTTCGATGGGGTTTGTTCATGTTGGTTAATCCTTAAGGGATTCCCGGTTAAAAACTATTCGACCCTGCAGCAACGTATAGTTGACTCGCCCGGGCAGCTCCCAACCATCAAAGGGCGTGTTCTTTCCCTGACTGAGCAGTTGGCTGGCATCCAGGGTCCAGTATGCTTCCGGATCAAAGATACAAATATCGGCAGGCGCTCCAATGCTCAATCTGCCCAGAGGCAATCCCAGAATGTCGGCCGGGCCGCAGGTGAGCCGGGCAATGGCGCTGTTCAGGTCGATGGCGCCTTCCTGCACCAGTTTGAGCGTCAGGGGGAGGAGGGTTTCGAGGCCTGAGATGCCAGGCTCAGTGTCGGGAAAAGGTGCAGCCTTGGCATCCGCCTCGTGGGGTTGATGGTCAGAACAGATGGCGGAAATGACGCCCTCCTTAAGCGCGCGACGCAGGCCATCCCGGTCACTTGAGGTGCGCAGGGGGGGATGGACATGGGCGTTGCTGTCGAATTCACTGATGTCCAGCTCGGTGAGGAACAGCTGATGGATGGCCACATCGCCGGATACTAATTGCTTGTCGTATCGGGCGCGGCCCAGCATGCGGGCTGAGCGGTAGGTGGACAGCGTCTGGAAATGGACCCTCGCGCCTGTCTGCTCCACCAGCGCCAGGTAGGTGGCGACAGCAACTGTTTCTGCCGCATGCGGGATGCCGGGGAGTCCCAAGCGATCCGCGACCCGACCTTCATGCGCACAACCTTGATTGGCCAGGAATCGGTCTTCCGGGCGGATCATGGTGAGCAGATCGAAGGTGGTTGCATACTCCAGAGTGCGGCGCTGCACCAGGCTGCTGACGAGAGGCCGGTAGGCATTGGAGACGGCCACGCAACCGGCGGATTTCAAGGTCGCCATCTCGCTCAGCTGGTCGCCATTCAGGCCCTGGGTGCGTGCTCCCTGGGGCAACAGACGACAGACCCCAGCCTTCTTGGCCTTGCTTTTAATCTGCCCCGCCACAGCAGGGGTGTCGATGATCGGCGTGGTATCCGGTGGGCAGCAGATGGTGGTGATGCCGGCGCTGGCTGCGGCAGCTGTCTCACTGGCGATGGTGGCTTTGTACTCCGCGCCGGGTTCCCGTAAATGGGCGCAGAGATCGATCAAACCCGGGCAGACCAACTGTCCGGTGGCGTCGATGCTCTCTGCTTCAAAGTCTTCAGGCGCATCACCAATGGCCAAGATTTGGCCCTTTGCGATATGGATGTCGGTGATCCGGTCGATGCCGTTTGCCGGGTCTATGAGACGGCCGTTGAGGATGCTGAGTTGCTTCTTCTTCATCCTCTCACCCCTGTAGTTGCAGATTCTGACTGCCGATAACCATGGATATTACCGCCATGCGTACCGCAATGCCGTAACTGACCTGCTGCAGGATGACCGATTTGGCGCCGTCAGCCACCCGGGAATCCATCTCCACGCCCCGGTTGATCGGACCCGGGTGCATCACGATGGCTTCGGAATCTGCTATGGCCAGACGTTTCTCGGTGAGGCCGAAGAGCCTGAAATACTCATGCTCACTGGGCAGCAGGGCGCCCTGCATGCGTTCCCGCTGCAGGCGCAGCATGATAATGACATCTACATCCCGGATGCCTTGCTCCAGGTCGTGATAGACATGCACCCCCAGGCTGCGGGGATCAGCCGGCAGCAGGGTTTGCGGCGCAACCACCCGTACTTCAGAGACCCCCAGGGTGTTGAGGGCAAGAATCTGTGAGCGGGCGACCCGTGAGTGAAGGATATCACCCACGATGGCTACCCTTAGGCCTACGAATTCGCCTTTGTGACGGCGGATGGTGAACATGTCCAACATCGCCTGGGTGGGATGGGCATGCCGCCCGTCACCGGCATTCATCACCCCAACCCCCCGGTCTGCGTGCTGGGCGATAAAGTGGGCGGTGCCACTGGATGCATGGCGCACCACGAACATGTCGACATGCATCGCTTCCAGGTTTCTCAGGGTATCCAGTAATGTCTCGCCCTTGGATGTCGCCGAGGCGCTGATGTTCAGATTCAGGACGTCAGCGGAGAGCCTTTTTGCCGCCAGTTCGAAGGTGGTGCGGGTGCGGGTGCTGGTTTCGAAAAAGAGATTGGCGACAATCTTGCCTCGGCAGAGCGGCACCTTTTTCACCGTCCGTTCAGAAACCCCGGTAAAACCCTCTGTTGTATTGAGGATTTCGGTGAGCATTTCCCGCTTCAAGCCATCAATGGTGAGAAAATGGAGGAGCCTTCCTTCCCTGTCAAGTTGCAGATTGCTACTGGCCTGACTCATGATTAGAACTCATCCTCATGTTGTCTGGAACTGCGGTTGGATTCTGTTCCTATCACCAGCCCCAGCGGCTCCGGGCCGGTCAGGGTGATGTGTTGATCGGCTTCGAGATGCGGTTTGAGTCCGACGATATCCGGCTGGATCGGCAGTTCCCGGCCGCTCCGGTCTACCAGGGCGGCGAGAATCACCGAGGCCGGACGGCCGTAATCGAAGATCTCATTCAGGGCGGCGCGTATGGTTCTGCCGGTGTGCAGGACATCGTCGACGAGGATGATGTGTCGATCATCCATCGGCGTGGGCAGGTCGGAGGGGTGGACCTCAGGATTCATGCCGATACGTGTGAAGTCATCACGATAGAATGAGATATCCAGGGTGCCCAGGGGATCCTGCAGGCCCAGTTCCGCGTGCAGCATCTCGGCCAGCCAGACCCCACCTGTACGGATTCCGACAATCAGGGGCGCATTGATCTCGCGTTGGTTTAACAGCGTCCAAAGCTTGCCCGCCATGACATCGACCAGTGATTCCACACCTTCGGCATTCATGAATTCTTTAGTCTGCATTTTTCACCTGGTATTTGAGTTGTTTTACGGCTGAAATCTAAACTGTTTTCTGCAATAGCATCAGAGACACCTTCGCTATTCAGTGGTAAATGCATACCTTGAGGGCCTTGAATTCATTCAGCTAACTGCATTTTGACTCTGGATTTTCGGTTAGCCAGGTTTCGATGATTAGCTTGGCCGCTACGGCATCATAAGTTTCGGTCTCTTTTAATTTACGTCCCAGTCGACTACGCGCCTCAAGCGAGGTATAGCGTTCATCCGCCAGGTGGACTTTTAGGTGGAAACGCCCTTCCAGTTGCCGGGAGAACCGCAAAGCCGGGACGGTAGCGTCAGTCTCAGAGTCGTCAGTGTCCAGTGGAAACCCAACGATCAGCGCATCCGGCTTCCACTCTTCTATCAGATCACTGATGCGCTGCCAATCAGGCTTGTTGCGCACTGCATGCAAGGTCTCCACAGCACTGGCTGTGCCGGTTACTGTTTGTCCTACAGCCACTCCGATCTTGTGGGTGCCATAATCGAAGCCCATCAAGGTTGCCATTCAGGCGTGCCCCGCCTCACTGCTCAATAGGTTCAGGTCCACCCCAAGGAGGTCAGCTGCAGCCTGCCAGCGCTGATCACTGGCGCGACTGAAGATTATATCACTCTCGGCCGGTCCGCTGAGCCAGGCATTCTGGGCTAACTCCTCCTCCAGTTGACCAGCGCCCCATCCCGCGTAACCCAGGGTGATGAGTGAGTGGGCGGGGCCTTGGCCAGTCGCGATGGCCTGAAGTATATCCATGGAGGTGGTTACACTGATTTCTGCAGTCACTTGGAGTGTTGAATCCCACTCCGAGTCGGTGTTGTGAAGGACGAATCCTCGATCACCCTGAACCGGCCCCCCCATGTACACTGGGACTTGTAAAATGTTTGAGTCAGTAATCTTGATGTCGAGCTGTTCGAAGATATCAGCAAGTTGGAGTCCCATGGGGCGGTTGATGACCAGCCCCATCGCGCCCTGTTCGCTGTGTTCGCAGATGTAGGTGACCGTATGGAAAAAATTGGGGTCAGCCAGACCGGGCATGGCGATGAGAAAATGATTGGTCAGATGGTTGTCTGGACGCATATCTAATAGTATCCAATCTGTCTGGGATCGCTGCAACTGTTATTCGATGTGGCGTACCGATAGTTACCCGCCTATTTTGTTCCAAGCCGGTTGCTTCGAGTGAATTGCCATGTCCGGGTAATATCCAGAATATCGGTTTCCTGGTTAATCTCTTGAGGAAAGGGCGAATATGGCGCGGCAAGACGCACGATCCTGACTGCCGCATCATCCAGGAGCTGATGACCGGAAGAACGCAGAATCCGGACCTGTTCCACGCTGCCGTCGCTCTTTACCGCCACATGCAGGATCATACTGCCATAGAGTTTTTGCCGCTTCGCCTGGTCGGGGTAATTGAGATTGCCTATCCTCTCCACTTTGCGCCGCCAGGCATCCAGATAGGCAGCGTACTTATACTCCTTGGTGCTTGCGCTGATCGCTTTGCGCTTGGGGAGCTTGGCATAGGCCAGGGTTTTTTTCTCCAACTCGGCGGTTAAATGTGCAATCTCCTGGTCACGGCTGGCAAATAATTGTAAGGCAGTGGGTCTTGCCGGCGTCTCAACGACGGGTGTGGTGATTTCGGTAACTGTTTTATGCTTCGATTTGGCCTTTGTGATGACGTGCCTGAGAGGTATCGGGACCTCTGGAACAGCCTGATTTTGGATCACGGGTGGTGGGGCAGGCGGTTGCACGGCGGTTACTGCCTGCTGGGTGGGTCTTGTCTTCGGAGCTTGTTCACCGCCGCCAGACTGACTGGTCTGGGCAAGAAAATCGGCTGTTTCATCGGGCTTTGGCGGTTCTCGTGGCTGCTCAACTAGCATGATTTCCAGGCTCCTTTGACGAAATTCATTTTTATTTTTCTTTTCGAATTCGAAACTTACGCCAAGAATAAGCAGAAGATGCAGACCAGCGGCGATAAACAGCATGACGCCGAATCTGTCACTGGAAGATGGGAGAGCATGCGTCGTCATGCAGACAGATACCCTGCAATGCAGTCCATCAGGTCGCCTGCAATATCCAGATTGTATTGAGTGTCGAGTTCACGGATGCAGGTTGGACTTGTGACATTGATTTCAGTCAAATAGTCACCTATTACATCGAGACCGGCAAACAGAATGCCACGCTTTTTCAACTCAGGCCCCACTTGTTGTGTGATCCAGTAATCACGATCTGATAGAGGTACGCCCTCTCCACGACCGCCCGCCGCCAGGTTGCCCCGAGTCTCGCCTTCTGCGGGTATTCGAGCCAGGGCATAGGGGACTGGCTGGCCATTGATCATCAAAATGCGCTTGTCACCTTCAGATATTTCCGGAATAAATCGCTGTGCCATGGTGTACTCCCGGCCATGGTTGGTCAGGGTTTCGATTATAACACTCAGGTTGGGGTCGCCTTGGCGTACCCTGAATATAGAGGCTCCGCCCATTCCACCCAAGGGTTTTAGGATGATGTCCTGCTGCTCTTGTACAAAGTCACGGAGCAAACCGGCCTGCCTTGTGACCAGGGTGGCCGGGCAGCATTGTGGAAAAAAACTGGTGAATAGCTTCTCGTTGGCATCGCGAAGACTGGCTGGACGATTCACAACCAGACAACCACACTGCTCTGCCTGTTCCAGTAGATAGGTAGTGTAGATGTATTCCATATCAAATGGAGGGTCCTTGCGCATCAGGACTACATCAAGGTTTTCCAACGGCAGCGTCTTTTCGCCAGTGATTTCAAACCAGCCGGCCGGGTCGTCTGCAACCCTAATGCTATGCATTTTGGCCAGACAGCGCCCATCACGCAGGCTCAGATCCCGGGGTTGGAGGTAGTAGATTTCCCAGTTTCTTGCCTGGGCTGCCAGCAGCATGGCGAAGCTGCTGTCTTTGTGGATTTTGATGGACTCAATCGGGTCCATAACCATGCCGAGTTTGATGTTCATGTATGCCAGTCTACTGTGGTTGTCGTGAAGAATTAAGTTTTCCAGGGTTTGGCCGCTATGGCCACTATATCTCAGTTCAGGAGCGTGCGGCAGTTACAGTGCGGCAGTTACAGTATTGTTGAATGCCAAGTCGTAGATTGGGAAGAGAAATCTTGATGAGACATACGCATCTTGCTATTTTGACCGGCTAGAAAGAGAGGTTATTGGATTTACCCTCAAGGAATTATTTACTTAACTTGAGTTTCTGTAGGGAAACAACGGTTCGTAAGCTAAAGATTTTGAGGTGTGAATTGTATGTTGATGGCAACCGCTCAGCCTTTGTGCCCTATCGCGTTTGGATTCCGGCGCTTTTGGTGTGCATGCATTGTCAGTTTTACTTTTCCCGGCACATCGACTGCGGTTGAAGATGACGACTATCTATCTGCGATCTCTATTGAGGCTGGCATAGTAGAGCCATCCAGTCTGACTGGTGTGAAGGGTCTGGAAGTTGCAGGAAGAGGTGAGAGTGGATCTTCTCTATCTGTTTTTTTGCCGTGTTTAATGGAGATCAGACTGTGAGTGAGGGTGAAAAGGAGATGGCTCTTTCCGGAATCAAGGTGATGGTCATTGATGACAGTAAGACCATCAGGCGAACTGCGGAAAGCCTGCTCAAAAGAGAAGGATGTGAAGTAATAACCGCGACAGATGGGTTCGAAGCCCTGGCAATGATTGCAGATCTGCACCCCGATGTTATTTTTGTCGATATCATGATGCCCCGTCTCGATGGCTATCAGACTTGTGCGTTGATAAAACACAATCAGGAGTATCGGAATATTCCAGTGATTATGTTATCCAGTAAAGACGGACTTTTTGATCGAGCAAGAGGACGTATCGTGGGGTCGGAGCAGTATTTGACTAAGCCATTTACCAAAGATGAATTATTAGGAGCAATCAGACGCCATGTATCCAGGGTTGTGGAATAAGACAAACTGATTCTGGATTTTGGTTGATGAGATTACATAGCAGGCGAAATAGAGCCAATGATTAGAAATATTTTTCGCAAGGATAATCCAAGTTCAAAGGATAATCCAAGTTCAAAGGATAATGAGATGGAATCTTCGGAGGGCGGAGGTTCTGCAACTATCCTAATAGTTGATGACTCACCTACAGAAGTCCATGTGTTCAAAAAGATATTAGAAAAACAAGGATATCAGACAGAAATCGCACGCGATGGGCAAGAAGGTATTGAGGTCGCTAAACGTGCGCATCCGAATCTTATCCTGATGGATGTTGTGATGCCTGTGCTCAATGGATTTCAAGCGACAAGACGATTACGCAATGATCCGGAAACAGCCGATATACCGGTAATCATGGTGACAACCAAGGATCAACAGACAGATATCAATTGGGGTAAACGCCAGGGTGCAAATGAATATCTGGTCAAGCCGGTCGCGCCGGCAGACCTGCTGGTGAAAATCAGGGCCCTGCTTGATGGCTGAATCGAAGCAAATGTCAGAGTCTTCTCCCGGAGAGGCGATTGTCGAATTACTCGCTTCAATAGAGCAAAGGTGCCGTGAATCGGCGGTCGGACTACCGCAACAGGATCAGCTCAAGAGTTTCTGGGAAGGGGTCATGTTCTATGTGGGTGATGAACGACTCATTACGCCATTGAGTGAAATCAAGGAAATTCTTAATTATTCTTCATCCATGACCAAGGTTCCAGGCACCAAGCCATGGATGCTGGGAATAGCAAATATTAGGGGAATATTGATACCGGTGGTGGACCTGCAACTGTTTCTGATTGGCAGGAAAACGGATCGGGGTCGACGCAGTCGGGTACTGGTTTTTAAGCTCGGGAGTGGTGTCACTGGCGTATTGGTTGGCGAAATGGTTGGTATCCGTCATTTCGCAAAAGATTCAGCAGTCGGCAAGGAGTCATTGTCCGGGCATTTCGATAGATATGTGGAGTATGGTTTCGATCAGGATGGCGTTTCATGGCCGGTCTTCAAACTATCTGAACTTGCGAATGACCCTGCATTTCAGATTGCTGCAATTTAGATGAGACAGGGCCTGCTGGCAGTGTGCAGGCCTGAGAATTTCCTTTGAGGAGAAATGAGTAATGAGAGTTAAAGGAGTGGGTGGAAACTTACCTTCAAATAAGGTTATCACAACACTCGCCGTGTTGGTGTTGATCTCACTGATTCTGGCGCTGGTCACATTTGCGCATACCAGCCGGCGGGCGTCCTATGATGAACGTTATCTGATAAGAGCAGCTGAAACACAGGTCCTTGCACAAAGACTCGCAAAAATTGGACTTTCGGCTGCGAGAGGAGAACTGCAGTCCTATAAGCCTCTCCAGGTTTCACGCGATAGATACGAGACCATCGTTTGGGAATTGAAAAACGGCGCCCGCTCCGATGATCTGCCAGGTTCTCCTGAAGATGTGGCTGAACCGCTGAGAAATCTTGAAAACACCTGGCTCGAGTTAAGGCAATATCTTGATGAAATATTACAATCACGTGATTCCATACTGGCTATTTTCGATTTTTCCGGTGTGATTGGGGAAGCTGTGCCACAGCTACAGGAGTTATCAGAAGAGCTGGTTGAGATCCTGGTCAACAGTAAAGCATCGCGAGAGCAGATAGCCATCGCTGCGGAGCAGGAAATGTTGCTGCAGCGCATAAATACCAACATCAATATGGTGCTTGTGGGGGGGCAGGAAACTGCTACAGCCATTGATCAGTTCAGTCGTGATGCAAATCGTTTTGGACAGGTGCTGGATGGTCTCCTCGAGGGAGATGAGGATTTGGGCTTGGAAAAGGTCACTGATCGCGTGGCAATCCAGCGATTAACGAACATCAGCGAAACATTTGGCGCTATCAATGACAATATTCAGGAGATAATCGAGAACATTCCGAGTGTCTTGCCGGCGCTTGAGGCCGCATCGGTAATCAATATGTCCAGTAATCAGGCGAGTAATGCAGCGGCTGAATTGATCACTGCTTATGGTGAGGCACCCGGGCGATTCAGCATCTTGGGGATCAAGGCAGGGCCAGGGATGATTGCCGTGTTCGGTGCTGCTGCCGTCGTGTTCCTTATCCTGCTTGGACTCCAATTGATACTTGATGCTCAAAAGCGCGAGCAGGCGAGTAAAATTCAGAATGAAAACAACCAGAAAGCCATCTTGCGACTGTTGGATGAAATGGGTGACTTGGCTGATGGTGATCTGACCGTTACCGCGAGTGTAACGGAGGATATTACCGGTGCTATCGCGGATTCGATCAACTATGCAATCGAGGCGCTTCGTGAGCTGGTAACCACGATAAATCAGACTTCCGATCAGGTCTCAGGTGCGACCCAAGAGAGTCGAGCCACTGCTATGCATCTTACCGAGGCAAGTGAGCATCAATCCGAACAAATTGCCCAGGCGAATGAGTCCATCAAAGAGATGACAGTGGCAATTGATCAGATGTCCAAAGATGCAACAGAATCAGCTGAAGTGGCAAAACGCTCTGTGGAAATTGCAGGAACGGGTACTGAGGCGGTACGTAATACCATCGAAGGTATGGACTCGATTCGAGAACAGATTCAGGAAACCTCTAAACGCATCAAACGTCTTGGTGAAAGCTCGCAGGAAATTGGCGACATCGTTGAATTGATCGATGATATTGCAGATCAGACGAATATTCTTGCACTGAATGCCGCCATGCAGGCCGCGATGGCTGGAGAGGCCGGACGTGGATTTGCGGTGGTTGCCGATGAGGTTCAGCGTTTGGCGGAGCGCTCGATCAATGCGACCAAACAGATAGAAGCATTGGTAAAAACCATTCAGGCTGATACGAATGAAGCGGTAACCTCCATGGAAGCCAGCACAACTGGTGTTGTGAAGGGTGCACAGCTGGCAGAGAATGCAGGTGGTGCTTTGAATGAGATTGAAAGCGTATCGAAATATATTGCTGATCAGACCAGCAAGATTGCTGAATCGGCACAAACACAGTCTGAGGCTTCATCGTCAGTCAACGACACGATGACAGTAATCCATGAGATTACCAGCCAGACATCAGAAGGTACTCAGCAGACGGCCAATTCCATCGGGGCACTCGCAGAATTGGCGGATGAATTGCAGAAATCTGTGGCCGGCTTCCGTCTTCCATAGAGATTGATTACTTGTTTTGTCATCGGAATGACCTGATCAACTGGGGAATGGCATGACAGATGTCAGCGAATTTAGCGCACTTAACTGGGTTAAGGATGAACTGGATGAAACAGTTCGTAAAGCCCGCCGGGCTTTGGAAGCCTATGTCGAGTCAGAAGGTGATAACACAGAATTAGACACTTGTGCCGATCACCTGCATCAGATTGCGGGTGTATTGCAGGTTGTTCAGATCTACGGCCCTGGCATGTTGGCAGAGGAGATGGAAGCAGTTGCCCGGGCTATGAAAGATGGGCATGTGCGTCAAACGCAGGATGCTGCAGAAGCCCTCATGCTCGCGCTTATTCAACTCCCCGACTACCTTGAAAAACTCCAAGCAGGTAATGCAGATGTTCCTTTAATCATTCTACCATTACTGAATGATTTGAGGGCGGTACGCGATGCACCTCTATTATCAGAAGCCGCCCTTTTTCGGCCCGGTATACACGATGCCCCTATTGCAGAACACCTAAACGGTGAACCTAACCAGCAATTGCCTGCTCTGGTGCGTCGCTTACGACAGAAGTTTCATGTCGGATTGCTTGGATGGTTCCGTCAGAAACAGGTTGAGAGAGGTTGGCAGCAACTGGTCAAGGTATTTGACGAATTGGAAAAAAATTCCGGGACCCCGCAATTTTACAAGCTAGCTTGGGTTTCGGGAGCATTGATTCGTGGATTGATTGACAATTCAATTACCTCTGGGATCGCAGTAAAGCAGCTGTTCAGTAAAGTCGATAGACAGCTAAAGCGTATCATTGATGAGGGTGAGACTGCGCAGAATGATGAGCAGGCGGATGATCTCTTACAAAACCTTCTTTATTACATTGCACAAGCCGATACAGATAATCCGAGAATTATAGCGGTTAAAGAGGCTTTTGATCTGGACAATCTGTTGCCCAGCGAAGCCGAGCTGACTCAGGGACGCCAGGGTCTCAGTGGTTCTAATGCTGAACTGGCGGCCTCAATCAGTGACGCAGTTCAAAAGGAGTTGACCCGCATTAAGGATGTCCTTGACCTGTTCATGCGGAAACAGGATGCAGAACCTGGGATGTTAGAGCATCTTGAAAAACCCCTGCGCCAGTTGGCCGATACACTGGGAATGGTTGGACAAGGCTCATTGCGTTCCAGGCTGCTTCGCCAGGCGAATAAAGTACAGGGTTTCCTGGAAAAAGATACACCTCCTGAAGAGTACGAGCTCATGGAAATGGCGGGGGATATCTTGTTTGTTGAATCTTCGCTAAGTACTTTGCAGACAATTCAGCCTTCAGAGTCAGTAGATACTGAAGTTGATGAGAAATGGGGTATTGGTCTTCCTGAGAGCGAATATCAGAATCTGATAAAACAGACAGTTCGCGAAGCAAAAGTAGATATTGCCAAAGCCAAAGAGGCGATTATCAGTTACACGGAAGCTCCATCTGAACCGGATATACTGAAGAAAGTATTTGAGGGTTTTCAGCGTGTATATGGTGCATTAAAAGTATTGGAGCTGACAGAAAGTGCGCAGATTCTATATAAAACTGCTGACTTTATAAAACAATATATGTTTGACGACCAGCAGGTCGTTGATCGTCAGCAACTCAATTTCCTGGCAGATGTTATCAGCAGTATTGAGTATTACCTTGAGGCTTTAGTGGATGGGACTGGAAATCGCCGGGAAATTATGGCGATCGCACAATCCGCCTTAAATGGGTTATTGCAGTCAAGATCAGAACTTGAGAGTGCTCAGAATGTAGTTGAATCAATCCCGCTCGTGGATTCACAGCCAGCTGAGAGTGAGCAGGTCGATGTATCACAAGCAGACTCAGGAACGCTCAGTGAAGCTGAAAAGATACAAGCTAAGGAGATAGTTAAAGAAACAGAGGATCTCTCTGAAATCCCTATACCTGCATCAGAAAAACCTCCTCTGGAGGATATAGATGCTGAGATTCTTGAAATATTCGTAGAGGAAGCTAGGGAAGAGCTGGAGTCGATCCGACAGGATCTGCCTGCATGGCTTAAAAACAAGGATGATAAAGATTCTCTTAATAGTTTTCGGCGTTCCTTTCATACCCTGAAAGGCAGTGGCCGATTGGTTGGGGCGAAAATAATTGGTGAGGTGGCATGGTCGGTTGAGAACATGCTAAACAGAGTGATAGACGAGACAATCCATCCTTCTTCGGAGATGAGGGAGTTGCTCGAGCATGTGATTCGGATCTTACCTGTTTTAATAGATTGCCAGGAAAACAATGTACACCCGGATGCAGACGTTGACGTGGATGGCTTTATACAGAGGGCGTTTGCTATAACGGATGGTCGTATTCAGGACGAGCAGCGGCTAGATACGGGAAGCAAGGAAAAATCAGAGGAACATGAAGATCAGCTTGATTCTTTACAGATTGATCAATCTTCTGATTACGAACTTGGTTTGAGTTCCAAGCTCTCATCTGAATCAGATGAGACTGACATCGATCTTACTGGTATTGATATATCAGAGCCTTTATTGGATTCAAGTGATTTGTTGCCTGAGTCTGATTTGCAGAATGAAGAGGATATGATCATTCAGCAGGGTTTTTCTGACTCGGATCTGATGATCGAAGTTGATACGGAGTTACTGGATGTTTTTGCCGAGGAATCACAAAATCACCTTGCAGATCTTGAAGAATTCATAAGCCTGGCAAAATCATCAGACCCACGGCCACAGATTTCTGATGACATCGTCAGGGCCTTCCATACCCTGCATGGCAGTGCGCGCATGACAGGGATCACTCCTATCGCCAATCTTAGTAAATCTGTCGAGGAGTATTTAAAGATACTGGTAGCCAAGGATAAGCTGGCGGATGATGGCGTTCTTGCGCTTTTAGAAGGTTCAATAAGTTCCGTACGCAAATTCTTGACGTGGTTGCCGCTAGAAAATAATCCAGAATCTGATGCCGATAGTTATCTAGTAAGACTTACGACTGCTAAAGAAGAACTGATAAGTGAAGGTAAAGATGAAACGCAGTTAACAACTCGTGATATTGCATCTATTGCGAACACAGATGAGACCGGTCTTGATAAGGCTTCTCAACTGAAAGAGCCAGCGAAGGGATTCACTGAAGCTGATGCTGTAGATGTCGATATTCCGAGCAGTTTGCAAGATGAAAAGGTCTTTACGGTAGATGAAGATCCAGAGTTGGTAGGTATATTCCAAGAAGAAGCAGGGGAGTTGCTGGAAGGTATAACCTCAAGCTTTGACGCCTGGCTGAAAGACCAAGATAAAGATACACAGTTGGAGATTATCCAAAGAGGTCTGCACACACTCAAAGGTAGTGCAAGGCTGGCGGGGATAATGCCCATTGGTGATCTTGCCTATGCGTTGGAAAAGATATTCAGTGCTTCTTTGGACATAACAACACAGGCTTTTGAACCACTTGTTGATATGCTTAAGCAAGCATTGAATAGCCTCGCAGTTCAAATCAAAGAGACCGAAGCATTTGGTGCGGTTCACTGGGCTGATTCCCATATCAATTATTTGGAGGCCTGTTTCGAAGATCTAAGAGAATCATCTTCAGATAATACAGTATCAGAAGATGATCAGGGATTAGGAAAGGCAGGGCATGATGAGGTTGATGCTACAGATACAGCCCAGATAGGACTCCCGGAAACTGGTGATGAAGAAGCCTCCGGATCTGCAGGCCAGGAAGAAAATCTCAGCGAATTCTACGCAGAGCCTGTTAGCTATTTAGCGGATGACGATCTTTTTGTAGTGGGGGAAGATCCGGAATTACTGGAAATCTTTTTCGAAGAATCAAGGGATCTTATCGATGCGCTGGAAAACTGTTACCAGAATTTTGGAGTAGAAGCAGACAGCACAAATAACATCCCTGAGATACAGAGAATACTACATACACTGAAAGGAAGCGCACGCCTCGCGGGTGTTCTTCCTGTCGGTGATCTAAGTCATGCGCTGGAGTCGTATTTCAAGGACTTGGAGGATGGGAAAAGTGAAATATCAGAAGTTGGAATGCAGGTAATAAGACAATCAATTGATATGCTTGCAACTCAGATTGATGAAGCAGAAAGCCTTGGTCAGGTGCATAGGCCATCTGCTTTAGCGGAGCAATTGGAGTCCCTGCTCAAACCAGCAGAATCTGATGATGTTTCTACTTCATTCATTGAAAAGAGTGAATTGAGTGAAACGATATTTGAGTATGATGAAACCGGTGAGGATACAAGCTCCGATATTTTCTTCGAACCTCTGAGTTATCTACAGGATGGCGAATTCGTAGAAATTGGTGAAGATCCCGAGTTGATTGAGGTGTTTTGTGAAGAGGCCAAGGAGATACTTGAACACCTTGAATCAGCTTACCAGAACTGGATGGCCAAACAAGATGACTTGTCATTCGTAGGAGATATACAAAGATCACTGCATACATTAAAAGGGAGCGCCCGTTTAGCGGGTATTTCTCCGGTCGGTGATCTTAGTCATGCTGTTGAATCATTCTTGACCTGGGTTGTGGCTGATTCCGGAAGGGTGAGTCATTCTATTTTGAATCTCACTCGTCAGGCAATGGATAGTTTGGCCTCACAGATTGATGATATAAGCAGTATTGGCAAGGTCGCTCTTGCCGATGACCTCCAGCAAGAGTTGGAAGATTTTGTAAATCCCAACATTGAGTCAGGGCCTGCTGAATCTGATATTAAGCTACCCAAAAAGGCTAAAGCGTCAAAGAAGAAAAAGAGTTCTGCTGATTCTCAAACAGAATCTGCGGTCGTGCTTCCTTTTGTTTCCGAAATCGCGAAACGTGTGGAGACACGTAAGAAATCCGATAAAAAAACACCTTTCAAGACAAGTAAAGACCAGGTTCGCATCAGTGCGGACTTAATGGACAGGCTGGTTAACAATGCTGGTGAGGTCAGTATTTATCGGGCACGCCTGGAACAGCAGAATAATGTGCTTGGATTCAATCTTTCAGAGTTGGAGCAGACTGTTTCACGGCTCCACACTCAATTGAGAAATCTTGAAATCGAAACCGAAGCACAAATTCTCTATCGATGGGAAAGGGACAGTGAAAAGGATGATCGGGAAAAAGCAGCATTTGATCCCTTGGAACTCGACCGGTTCTCGAATATGCAACAACTCTCAAGGGCTTTGGTTGAAACCGTTAGTGACCTGGGAAGCATCAATCAGTCGTTAACCGATCTTCAGCGTGAAACTGACACCCTGCTGTTGCAACAGTCCCGTATCTCTACTGATCTTCAGGACGGTTTGTTGAGAACCCGTATGGTGCCTTTTGCCAATTTGATACCTCGCATGCAACGTCTTGTGCGACAGACGGCAGATCAAACAGGTAAGAAAGCCCATCTTGAAAGTTTTGGCATTGAGGGTGAATTGGATAGAAATATCCTCAACCGTATGGTTCCCGTATTTGAGCATCTGCTACGCAATGCTGTGTCTCACGGTATTGAAGCGCCCGCAGAACGGCCGGCGGTTGACAAGGATGAAACAGGACGTATTTCGTTGTATATCGATCGTGAAGCAAACAATGTATTGATAACGATTTCTGATGATGGCCGCGGTCTGGATATCGAAGCTATACGCACCCAGGCAATCAAGCAAGGGATGATCAATCAGACAGCAGAGGTTAGCGATGATGACTTGATTCAATGTGTACTCAATCCAGGGTTTAGTACAGCTAAGGAGATTACCCAGATTGCAGGACGGGGAGTTGGGCTCGATGTGGTAGCCAGCGAAGTCAAACAGCTGGGTGGTGGTTTGGAGATTGATTCTCAGCCAGGACGCGGTACCAGCTTTATTATCCGGTTACCTCTTACCCTGGCCATTTCAGATGCACTATTGGTACGAGTTGGAGAGGAAATCTATGCGATACCTCATGGTAGTGTGGAGGGCGTGGTAAGGATCAGAAATAATGAGCTTCAGGCCTGTTATTCTGGTGAGCAAGAGCATTACACATACGCAAACAGGAACTATAAGACCGCCTATCTCGGCCGTATGATGGGCCTTGAGAATCATGAATTGTCAGACAGCGTCAGATGGTTCCCGCTCTTGCTGGTACATGCGGGTGAGCATAATGTTGCTATGCAGGTTGATGAATTATTAGGAACCCGGCAAATCGTGGTCAAATCCATAGGTAAGCAAGCGGGTAGTGTACGCTGGATCACCGGTGGAACTATTCTTGCGGACGGCCGGGTTTCACTGATCTTGGATGTAGGGGCGCTGGTGCGTATGGATGCAGCACGTTTGCCTTCGTCAGCGCCGTTATACAGTGTGATTCAGGAGCCAACCAGGGATCGTATTCAGGTCATGGTCGTTGATGACTCAATTACAGTACGTAAAGTAACCGGCAGGCTATTGGAAAGGCATGATATGGATGTTGTGGCAGCAAAAGATGGAGTGGAGGCTGTTGCGCTACTTCAGGACCAGGTGCCGGATATTATGTTGCTTGATATCGAAATGCCTCGAATGGATGGCTTCGAGGTGGCAAGGCACATCAACAATTCGATTGACTACTATGGCTTACCTATCATTATGATCTCTTCCAGGGTTGGAGAGAAACATCGACAACGAGCATTCGATCTTGGTGTGAAGCGCTGTCTGGGTAAACCTTATCAGGAAGCAGAGCTGCTGGATAATATCAATGAAGTCTTGGCAGAAATTAAATCATGAGTAGTGTGCCCTTAATTGAGATCAGGAGTGTTTTGATTCCTTTGGTGAAGAATCTGGTTCTCCTGCCGAATGTTGTCGTAGCAGAGGTCATGAACTACTCAAAACCAGAGGTCAGGCAAGGAGTGCCGGAATGGTTGCTTGGCGATCTTGCCTGGCGAGGCACATCAGTTCCGGTTGTCTCTATCGAAGGCATGATGGGAGATACGGTTGTAGAGCCTGTTCACCGAGGCCGGACGATCATCATGAACACGCTCAATGGAGAAGCCTCACTGCCACACATCGGTATGGTTGCTCAGGCAATCCCCAGTCTGCTCCATGTGACATCAGAATCTATTGATTCTTCCGATATATCTGATAATCTGGGCGGCCTGGTTAAACAGGCTGTAATGATTGACGATAAACAGGCCTTTATTCCAGATTTGGATGAGTTGGAGAGGCTTGTTCTGGATTGTATGGCAACAGATTAGATCGAACCTTGGCTTGTCTCTGGCCTATTGAAAGGGCCTTGTAAATTCACCATTCATCACCCTGCTTTGTGATTCAGTTCGCAGGTTTGTATCTGTCAGGTCATGCATTGAATGGTCTCAATTTAAATTGTGACCCATTACATATAGTATCTGCCGGCTTCGCCGTTATGCCCTATGCAAAAGATAACAATAGAGGCGGCCGTCATGAAAAAAATACTATCGGTTTTATTGATCGTTTTAGTCGGAATACTGCTTTCAGCTTGTGGTGGTGGATCCGATGATTCAAGCAGTGATACTACCAGTGTGCAGCAGAAGATTGATCTCTCCTGGACCGCCCCAACCACGAGGACTGATGGGAGTTCGCTCGCCCCGAGTGAATTGGAAGGTTACAGGATCTATTACGGTACCTCGCCTGATGACCTGGTGCTCCAGGAAGAAATACTCGGAATCTCAGCAACGGAGATAAGCATTGCAGTTCCTTCATCCGGTATCTACTACTTTGCAGTCACAGCCTATGATTCAGATGGGCTGGAGAGCTCTTTCTCTGAAGTGGTGTCTAAGGAAGTCAGCTAAACGGGGCGCTATATTCGATAGCAAGATAAGTATCTTGAAATAAGACAGCTGTATCTGTGGGGCTCCAGCTTTTTATGAGTCATTGTTTATCGCAGGATGCTCAACGAAAGTCCCCCCACAGGGTTTGAATCGCAGCAATTGCCGCCAAAGGAGCTGTCTCGGTGCGCATTATTCTGGGGCCGAGTCTGACGGCAATAAATCCTCGGTGAATGGCGAATTCTCTTTCTTCATCCGACAGTCCCCCCTCTGGACCCACTAATATAGTCAACATGCCTTGAGGAGTTTCCAGTTCCCAGAGTGTTTGTTCACTCAGATGATGCAGAAGCAGAGACGTTCCGTCGGGAAACTTCATCAGTGCTTCTGAAAGGGCACAAGGGACAGACAGGTCTGGCAGTCGGCAACGTCCGGACTGTTCGCATGCGTTGATCAGGATATTCCGCCAATGTTGCATGCGTTGCTGCAGGCGTTTCCCCGTCAGCTTGACCATGCAACGTGTGGTGAAAATTGGAGATATATTCGAGACCCCAAGCTCAACGGCCTTCTGCAGAGCATAATCCATGCGCTCTCCTCTGGAGATGCCGATGAGCAGATTGATCGCCAGTGGGGCAACGGGTTCTGTCCTCAACAGCATTTCGACATCCACGGAGATGTTTTTTTTTGTAGACCCTGTGATCGTTCCTGAATACTCCTCACCATTGCCATTGAAAAGTTTGAGACTGTCACCGGTTCTGAGCCGTATGACCCGGCTCAAGTGGTGCGATGAGCTGATTTCCAGATTGACTTCACAGTTGCTGGCCAAGGCCTGGTCTGTATAAACGCGGGGAATACGCACGATCAGATGGTGGCGCTTTCTGCCTCGACGGGGTCCTGTGTAGCTGCCTTCTGCACCAAGCGTTTGTCGATCAGGTTTTTTACGGCAATCAATAGCCCCAATCCTATAAAGGCGCCTGGAGGTAAGATGGCAACCAGCATGCCGGGAAAATCTTCACCCAGCCTGAAGGTCAGGCCGCGGGCTGCTTCACCGAACATCAGATGGGCCTGATCAAACAGAGTGCCCTGTCCCACCAATTCACGCATGCCTCCCAACGTCATCAAAACCAGGGTAAACCCGATACCAATACTCAATCCATCCACTACTGAGCGTGGCAGGCTGTTTTTTGAAGCGAATGCCTCTGCGCGCCCGATAATCGCACAATTCGTGACAATGAGTGGAATGAAAATCCCGAGCACTTTGTGCAGTTCATGGAAAAAGGCGTTCATGCTCAATTCGATGGCCGTTACGAAGGAGGCAATCACCAGCACAAAGACGGGAAGGCGTACCTCAGGGCGGACCAGATTACGAATCAGCGATACGGTACCGTTGGATGCAGTAAGCACCGCAGTGGTGGCCAGACCGAGTCCCAGGCCGTTGATTGCGGTATTTGTCACTGCCAGCAGAGGACACAGGCCAAGCAGGGCAACCAGTGCCTGATTGTTACTCCAAAGGCCGCCGGTGATGATGGATTGATAGCTGTTTTCAGACATCAGCGTTACCCTTGCCCTTTATTTGGACTATCTGTCGTCTTGCGGTCGTACAGGGCGTCACGATTATCCCTGACATAGAGCAGTGTATTCTTGATCGCTTTGACGATTGAACGAGGTGTAATCGTGGCCCCGGTAAATTGATCGAAAATCCCGCCATCGCGTTTTACTTTCCATTGTGCTACAGATGGATTCTTTAATGATTTTCCTGCGAAACCATAGATCCAGTCTGAACGTGATTCCTCAACCTTATCTCCCAAGCCGGGTGTCTCCTTATGACTGATTACCCGAACTCCACCGAGAGTACCATCATAGCGCACCGCAACCAGAAGTTTGATCGGGCCACTATAACCATCGGGTACGACTGGAGTCAGCACCGCTGCAATCGGCTGATTCATCATGCGACCCCGGTAAACTGTGGTTTCATCAGCACCCAGTAACTCAGGATGACTCACGGTCAAGGTGTCGCTGACCATGTCATTATCCACTGATTCCTTTGGAACCAAGGCATTCAGACTCTTGAGCAGGGTCTGTCTCTCATTGAATGCGATACGCTCTTTGGTGAAATCATGGGTGAATGCCACCAGTGAGGTGCCTGCAACGGCAAAGGCCCCCAGAATAAAGGCTGCGATCACGATTGGGTGCCTAGCCACTCAGTCTTCCTCCGTGCCCATAGGTGCGAGGCTGAGTGTAGTGATCGATGGTCGGGGCGGCCATATTCATCAGTAGAACCGCGAACGCCACGGCATCCGGGTAGCCCCCCCAAGTGCGGATGATGTAGACCATGACACCGATTGCAGCACCATAAATAAGCTGTCCTTTTTTGGTCGTACAGGCAGTGACCGGGTCAGTAGCGATGAAAAAGGCCCCGAGGATGGTCCCGCCACTGAAGACGTGGAACTGAGGAATAGGGTGACCTTCCGGGTCAAACATCCAGAAGATGCCCGCGATCATGATCAGACCCAGCAAAAATGCGACAGGAATATGCCAGGAGATGGTGCGCTTGAAGAGCATCCAGAGTCCACCCAGCAGGAACCAGTTACCGACCCATTCCCAGCCAAGCCCTCCGAAATCCCCCCACAGCGGGCTTTCACGGATCTCGCTGATCATGCGGTTGAGGTCCAGTTGGGTCCGCATCTCATCCAATGGGGTTGCCATGGTGACCGCATCCAGGCTCAGTCCGGAAGGTAAAGCACCGGTGAAGATTAGGCCCAGCGACTGCAAAAAGCTCAGGGAATGTTCGCTGAGTGGTACGGGTGGTAGCCAGCTGGTCATCTGCACGGGATAGGAGATGAGCAGGAGCACATAGGCGGCCATTGCAGGATTGAATGGGTTGTAGCCGAGGCCGCCATAGAGCTGTTTGACCATGATGATGGCAAAAGCCATACCCAGGATGGTGAGCCACCAGGGCAGTGTGGGGGGCACGGCAATCGCAAACAGCATGGCGGTCAACACGGCGCTGAGATCCCACAGGGTCGGCATGATCGGCCGCTTGCGCAACCTGAGCACCAGGGCTTCAAAGCCAACTGCACTGCAGATGGCCAGCATGATGTTGATCAGTGTGCCCCAACCAAAAAACCAGGTCATCGCGATAATGCCGGGAATCAATGCCAGAATGACCTGCAGCATGACCTTGTTGACACTGTTCGGCAGTGCGGTGTGGGGTGAGGTGAGGGTCTTGAACTCCATGCCTCGGTTACTCCTTTTCCGCGCCGGTTGTGTTGCTGACTGCTTCAGGTTGAGCCGTGCGGCGTTTCTCCGCGGCCACGATTTGGGCCTGCTGGGTTGAAGTCAGATTCTCTGTGTTTTTGGGTTGATCCTTCTGCTGTGCCTTTTTTGCAGCTGCGCGCAGCATGGCGGCTTCGATGGCCGCTTTTTTACCGTCACTCGCGTCACCAGATTTGCCCGCAGCCGGCTTTTTCTTCAAGGCTCCCTTTTTCTTGCGCAGGCGCGCCTTACGTTCGGCCTCCAGGCGCTCCAGTCTGGCCAGGCGGAATTCATGCCGTTGCTTGGCATGCTCGGCCTCCCGTCTCTCCTGTTCCTTGGCCCAGCTTTCGGTCTTTGCATAGCGAAAATATTGGACCAGCGGAATATGCGAGGGGCAGACATGAGAACAACAGCCGCATTCGATACAGTCGAACAGTTTGTAGTCCTGCGCCTTCTCCAGATCCTTGGCCCGGCTGTGCCAATACATCTGCTGTGGCAGGAGGCTGGCTGGGCAGACTTCCGCACAACGGCCGCAGCGAATACAGGCCAGCGTGTTTCCGGGGGATGGCGCCTCAGCCTCACTGACCGCCAACAGGCAGTTGGCGCCTTTGGTGATGGGTATTTCGTCGGTAGCCAGATCGAAGCCCATCATCGGGCCTCCCAGGATCAATTGCGACACCTTGCCAGTGTAACCGGCAGCCTGTGCGATAAGATTGCTTGCTGTGATACCCAATGGAGTTTCAATATTACAGGGTTTCGCGATGCCTTCGCCGGTCAAAGTCACGATGCGCGAAATGAGTGGTTTTCCCTCCAGTACGGCCTCGGCGATAGCAGCTGTGGTGGCGACATTGTGACAAACCATACCCAACAGGGCTGGGTATCCGGAACTGGGTACCTCAAGTCCGGTGAGTATCCGGATCAGCTGCTTCTCTCCACCACTGGGATAGAGGGTGGGGATGCTGACCACCTCGATAGCATCATCTTCCTCGAGATGATCTTGCAGTGTGCTGATAGCCGCCGGTTTGTTGTCCTCGACAGCAATCAGGCACTCAACCGCACCGAGCAGTTTTTGCAGGATTCGCGCACCATCCAGGACCCGTTCAGGATAGGACTGCATCAACAAATCATCGCAGGTGATATAGGGTTCGCATTCGGCGCCATTGATGATCAGGGTCTTGATCGGTTTTCCGGGATTGAGTTTGACTGCAGACGGGAAGGTGGCGCCGCCCATGCCGACAATGCCGGCTTCACGAATTCTGGATCTCAGGATGTCGGCGGTTGCCGAGTGATAATCCGTGATCGGTTCGGGTAGTTCCGCCCACTGCTCCTTTCCATCAGGCTCGATGATGATGCATGGGCCTTGCAGTCCGGATGGATGGGGAATGGGCTGACTGGATATCTCCACGACTCTGCCGGATGTCGGGGCATGCACGGGAGAGCTGACGGGAGCGGAATTGTCGGCGATTTTCTGGCCCTTGAGAACGGAATCTCCAACCTGCACCAAGGGATCAGCCGGTTCGCCGATATGCTGGTGCAGCGGCAGTACCAGCCTATCCGGCAGACTGGCGGTTTTCAGCGGCTGCTGCAGGGAGCGTTGCTTGTTATCCGGCAGATGGAGCCCGCCATGAAAGCGCCAGAGCTGACGTGAGTTGTTCTTTTTAGATTCGATATACATGTACAGATCAAACCCTGGCCTTAACCACGACATCTGGATGCTTGTGGTCCGGGAAGGGCCAGCGCCAGGTGGTGCTGTCCTGCTTGATAGGCTGCATGACGATACAATCCACCGGACAAGGGGGCAGGCAGAGTTCACAGCCGGTGCATTCGGAAGTTATGACGACATGCATCTGCTTTGCCGCACCGAGAATGGCGTCGACCGGGCAGGCCTGTAGACACAGGGTGCAGCCGATGCACTCCTCCTCCACGATCAATGCCAGGACTTTGGGTTTCTCTTCAGCATGTTCTGCATCCAGCGGAACAGGATCTCGTCCCAATAGATCCGCCAATGCCAGCATCCCTGACTCTCCCCCAGGGGGGCATTTATTGATCTCTGCTTCACCAGCAGCGATTGCCTCGGCATAGGGTCGGCAGCCGGCGAAGCCGCATTGACCACATTGAGTCTGGGGCAGCAGGACCTCGATCTGGTCGGTTATCGGGTCTCCCTCCACGTGAAAACGGACATTCGCATAGCCCAATAGCAGGCCGAAGATGGTGGCGAGTCCGGTGATTGCGAGAATAGAAATCAGCATGGTTTCATTGGGTGACGAGACCGGCAAACCCCATGAATGTCAACGACATCAATCCGGCAGTGATGAGGGCAATGGCATTGCCTTGAAACGGCTCAGGCACATCGGCCACCGCGACCCTTTCGCGTACCGCCGCAAAGAGGACCAGCACCAGGGAGAAACCGATTGCAGCGCCAAAGCCGTACAATGCGGATTCCACAAAACTGTGTTGCTCCTGGGTATTCAGCAATGCCACGCCGAGTACGGCGCAGTTGGTGGTGATCAGGGGTAAAAAGATTCCCAACACCTGATAGAGCATGGGGCTGGTTTTGTGCATCACCATTTCGGTGAACTGCACCACCACGGCGATGACGAGGATGAAAGCGATGGTGCGGAGAAACTCCAGGCCAAGGGGCAGTAACAGATATTCATTGACCAGATAGGAACAGATTGACGAGAGAGTCAGCACAAAAGTGGTCGCCAACCCCATCCCGGTAGCTGTTTCCAGTTTCCGCGAGACACCCATGAACGGGCAGAGTCCGAGGAACTTCACCAGCACGAAGTTGTTCACGAGGACAGTGCTGATCAGGATGAGGACGTATTCTTTCATCAAATACCACAAAATTGTTATTCGACTAAGGATAAGCGTCAGACAAACAGGATACAACACATCAAAGTAAGGTATTTGAGTGAAATTTCCCCTGCTGATGACAATTTAGCCGTGAAGGTTGCGGAAACTGGCGCTATATTCTTAATTGGATGAATTCATGGGGGATTCTGTTCATAAGCGGTATCGAATGCTATAAACCCTGTTCACTCAAAGGAGGAATAATATGAAATTAGAATCCCTGGCGTTGCATCACGGTTACGAGTCTGAGTCCACGACCAAAGCTGCAGCAGTACCCATCTATCAGACAACGTCCTACACCTTTGACAACACTCAGCATGGCGCAGATCTGTTTGATCTGAAGGTTGAGGGAAATATCTACACCAGAATCATGAATCCCACCACCAGTGTGCTGGAGCAGCGACTGGCTGAGATGGAGGGCGGCATCGGCGCATTGGCGGTCGCCTCGGGTATGGCCGCCATTACCTATGCGATTCAGTGCATCACGGCATCCGGAGACAATATCATCAGCACCAGTCAACTCTATGGTGGTACTTATAATCTGTTCGCCCATACCTTCCCGCGTCAAGGCATCGAAGTGCGCATGGCTGACTTTGACGATTATGAGACCATAGAAAATCTGATCGATGAGCGGACTCGAGCCCTTTTTTGTGAATCTATCGGTAATCCGGCCGGTAACGTGGTGGATCTGCAGAAGCTCGCCGAGATTGCCCATCGGCATGGCCTCCCGCTGATTGTCGACAATACGGTGGCCACTCCCTATCTCTGCCGGGCATTCGAATTTGGCGCCGATATCGTGGTCCACTCCCTGACAAAATATATCGGTGGACACGGCACCACCATTGGTGGGGTGATCGTCGATTCCGGTAAATTCGATTGGGTCGCGAATAAAGCGCGTTTCCCGATGTTGAATGAGCCCGATCCCTCATATCATGGGGTTGTCTATACCGAGGCCCTGGGACCTGCGGCTTATATTGCCCGCTGCCGGGTAGTGCCCCTGCGAAATACCGGTTCGGCGCTCTCTCCTCATAGTGCATTTCTTATCCTGCAGGGGCTTGAGACCCTAGGCTTGCGTATCGAGCGGCATTGTGAAAATGCCATGGCCGCGGCAGAGTTTCTCAAGCAGCACCCAGAGGTTGAGTGGGTCAGATATGCAGCACTGCCGGACAGTGAACACTATGAGCGCTGCCAGAGGATCACCAAAGGACAGGCTTCCGGAATTCTGAGTTTTGGCATCAAAGGCGGCAAGGCGGCCGGCGGTCGCTTTATCGATGCGCTGCAGATGATCCTGCGTCTGGTTAATATTGGCGACGCCAAGTCACTGGCCTGCCATCCGGCGTCCACCACCCATCGCCAGCTCGGTCCGGATGAACTGAAAAGCGCCGGGGTTAGTGAGGATCTGGTGCGGCTTTCGATCGGCATAGAGCATATCGATGACATCATTGCCGATATCAGTCAGGCGCTTGAATTGGCAACTAACTGAAATAATTAACTATTTCAGCTCCGTGGAGATAAAGCGCTGTTGCGCGGAATATGCAAAAAAGGGGGGGGTATGTCACCCCCCTTTTGTAGAGTCGTCCAGCTGGCTATTCTGGTAGGGGTGGGGGAGGGGGCGGATCAGATTGTTGATTGTTGTTCTGGTGCCCGTAGCCAGGATATCCCCAGCCGTATGGGCTGCCGCCCCAGCCATATGGGCTGCCGCCCCAGCCGTATGGACCGCCATAACCGCGTGGACCACCC
>JBDLIT010000025.1:0-36706 GCA_039714735.1 Pseudomonadota bacterium
TCCTCCACCGTCTCGGGATGGTAGTAGAAACCTGGGTTGGCAGGCATGATGATCACCCCCATGCGGCTGAGCTTCAACATATTTTCCAGGTGGATCTCGGAAAACGGTGTCTCCCGCACCACCAGGATCAGTTTACGCCGCTCCTTCAGCATCACATCAGCAGCTCGTTCCATCAGATCATTGCTGGCGCCGCCGGCAATGGCTGCGAGGGTGCCTGTGGTGCAGGGACAGACCACCATCGCCTCCGGCGGATTGGAACCGCTGGCTACAGGCGCCAGCCACTGTTGCCGACCAAACACCCGCAACTGACCAGGCTCTGCGTCGAAACGCTCTGACAACAGGGACTGCATCTCTGCAGGCTGGGAAGGAAGCACCAGATCCGACTCCATTTTCAGGACAATCTGACCGGCCTGGGAAACCATCAGATAGACATCTCTACCGGCACCGATCAGGCACTCCAACAATCTCAGCGCGTATGCGCTGCCTGATGCACCGGTGATGGCGAGGGCAATTGGCTGCTGTTGTCTCATCATACCCTGGATTCTAGCCCGAAAAATTCATGTTCACGGGCGAAATTCCCGCGCCAGGGCATCCAGCAGGCGCTGGTGAATATTGTCAAACCCACCATTGCTCATCACCAATACATGGAGCCCAGGCTCTGCGACAGCCGTAATCTGTTCGACTATCGTCTGCGTATCCTCGAACACTCTGGCGCGTGCACCCAAAGGCACCAGCGCATCCCGCGCGTCCCATTGCAGATCAGATGGCGCATACAGCATCACCTGGTCTGCCAGCACCAGGGCATCGGCCAATTCGTCAACATGAATCCCCCGCTTCATGGTATTGGAACGGGGTTCCAGCACGGCAATGATGGGTGCATCACCCACCTGCCGGCGCAACCCTTCCAGGGTCATTCTGACGGCAGTCGGATGATGGGCAAAATCATCGTAGACCCGCACGCCACCCACTTCACCACGTAACTCCATGCGGCGCTTGACGTTCTTGAAGCGGCTCAGGGCATCGATCGCCAGCTTGGGAGGCACCCCGGCATGACGGGCCGCTGCCAGGGCGGCGAGGGCATTGGAAAGATTGTGCTGGCCGATGAGATCCCACTGAACCCGACCTACCTTCTCGCCGTCACAGATCACATCGAATGCCGAAGCATCCGCTGTGCCGTGAATCGCATGCCAACCTGCTTCGATGCTCGGAGCAAAGTACTCCACGGGCGTCCAACACCCCATATCCAAGACCTCCAGCAGATTGGCATCCTCCAGTGGACAGATGATCAAGCCGGTGCCTGGCACGGTGCGCACCAGGTGGTGAAATTGCCGTTGGATCATCTCCAGGTCATCGAAGATATCGGCATGATCGAATTCCAGATTATTCAGCACCAGGGTCTGAGGGTGGTAGTGGACAAACTTGGAGCGTTTATCGAAAAAGGCCGTATCGTACTCATCCGCCTCCACCACAAAGAACGGCTCCTCACCCAGCCGCGCGGAGACCCCGAAATTCTCAGGCACCCCGCCGATCAGAAACCCGGGATTCAACCCTGCATCCTCGAGTATCCAGGCCAGCAGACTGGCCGTACTGGTCTTGCCGTGAGTGCCCGCGACCGCGAGTATCCAGCGCTCCTGTAGAATATGTTCAGACAGCCATTGGGGTCCGGAAGTATAGGGCAGCCCCCGGTCCAGCATGTATTCAACCACCTGATTGCCCCGGGACATGGCATTACCCACCACCACCACATCCGGCGCCGGCTGCAGATGTCCGGGTTCATAACCCTCCATCAGGTCAATTCCCGCTTGTTCCAGCTGGGTGCTCATGGGCGGATAGACATTGGCATCCGAACCACTGACCTGATGGCCCATGGCCCGCGCCAACAACGCGATACCACCCATGAAGGTGCCGCAAATACCGAGGATATGCAGATGCATCAAGTAACTACCGGAAAAAGCATGAAGGTAAGATTCCAGGACACCAGGGTATAGAGCATCGCCATCCCCAGACCCAGACTAAAACGCGTATCGAATGTATGCCGCAGAATATGCCCCATCACCACCATGCTCCAGATAATCAGCGCCAGCAGTAGCAAACCAGCCTCACTGGACTCCGAGTGATGACTCCAGGCAACCAGGGGTAAGGCCAACAATCCGAGCAGGAAGCCACTACCCATGAGTGCCGTTGCAGCCTGCTGGAAACGCGCCAGATTACCGTGCAGCCTGAGCCCGACGTAGAGCACTGAAAGCATCAGCATCAAATCAAACAGACTCTCCATGAGAGCCGTCATCACCCCGATACGGGCATCTGCGATCATGACTACGCCAACCACAAGATTCAGTGCCGCAGTCGCTATCAATAGAAAAGATGATCCGGTCAGATCCTGCGGGACAGCCCGCAGCAAACAGAGATCGACAAAGAAATTGAGCAGTGGTTTCAATGATTCACCCGATAACAACAGAAGCCTTCATCATATCATCAGATTGGGAATCGATCTCACTTGCAGTTACAGGCTGAAAGTCCCGCTGATCCCTTCTACCCTTTCTATACTTAATCAATCGATCGGACTAAACGCTCAATCTACTGAACCAACCAGCTGTTGTACCCCCCAAACAGCACCTTGACATTCTCATACCCCAACAACCTCAAGGCAAAATGGGCCTTTGATGATAACAAGCCGGTGTCACAGTAGAGAATGACCGACTTATCCGCAGGCAATTGATCCCGTTTTGCGATCACCTCTCTCCATTCGATATTCACCGCACCTGGGATGTGGCCCTTGTCATACAGATTTTTCAATCTGGTATCGACCAGATAGAATTCCGCCAATCCCATACTGTTCATCTGGTCAGGAGTAATCGCGCCTTCAGCGTACTCCGCAAACTCGAGGAAATCTTCCAATGCCTCCAGCACAGCGCCATTCTCCGCCCAACAGTTCAGCGGTAGACAGATGATGGCAAATGATATGAGTAGATTTCGCATAGGACTTAACCCACTGATAATTCGATGTGGAGCAGAAAATATCAGCCGCCGGCCGGACACGCAATTTCAAAAGGAGAAAAATTCCTTTTAAGGAGTATGATGTAGAGAAATCACAGAAAGGCCGGAACGATTTCAAACGACTCAAGGGACAGGGAATCCCTATCATATCGGTGGGCCGGCAGCGTTTGAGCGGCTTCTCGATTGCCAGGTTTGAATCGATCTACAAACAGAAAAACCCGTAAATGCGGACCAGATACAGGCATCACTGAAGAACGGGCCTGCCCAATTCCCAATATGTTTAAACCACACATCCTACTCGCGAACATCCGGCAACGGCTCGAGGTTGAGCTCGAACGACATCCTCCCCGAAACAACAGATACTATACGCTGAACCTGAAGATCGAAGGTTTCCACTTCAATAATCTTTCCTGCGCCGGACAACGCTGGTGCTATTGGAGCAAACCTGACAATGAAGAGTACCGCCTTGGGGCGGGTGAAGTACTGCGATTCAGCACCACTGGCGCCGAGCGCTTCAAGCAGCTTTCCGCAACATACCGGGAAACCCTCAAGCATTGGGACAGATATGATCCTGACGCGTCCAATGTAGAACCTGTCCTGTTCACCGGCTTCGCATTTTCTGCGGACGCTCCCATGAGTGGCGCCTGGCAGGGATTACCCAATTCGGGACTCTGCCTGCCTGAGGTTTTACTTCAGCAACTGGGCGACTCCTGCACCCTCTCCTGTTCCTGTCACCCGACACAGGCAGAGGACGCCCTCGCCTCTGTCGACAGTTGGATCTCGCTACTCACGCAGATTTTCGATGATATGTTACAGAGACCCGGCCCACCTGGTCACAGGACCAACCTGCCGCTCACCCACCGTGAACCCACAAGTGACGTTTGGCTGGAAAAGGTTCGGGCCGCTATACGGGCGATAGACCAAGGACTGCTGGAAAAGGTCGTGCTGTCTCGACACATCCACGTCCGTGCCGAGCGAAAGCTCAATCCAATCCGGCTGATGTCGACCCTGAACTGCCTCTATCCCGACAGCGTGCTGTTTGCCACCCGGCAGGACGGCCTGACATTCCTTGCCGCTACTCCTGAATACCTGCTGACCTGTAAAAACTCCTTGATCACCAGCGATGCGGTGGCGGGCACCTTACCCCGTGCGGCAGATGAAACCAGGGACCGGCAGTTGGGCCAGAAGTTGTTGAACGACCCAAAATCCCAACATGAACACCAGGTCGTGGTGGATAATATTCTGGCCGTGATGGACGAAATCTGCAGCGCGGTGGAGCCCGTGAAACAGCCCCAACTCAAACGCCTGCGGGTGCTGCAGCATCTCTGGACCCTGCTGCGCGGCACATTAAAGCCCGGAATCGGCCTGTTTGAAGCAGCTGAGCAGCTGCACCCCACGGCAGCCGTGAACGGCATGCCTGTGCAACGCGCCCACGCCTGGCTGGATGAAAACGAGCCTTTTTCCAGGGGCTGGTATACCGGCGCCGCCGGCTGGATCAACCCCAAGGGCGATGGAGAACTTGCGGTACTGATCCGTTGTGTACAACTCAAGGGTTACGATGCAGAGCTCTACGCCGGCGCTGGAATCACTGCGGACTCCGATCCTGAAAGTGAATACGCAGAGACTGAACTGAAACTCGCAGCCATGCTGGAGGCGATGGAAGACGCTTGATCCTAGAAACCGCAGTTGACCGCTCCATACTGATAGTAATGTATCGATATAATGTTAGTTAGCTTCGATCTATTCATTCACCAATTCGGTGAACCACGCTACGGGCCGAATGGCACGCCCACAGTGTCGCATAGCGGCGTTGCAACTCCTTGGAATAGAAATGCTATTCCGCGTCGCTGCGCGCCGTACATGGATGTACAAGTGTCGCGGGCACAGGATGTACTGGAGCGACCCTTGCTCGATGTCCATGGATGGACAAGTGTCGTGGGAGGCAGGATGCCGGGAGCGACCTGCACCACCGTGGACGCACCCTTCAACCCGTCCAACCGCCGTTTCTAGGATAATGGATACCGCCATCCTGAACCTGCTCTGGTCAGACCAGCTGATTGACGGTCTTGCCGCAGCCGGCGTCAGGCAAGTGGTGATATCCCCAGGCTCGAGATCCACTCCATTGGTGCTTGCGGTCAATCGCCACCCCGGGTTGAAAAGCTGGCACCATCCGGATGAACGCAGCGCAGCTTTCTTCGCCCTTGGACTGGCCAGCCATCAGCGACAGCCAGTGGCGGTGATAGCGACCTCAGGCAGCGCCCCTGCGCACTGGTTGCCTGCCGTCATCGAAGCCAATCGTTCAGGCATCCCACTAATCCTGCTGAGCGCCGATCGCCCACCCGAACTGCAGGCCTGCGGCTCGAATCAGACAGTGGATCAGACCCACCTGTTTGGCAGTCAGGTACGCAGCTTTCATGAGGCGGGCACACCCGCGGAGACCCCACAGGCGTTCGCCCACATCCGCCGTCTGGGGATTCAGGCCACGCACCGGGCTGTTTGGCCGGCACCGGGACCGGTGCACGTCAACGTATCTTTCAGGGAACCGCTGACTCCTACTCACCAGCCACTCCAGGCTCCCCCCGGTCCAGCGGTTCCTGCGCCACACACCCTGCAACAGCCGGACCCGCAACAACTGCAGCGTATTGCCCGGACAGTCGACGCGGGAAGAGGGCTGATCGTCTGCGGTCCAATGCCTTATGACGAAGAATTCTTCGCAAGCGTTACCCGCTTGGCCAACCGGCTGGACTGCCCTCTGTTGGCCGATCCCTTGAGTGGCTTGCGCTTTGGTGGACATGACCGAACTCGGGTCATCAGCCGCTATGACAGTTTCCTAAGCACCGATTCATTCAAGCCGGGAGAGAAGCCCACCTGGGTGCTGCGTTTTGGCGCCGCACCGGTCTCCAAGGCCCTGTTGGAGTATCTCGCTCAGCCGGACGCCACCCTGGTTCTCTGTGCGCCCTGGGGCGACTGGCCCGACCCGCTGCATCAGACGGGTGAGATGGTGCGCTCAGATCCCAGTCTGTTCTGCAACGCCCTGGTCGATACCTGTTCCACGTCTAGCCCGCACGAATGGCTGCAACAGTTCACCTGGGCAGAGACAGCCATCACTCAGCTCGAGCCGCCATCCGATACGAGACCCTGTGAACAGGCTGTGATTGAGGAACTCATGGCGGCCTTGCCCGACCACAGTATCCTGTTCAGCGGCAACTCCCTGCCGATCCGCCAACTCGACAGCTGGAGCGGCCAGGCAGACAAACGCCTGCGTATCATCGCCAACCGGGGCGCCAGTGGCATTGACGGCAATATCTCCAGCCTACTGGGTTTAGCTGCGGCTGGTGATCAGCCGGTTGTGGGTCTATTGGGGGATCTCGCGTTTTTTCACGACATGAACGGCCTGCTCTTCGCGCGCGAGCTGGATGGGGTGATAATCATATTCAACAATAACGGCGGCGGCATCTTCGGCATGCTGCCCCAGTCCGGACTCGATACCTTTGAGCAGCAGTGGCTGATGCCCACCCACCTGGACTTCACCCATGCCGCCCGCCTCTACGGCCTGCAACACTGGCGCATCGAACAACAGAACCAGTTCCACCCAGCGCTGATGGAGGGTTTACAGTCTCAAGGCATGACCCTCATCGAAGTGATGCTCGACAGGGAAAAGAGTCTTGCCGCACAGATCCAGTATCTCAAAAGGGTCCAAGCAGTATGTCAGCAGGATAAGAAACCTTAGCCGGTTGGGATTCCAATACCTCACCCGCACAAGCCAACTGATCAAAATCATCGGCGACTGAACCGGCCATGCGATCCAGGTGTTTGCGTTGCTGGGCATTCACTTGGCCGCCGACATCTACCAACATTTCGACGGTGGCGCTTTCATTGTGCACTAATTTACTTAAATATTGAGCGGGCCGCCCCCTGTCAGGATCGACGAACAGCGCTTCAATACCGGTAAAAAACGCCGCTTCTTCAGCCCGCCTGTCGAGTAACGCCCTCAATCGCGCTTGCCACTGCTGCCTGGCCTGCAGTCCATGTATACCCAAGGGCTTGAACTTCCAGCTCCATTCCACAATCCTCTGTTGCTGGGGAGCCGTTAAAGGTCCAAACCAACGCTCCAGCTCATCCGTCATGCGCGCTTGATAATCTTCACGCAACTCCTCATCGGTCTGGGCCTGGAACTCAGTGAGCCATTCTCGATTGTTTTCCCGCAGCCCGGATAAAAAATCGTCGAGCTGGGATTGTTCTGAGGTAAGAAACAGCCTGGAAATCGCGGGACTTGCCTGTCGCTTGATCTCTTTCCAGTAGTCATCGATCCGGTTCACCGCGAACTGCAGCTTTAGCGCATCCATGGTCCCTTGCTGGAATTCCTGATTGGCGCCGCGTATCAGGTCCGCGTAGGGTTTGAGATGGGCGCTGCAATGCCAGCGCAAAAGATTTTCGACCTCAGCCTCCAGGTAGGAGTCCTGGCTGCCATCGAGTTCGATGTAGTTATCCACATAGTAGGGTATCAACCAATCCAACTGATGGTAGGCAAACTGCACCCTGCTGCAGCCTGCCGCCAAAACACTCAAAAGTACGATAAAGAGTAGACGCAACATACCTGTCACCTGAGCCGATAGGGGCATTCAATCCTTGGGGATTCTGATGGTTATCCAAAATCCCAGCAAGCTTGTCAACCAACCCAGGACAAACAACACCATGATGGTTTTCATCTGTCCGATCGCAAAGGCCTGTGATCCCATGGCCAGCATCACTTCCGGCTCCAGAGCAAACGACGGCATGGTCGCCGTCCCGCACAGGTTCCAGGCCGCCAGCGCGAAGCACAGATACCCGACACCTTGCAGATCCACTCCGGCGCGCGCGGCAGGGATCACGTTTGCCCGGTAACGCCCCCAAACCCAGATCAGGCACAGCACCAAGAGCATGATGAGATAACCGCCAGTGCCGAAAAACCCGGCACTCAGTTCCCTGCCCCAGAGTTTCGGCACCAGCCCCGCCGCCAGTATCCCGGTCAGGACCACTCCCGTGAACATCAGCACACGCCTGGGAGTGGCGCCACTGTTGATCAACGCCCCCAGAAAACTGACGCCGATGCCCAACGGAAAACCAAAGGCAAAGCCCAGTACCTTCAGGGCATCCAGACCCGGCTCCCGCATCAACTGCTCGATCGGCAACGCCCTCAGCTCATCCTGGAGCGAATTTCCCAGCACAACACTGATCACTGCCAGCAAGGCGCCGGCCATGAACAACCATAATCCCTTTTGCTTCATTGCATCCCCCTAAGGCCTCTGAATCTGAGAACAGTAATTTCCAGAATGGTATTTTTTTCCGGTTTCCATAAGATAGGCTCACCAATTTCAGAGTCAATACAGAAAAATCGAGTATGAGCGACGACATTATCTGGCAAATCCCGCCGCACAGCGACTATCAGGACATCCTCTACCATCAGGCCGAGGGTATCGCCAAGATCACCATCAATCGCCCGCAGGTGCGCAACGCCTTTCGTCCGGAGACAGTGCAGGAGATGAGCGATGCATTCCGCCGCGCCCACCTGGACCCACAGATCGGTGTGATCATTCTGACCGGTGCCGGCGATCTTGCCTTCTGCTCCGGTGGCGATCAGAAGATACGTGGTGAAGGGGGCTATCGGGACAGCCAGGGCACGGAACACCTGAACGTGCTCGAGCTGCAACGGCAAATCCGTACCCTGCCTAAGCCGGTAGTAGCGATGGTAGCCGGTTACGCCATCGGCGGCGGCCATGTCTTGCATCTGATCTGCGACCTCAGTATCGCGGCGGACAACGCCCGCTTTGGCCAGACCGGCCCCAAGGTGGGTAGCTTTGATGCAGGCCTCGGAGCCGGCTTGCTGGCGCGTAGCGTGGGCATGAAAAAGGCCAAGGAGATCTGGTTTCTGTGCCGCCAGTACGATGCGCAACAGGCCCTGGAGATGGGACTGGTGAATGCGGTTGTGCCGCTCGCGGAGCTGGAGCGGGAAACCGTCAGCTGGTGCCGGGAGATGCTGGTCCACTCCCCCACCGCGCTGCGGGTGCTGAAATCCGCCTTCAACGCCGAAACCGATGGGCTGGCCGGGATTCAGGAGCTGGCCGGCAACGCTACCGCACTCTTCTATCTGACCGACGAAGCTCAGGAGGGACGCAACGCCTTCGTGGAGAAGCGGCCCGTTGACTTCAGTAAGTTTCCCCGCCGGCCATGAGGTACTGGTTCCTGGCCATCCGGCCCAAGACCCTCAGCCTTTCACTGGCGCCGGTGATCGCTGGAATTGCCCTGGCCTGGCGGGAGACGCACCTCTTCCAACTGCTGCCCGCACTTGCGGCGCTGTGCGGCGCTATGCTGATCCAGATCGGCACCAACCTGCACAACGACGCGAAGGATTTTGAACGCGGCGCCGATACCGAAGAACGCCTGGGTCCACCACGGGCCACCGCCCAGGGCTGGTTGACGATCGAGATGGTCAAGCGCGGAGCCCATATCGCCTTCACCCTGGCCTTTGTGATAGGCCTCTATCTGGTCTGGCATGGCGGCTGGCCGATCCTCGCCATCGGACTCATCTCCCTGCTGGCGGGTTACGCCTACACCGGCGGACCCAAACCCATCGCCTACAGCGCCAGCGGTGAACTCTTCGTATTCCTATTCTTTGGTCTGGTGGCCGTGCTCGGCAGCTACTTTTTGCAGACCCTGACCCTCTCTCTCAACGCCCTGGCCGTTGCCTGCGCCATCGGCTTTCTGGCCGCTGCGGTACTGCTGGTGAACAACTACCGGGACCTGCAGAGCGACCGCAAGGCGGGCAAACTGACCCTCACCCACTATCTGGGAGAGCATCGCTCACAAAAGTTCTATGCCCTGCTGATCCTCACACCTTTCCTGCTGCCACTGATGCTTGCCGAATTGGATGCCGACGTCTGGCTGGTATTCCTCGCCCTGCCTTTCGCCTGGTTACTGTTACACCGTTTCATTAGCGAGAAACCGGGCCCTGCATTCAACCAGATCCTGGCCCGCACTGCGCTGCTGCAGCTCCTCTATAGTTTGCTCCTGACCAGCGCCCTGCTGCTTTAGTACTCCTTCAATGTGATATTGCCGGAGTACTCAATGCCCATCAGCGCCTACCGACTGATTCCCTACAGCCTGCCGCTCAGGCAGGTCTGGCGAACCAACCGGGATAGCGTTCAGCAACGCCAGGGCTGGATTATCGAGCTGGCTACAGACTCTGGTCTGAAGGGCCATGGCGACTGCGCCCCCCTGCCTGCGGCAGGGACGGAAACCGCCCCCGCGGCGGAAACCTGTCTGACCAGCCAGCTGCCGCTTCTGCAAAACCAGTCACCCACTGACGCCCTTCAACGGCTTCCCAGCTCGCTCCAAAACCCCGCCGCCCGCCACGCCCTGGAGACCGCCCTACTGGATCTTGTCAGTCAATCCGAGCATCTGAGCCTGCGCCAATGGTTATCGCCGACAGCAGTCGATGAGATTGCCGTAAATGGTTCCGGGGGCGCACTGGACGAGCAAGTATTCACGCGCGCCGATGATTTGCTCTCACTGGACTTTCAAAGCATAAAACTCAAGGTTGGACTTTACGCAGTAGACCAGGAGATCCACCAGCTGAAACAGCTTTCTGCTCAACTACCCGCAGCGATAAGATTGAGACTCGATGCCAACGGCGCCTGGAGCATGACCCAAGCCAGGGAGTTTCTGCGTAACCTCTCCGGGTTGCCTATCGAGTCCCTGGAAGAGCCTCTGAAAGAGCCCCGTTTAGACAATTTGCGTGAACTGCAGAACATGACCGAGGTCTCTCTGGCCCTGGATGAATCCCTCTCCCGGTTGGCGCTGGAGGAGTTGCTAGAACAGCCTCCGGTCAGGCGTCTGATCATCAAGCCCTGCGTACTGGGCGGGCTGCTCCCGGCCAAGAGACTGGCCGATCTTGCAAGGCAGGCAGATTTAGAAACGGTCGTCACCAGCACCCTGGAAAGCGCAGTCGGCATCCAGGCAGCCGCCCAGTTGGCGATGGCAATCAATCCACTTGATCAGCCATTGGCTCATGGTCTTGCAACGAGTGCCTGGTTTGCCAATGATGTGGCCGAACCACCCACTATCGCCCATGGTCGGCTGTGGCTTGCCAATATTGCCGGGCTCGGCATCCAATTAAAGCCAGGCTTCACACACCATCAACCCGGATAGATATCTTGGCCTCCAAAACATTCGAATACCTCTTCACTGCCAACCTGCATGACATTGATGCGGCGGGGGCGATGTTCTTCGCCCACTATTTTCGCCATGCCCACGATGCCTATGAAACATTCATGGTCAAGATCGGTTATGGGCTTCCGGAACTGATCGGCAACCTGAGCATGCTGCCGCTGGTGCGCAGTGAGGCCGATTTTCTGCTACCGGCGCATCATGGTGAGCAGTTGACCATCAACCTTCAACTGGAGCGCATCGGCAACACCTCATTTACCGTCAGTTATCGGTTTCTCAACCCGCGGGGGCAGGAGACCGCCCAGCTGAAAACCACCCATGTCATGCTGAACCCTGAGGATGGGAAACCCATGACTCTGCCCGAGACCTTACGCAATGCACTGACTGAATATGCTGCTTGAGCGCCCTGCGATCCAGCTTGCCCATGCGGTTTCTCGGCAGAGCATCGACCTTAAGAAACTCTCTTGGGCGTAATCCGCTGGGCAGATAGAGGCGCACCCATGCCTCCAGCCAGGTCTCTGAGACGAAACCTTCATATACCACCACCAGACGATCGCCCCACAGGGGGTCGGGCCGGCTGCTGACGGCCGCCGAGACCAGTCCGGGACAGGCTTCCAGCAGATGTTCCACTTCCGAGGGATGCAGACGCAGACCGCCGGAGTTCATCAGATCATCCGCACGGCCAGTCACACAGAGCTGCCCCTGATTATCCCAATAGCCCTGATCGCCGGTCTTGAAGCGGCCTTCCTGCAGGCCATCTCCGGGTTTCAGCTGTGGATTGACGTAACCCGCCATCACCGCTTCACCCGCGACCCATATCTCCCCCTGGCTGTCGTCAGACAGCATTAGCTGAAAGCCCGGCATCGGTTCCCCGACCCGGCCCGGCTTCAAACCAGCCTGTGCCGTGCGGTCCAACGCACACATGGAACCGGTCTCGGTCATCCCATAACAGATCATCAGCGGCCAGCCGGCCGCATGGGCGCGCTTTGCCAGTGAGGGGTCGAGAGGACCAGCACCGATCAGAGCAACCCGCAGAGAGCTTGGCGCCATTCTGCCCCTGGCTGCATCCAGCAGACGCCCGAGCATGGCGGGGACCAGTGAGATATGGCTAACCCGGTGCTCCTCAAGATCCCGCCAGACCTGATCCTCGTTGAACCCTTGGTGCATCACCATAGCAGCGCCTGCCTCAGCGCAGCGATAGGGAATGGAGAGTCCGGCAATATGATTCAATGGCAGGCAGTTTATCCAGCAATCATCAGCCTGCAGATCCAGTTTCGCATTGACCTGGATGGTGCTGGCGGCCAGATTGGCGGCCGAAAGCATGACCCCTTTGGGGCTGCTGCAGGTGCCACTGGTCGGCACGATCAGGAGGATTCTTTGGGGATCCAGACAGGATGCATCGGTTAGATTGACCGGCTGATCCCGCATACCCTCGGTCAAGTTGAGCAGGTCTTCTCCGGCAACCGTCTCCACACCATGCGGTAGAGACAAAGCCATATCGCTCACGACCAGCCTGCAGCCACTCTGACTGAGCATGGAATTTCGTTGTTCTTCAGGCATCCCGGCCTCGAGAGGCAGCAGGGCGCGACCCAAGCGGGCAGCCGCAAAGAGACAGAGAAGCGTCAGCAAGGGATTCTTGGCGCAAATGCCGATGACTGGCGTATCGGATATACAGCGCAACCGAGTGCTGAAGAGTTCGACCTGGTTGGCCAGTTCCACATAGCTCAGGCTGAAATCAGGCAGATGAAGAGCAGTCCGTTCAGCATCCTTATCCACAGCCTGCGCCAGCCATCTGCCGGGCATCTCACGGCTCCTGGAGTCTGCGCCATCCACCGACCAGGCCTGTACCTGTCGCCAATAACGGCCGAAAACTGACTGTTTAATCCAAGTATTCATCATTGTCTTCCTGACAGAAAAATAGAGTCGCTGCCGGAAACTTAAGCGCTAGATAAAAAAGTTATTGCAATACAATAAGAAACCTTGCCGGACAGCGCATACAGGGCGCATCAAAACTCTATTCGGACCTTGTGTAATGACTAAAAAACCGGCGAGCGTGCGCTGCTCAGTTTAATTTCTGTCGGCTAACCCGTTTCTTATTAAATTGCTCACATCCCTCCTCGCTCCCTGGTTAATAGCCAGACTGCGAATATGGTTGAGGGTGTAGTTAATATTTATCACGACGGCCTCCTGCCATCGTGTCTTCCCAATTACACTTATACGCCTCTGGTAATAAAAATAATAGGAGGGTATTCCCTGAATCCGAATCAACCAAGCTTCAGCAGCGTCCCTTCAGTCCGAGACGGTTTACCGGTCCCGGAATCTCTTATGCGCACAGGGAAAGCAGATGACGATCACCAGGATCAGAAGCGCCAGGATGGGTAGGTTTCCGAACCGGGCAAAGGGTGTGGCGCCCGACATTGGAAGGATTTGACCCTTCAGCACTGCCTCTTCCAACAGGGGCGAACGGGCGATCAAGGCGCCATTGGGGCCCACAATGGCCGAAATTCCGGTATTCGTGGAGCGCAACAGATAACGACTTGTCTCCAACGCCCGCATCCGGGCAATCTGCAGATGTTGGTGTGGCGCCAGGGAGTCGCCAAACCAGGCATCATTACTGGCATTGATCAGATAGGCCGCCTCCGGCAGGGCCTGGGCCATTTCGCTGCCAAAGGCATCCTCATAACAGATCGACATCCCGACCTGATGGTCGCCGACCTGCATCAATGGCTTGGCTTTGCCTCCGGCTGTGAAATCAGACATGGGGATGGTGAGGAAATCCACCAGCTCCCACAGCAGGGACTTTAACGGCAGGTACTCGGTAAAAGGCACCAGGTGACGCTTGGAGTAGTGGTCCCGCTGCTTGCCCATGGCAATCATCGAGTTATAGTAGCGTGTACCATCCTCGCCCAGGCGCACCACACCAAACACCAGCACAGAACCCTGTTTCTTGAGTTCCGCCTCGAGCGGTTGGAGAAAGACCTCATCCACCTGATGCTGAAAGGCCGATACGGCGGTTTCCGGCCAGACAATCAGCTCAGCGCCGAAGTTTTCCTTGGTGCGGCGCGCATAGAGCGTCAATGACGGCGCCAACTGATCGAGTTCCCACTTCTTCTCCTGCGGGATGTTACCCTGGATCAGCGCCACACTGATGGGATCGGCGCTCTGCCGGCTCCATTGGATCTGCAACAGCCCCCAGCCGACCAACCATAACGCAAGCAATCCCGAACCCGCGTACCAGCGCACCCGACCGGGGTTGAACATCAACAGGATCAGGCCGGCGGAAAGCACTACGCTAAAGCTGATGCCCAATCCACCCATCATTGGCCCATATCCCGCCAGAGGTGTGTCGATCTGGGAATAGCCCAGTTCCAGCCAGGGAAAGCCGGTGAGAAACCAACCGCGCAGCCACTCAACCAAGACCCAGAGCGCGGGAAAAATCCCCAACAGTTTGAGCCTGTCCGGGACTTTGAACCTGTCACCGAGCCAACCCAGGAGAGCGTAGAAAAGGGCAATGATGATCACAAAAACCGCAGTGACCAGAATCGGCAGAAACCACCCGACATTACCGAACTGAGCGATACTGACATACAACCAGGTAATGCCGCTGCCCATCAGTCCCAGACCATAGAGCAATCCGAGACGGAACCCCGCTCCCTGATTTTTCATCCAGAGCCAAAAGAGCAGCGCCGGGCCCAAGATCGCCAACGGCCAGATGTCAAAAGGGGCGAAGGAGAAGGTGGTCAGGATGCCGGCCGGCACTGCAATCAGCCCTGGGTTGATTCTCTGAAGATTCATATCAGACCGCTATGTGACCCCGGCGGGTGGCATCCTCTCAAGCCCGGCGGATTCCGGCAGACCATCATGCTCGTCCTCGATCTCACCGACAATCTGTTCCAGCACATCCTCCAGGGTCACCAGGCCGACCGTCGAGCCGTATTCGTCCACCACGATCGCCATATGGTTGCGGGTGACCCGCAACTTCTTCATCAGACTGCTCAGGCGCATACTTTCCGGGACAATCAGCACCTCACGCATGAAATTTTTCAGCTTGAATTTCTTGTGGTCTTTTTGATGCATCCAGCCGAGCAGGTCCTTGGGCAACAGAACACCCACCACCTCGTCGGTATCCTTGCCAATGATTGGAATACGCGAATGCAAAGAGTCGATAACAACCCGTAACACCTCCTCCAGATCATCGTTTCGGCGCAGCACGACCAACTGAGAGCGGGGGGTCATGACCTTACGTGCCCTGAGCTCCGATACCATCATCGCCCCCTGCATCATGCTGAGGGTCTCGATATCCAACAACTCACGCTCCTGCGATACATTCAACAACTCAAGCAGTTGCTCCCTGTCTTGCGGTTCACTCCCGAAAAGCCGGCTGAGTCGTTCCAGCCAGTTGAGAAGCGAACCGTTGGCCGCTCGATCTTGCTTTTTCATGGGTCCTCTTCGTTATAAGGATCGGAAAAATGCAGCCGCTGGAGGATGATCCGTTCAATTCCCTCCATCTGCTCTGCCTGTTGGTCGGTCTGGTGGTCATAGCCTTGCAGGTGCAGCACACCATGCACCACCATATGGGCCCAGTGGGCCAATTCAGTTTTACTCTGTTGATGCGCTTCTTTGATCACCACCGGCGCACAGATCACCAGGTCGCCCAGCAGGGGACTGGCTACTTCCGCAGGGGCATCAAAAGGGAAAGAGAGGACGTTTGTCGGCTGGTCCTTGCCACGGTAATCCCGGTTCAGTTGCTGGCTTTCCGGCTCATCAACGATGCGAATCACCAATTCAACCTGTTCTTTTGGGTTGACCAGGGCCGCCCGCACCCAGAGCATGAAATCCTCTTCCGTGGGCAGTTCTTCAATTTCGGTGACGGGCTGTATCTCCAGCTCCAGATTCATACTCTACTACCCTGTGGTCCAAATATCCTAAACCCAGCTGTTCATTGTTGCCGGTCGAATTCGTCGTAGGCTCGCACGACCCGCTGCACCAGTGGGTGCCTGACCACATCCCGGGCATTGAAAAAGGTAAAACTGATGCCATCCACCTGGGATAGTACTTCAATGACCTGGCGCAGTCCGGACAACTGACCACGAGGTAGATCGATCTGGGTCACGTCGCCGGTAATCACCGCAGTGGAGCCGAAACCGATGCGGGTGAGGAACATCTTCATCTGTTCGGGGGTGGTGTTCTGCGCCTCGTCGAGGATCACGAAGGATTCATTCAGGGTGCGCCCGCGCATATAGGCCAGCGGGGCCACTTCGATGACGCTGCGCTCCACCAGCTTGGCAACCTTCTCGAAACCAAGCATCTCGTAGAGTGCATCGTAGAGCGGCCGCAGATAGGGGTCTATTTTCTGCGCCAGGTCGCCGGGCAGAAAACCGAGGCGCTCCCCGGCCTCCACCGCAGGCCTCACCAGCAGGATGCGACGCACCTGATCCCGCTCCATGGCATCCACCGCACAGGCCACCGCCAGATAAGTCTTGCCGGTGCCTGCCGGTCCCACGCCGAAGTTGAGATCGTGGGTCAGCACCTTGTGCAGATACTCCTGCTGATTGGGTCCTCGTGGCCTTACCAGTCCTCGCCGGGTTTTGATCACGGTTTCCGGCAGATCCGAGCGATCACCCGGCGCGAGCAAGGCGTCAATGCCGGAATCCTGCAGAAACAGATGGACCCGCTTGGCATCGAGCGATTCTTCCGCCGCAGTCCGATAGAGATCCTGCAGCACCTGCTCAGCGGCGCGGATGGCATCCCGTTCGCCGATCAGGTGGAACTGATTGCCACGGTTGTTGATCTCTATGCCGAGGCGGCGTTCGATCTGGCGCAGGTGTTCGTCGAGCTGGCCACAAACATTGGCCAACTGCTCGTTGTTCGCCGGCTCCAGGAGCAGGTCGAGGGATTCAGGGTGATCAGACAAAATGGAGTTCCAAATAGAAAAACGGTAATGATTGTCAGCTGTTTACAGCCTGAGAAGCAACCACTTCGATCATCTCTCCCCGCAGGGAGTTTGGCAAGGCTTCGGTGATCCGTACATCGACGAACCGGCCGATCAGGTCAGCCGGACCATCGAAATTCACGACCCGGTTGTTTTCGGTGCGTCCCGCCAGTTGATTCGGATCCTTGCGCGCCGGACGATCCACCAGGACCCGCTGCACCGCCCCCACCATCTGCCGGCTGATCGTTTGGGCCTGGGTGTTGATCAGCTGCTGCAGCTTCTCAAGCCTGGTCTGCTTGACCGCCAGGGGAATATCATCCGGCAGATCCGCAGCCGGGGTGCCTGGCCGGCGGCTGTAGATGAAGCTGTAGGAGTGATCGAAACCAATCTCCCGAATCAGTTTCAGGGTAGCTTCGAAGTCCTGTTCGGTCTCGCCGGGAAAGCCGACGATAAAGTCCGAGGAGATGGTGATATCTGGCCGGATTTCACGCAAACGGCGGATCTTCGCCTTGTATTCGATGGCCATATGGCCCCGTTTCATCATTGCCAGCACCCGGTCGGAACCGGACTGCACCGGCAGGTGCAGAAAGCTGACCAGTTCCGGCACCCTGCCGTAGACCTCGATCAGGCTGTCGGAGAACTCCAGCGGATGGGAGGTGGTGAAACGGATGCGATCTATACCCTCGATGGCCGCCACATATTCGATGAGCAGCGCCAGGTCAGCGGTTTCACCGTCGTGCATCTCGCCTCGGTAGGCGTTGACGTTCTGCCCCAGCAGATTGACCTCCCGCACCCCCTGAGCGGCCAGCCCCGCCACCTCGGCGATCACGTCGTCAAACGGCCGGTTGATCTCCTCACCACGGGTGAAGGGCACCACGCAGTAGGTGCAGTACTTGGAACAGCCCTCCATGATGGAGACATAGGCGGTAGGGCCTTCTGCACGGGGCTCGGGCAGACTGTCGAACTTCTCGATTTCCGGAAAGGAGACATCCACCACGGGATGGTGTTCCGTACGCGCCTCCCGAATCATCTGCGGCAGGCGGTGCAGGGTCTGGGGACCGAACACCAGGTCCACGTAGGGCGCCCGCTCCCGGATCGCCTCCCCTTCCTGGCTCGCCACACAACCGCCCACACCGATGATCAGCTGCGGATTGCGTTCCTTCCAGGGGCGCCAGCGGCCGAGCTGGGAGAACACCTTCTCCTGCGCCTTTTCCCGGATCGAACAGGTGTTGAGCAGCAGCACATCCGCCAGTTCAGGCTTGTCCGTCAGCTCCAGACCCTCCGCCTCCCGCAGGCCATCCGCCATTCGTGATGAGTCATACTCATTCATCTGGCATCCAAAGGTCTTGATAAAGAGTTTACCGGCCATAAAGGTCCTGAAGCTTGGAAAAACCCATAGTTTAACTTTTTCCAATCTTTCTCCACAAATTCTACTGACAGAGATCAAGTTTTCATCGGGTACTATAAACCCATCAACAACGTATTCTGCTATTTTATTAATAGGTGATTTTGTATTTTTTCCGGGATTCTGTCGTGATCTTCCAGTCCCAGCACCTGACCAATGCTTTGCGCTGGCGCCCCTTCTCACCGCCGCTTCCCCATACAATCACTTGAATATCTGATAGCTAGCATCAGAAAGGAGATGGCATGAAACGGCAACAGCTTCTGATTTCACTGATCACAGGATTCCTGCTCGTGGCTTGCGGCGGAGAAGAAGAAGATTCCACTTCATCTCCCTCCCTAGTGGAGTACACAGGCCTCGAAACCGAGGCAACGATATCAATCGCAAATGCAGCGGGAATCGTCAGGGAAATGTTTGGCCTCGGAGGCATATCGATCAGTCTCAGCGCAACGGCCGAAGAGGAAACCACCGAAAGCAAACCTGAGCCCTACAACATCCTGGTGCCCCTGGCGCTGACTGAAACCATCAAGGATATCAATGCCGGGAATGCCATCGATTCGGCGCTTGCCGCAAAAAACTTCAGCGAGGTAAGAAACTGCGAGACAGGCCATCTTGATTACATCATCACCGTGGATGACCTGACCGGCGTGTTCAATGGCAACATGACTTACGATGATTGCCTGGTTGCGGGTTTCACTCTAGAGGGTTCCGCCGAGGTATCTGGACATTATGACCTGATGACCAACACCTTTGTCGATATCAGTCTTGATTTCCCCTGGTTGAAAGGGAAATCCGAGGTGGTTGACTATGTTGCATCTGAGAGAATCCAGGTCGCGTTTGCCGACCCGATCACCACCACGACCCTTGAAAACACTGTGGTGAGTATCGACAACAGGAAAGCAGTGAAATTCGAGGGCTATGCCATTGTCGTGAACGAGGACACATCTGAAAAAACCCTGGCCCTATCCGGCAGGTTCTACCATCCTGACGAAGGCTTTGTCACGGTGAGCACCGATGGTTCAATCTTTTTTACGGAAAACACCAACTGGCCATATCACGGGCAGCTCAGCATGCAGGGTACTTTATCAGTACTGCAGATTGAATTCCAGGACAGCGAGGCCTACACACTCTGGGTCGATGAAGGTGATGAAGATAGCGAATGGGATTATGTGGACCTGGTGAATTGGTAAGACTTTCTATAGGTGAATCCTTGCAATGATTCATCGGATTCTGGAATCACTCAGTCGACACTCACATGACTTATTTATTGATAACAACAACTTTATGAAGGTGTACCATGAAAAGGATTTATCTCCTTATCTCCCTGTTCGCAGCCATACTTTTACTCTTTTCCTGCGGTGGCGGAGGGGGTGACGAAGAAGAGCCCACTCCCACAGATCCAAGCACCGTCTTCGACTTAGCCGAGTTCAACGCTATTTATGCAGGTAAGAGTTATGACTATTACTTGACGGGTAAGGACAACAATGGCGAAAGCTGGACAATGTCCATTAGTTCATTGATCGGAGCTGTGGAGAATATTGATGGTGTGGAATACATACCTGAAGAGATACTGCTCGAAACAACCTACGATCCAACAAATGAAACCGTCACTGGGACGGAGAATCATTATTACAGCCTTTCCGGGGAGCCGGTGTACTTCAATTTATCACTATCAACCGGAGAGAATATGGAGTGCGTGGCGGTTACGGTCCATATGCTAGCTGACTCTGTATTGATTGGAGATACAGGTGATACGACCTCTTATAGTTGTTATGATTTTTACGACTTGAACAAAACCACAATTAAAATGATCAGCGGGACATGGTCGGTCGAGAATGCCAATGATGGATATGCCTACTTAATCATTAATACAGTTACTTGGAATCTTGCTGGATACATTAGCGATACAGAAATTGATGTATTTAAGATAGATGCTTCAGGCAACATCATTTCCTTATCGATAACAACTTACAACGCTGACATCGATCGCACCGTCTATTTATCAACTTCATGAAGAGTAAGAGAGAAACTCAAGATGGCAAGTCTCTCTTCTTTAACCAGTCTGCATAACTGAGATCAAGACCAATCCTCCAGCCAAGCCAAGGGCTGGAGGCCCTTTTGTATGGATACGCAAAATAACTGGTAAGTAGGTATATTTTCCGCCCACAACAACTGGTTTGCTAACTCAAGTTTCGGAGTTCAAACGGGGCACGGAGAGGGGGTAGCATTTTGAGACAGGCTGTAAATACATCCTTGTACGCTCAGCTGCGGCCCTCCATGGCCGCAGACGGTCTCAATACGCTATCCCCCTCTCCGCTAGATATCGCATTGGAGTGTTTGAACTCCGCAACTTGAGTTGCTAATACTCCAACAGACTCCTGATGCGTTCCGTATGTTGGTGTGTCTGACGAGTCAGCCTCAAGCGTTGGCACTGCACAATACAATCCAGCTCAGCCAGAGCCGCGTCGAAGATGTCATTGATGACCAGATAATCGAACTCGGCATAGTGGGACATTTCAATAATGGCCTTCTGCATGCGCCCCTGGATGATCTCCTCGCTGTCCTGTCCACGGGCATCGAGCCGCTCGCGCAAGGCTTGTGGATCGGGAGGCAGGATAAAGATAGAGACCGCTTCCGGAAAACGTTTTCTTACCTGCTGTGCGCCCTGCCAGTCGATCTCCAGCACCAGGTCACCCTGTTCCAGCTGCGAGCGTACGGCGGCTTCTGCGGTACCATAGAAATTACCGAACACCTCGGCGTGCTCGAGAAACTCACCGGCCTCGACCATGTGCAGAAATTTATCATGACCGATAAAGTGGTAGTGCGCGCCATCCTCTTCACCGGGGCGCATGGCCCGGGTGGTATGCGAGATGGAAACCTGCAGGGCTCCATCCTGATCACGCAGGGCCTTCAACAGACTGGTTTTTCCCGCGCCTGAAGGCGCGGACAAGATAAAGAGAGTGCCTTGAGACATTTCAGATTCCTGCAAGCTCGTTATTAGGACGTCCAAAAACCAGCAACCAAACTCCCGACAACCCTGGATAGAGTGTCTGCCTCAATAGTAGAAACTGGGCCTGGCGCCTTTGGCGGTATAGTAGGGCATCATCTGTTTGGCCAGTTCGCCGAGCACCTGCTGCCGATTCTCGGGGCTGGGATGAGTACTGAGAAACTGCAGTGGACGACCGCCTGAGAGGGAGCCCATTTTCTGCCAGAGGGTCGCGGCAGCCCGGGGATCGTAACCCGCCTTGGCCGCCAGCTCGATGCCAATCCGGTCCGCCTCGGCCTCTGCCGTCCGGCTGTTGGGCAGTTCGACGGCCAGCTTTGCCGCGAGCGCCGCACCAGTCAGGGCCAACTGGCTGTTGTCGGATGCAGCACCAACTGCTGCTACACCCAGCTGACTGGCCATCGCCACCGACATCTTCTCTGCGGTGTGCTTCGCCAGGGCGTGACTGATCTCGTGGGCCAGCACCTGGGCCAATTCATCATCCGTGGGTTTGACCTGCTCGATCAGCCCGGTGTAGATGGCCATCTTGCCCCCCGCCATAGCCCAGGCATTTGCGGTTTCGGGATCGTCGATGATCTTCATGCTCCACTCCCAGTCCCTGGTCTCCGGCCGCATCTTGATGGCCTGGGCAATCAGCCGACCGGTGATCAGCCGAACCCTTGCCGCCAGTTCCGGGCTATTATCCAGCTGGCCTTTCTCATCATAGGGCTTGAGCATTTCCACATAGGCCGCCTTGGATGAACTGATCGCCTGCTCTTCGGAAACGATCATCAACTGGCTACGCCCCGTGGGACTGGTGGCACAGGCCGAAAGGAGCAAAAGAAATATAATCGATAGGGTGATTTTCACTTTCATGTGATTCTGTTACCTGTTGTTTTCAAATACCAATTGTCACTCAATGTTCTGGATCTGTTCACGCATCTGTTCGATCAGCACTTTCATCTCCACCGCCAGGCGGGTGACTTCGACACTGTTCGATTTCGAGGAGAGGGTATTCGCCTCACGGTTCAGTTCCTGCATGAGAAAGTCCAGACGCCGGCCTACCGGTTCATCCGCACCCAGGACCCGCTCCACCTCTACGAGATGCGCCTCCAGTCGGTCCATCTCCTCTTCCACATCCAGGCGTTGCGCCAACAGCGCCATCTCCTGCTCCAGGCGAGTCTCATCCAGCGATTCCATGACCTCCTGCAAGCGATCTTGGATGCGGGCCCTCACACTCTTCAGCACCTCCGGCATCAGTTTCCGTACGCCTTTGACCTGCTTCTGCATCGCATGACAGCGTTGCAACACGATCTCCGCCAACCGTGAACCTTCACGCTGGCGATTCTCCACCAGGCTCTCCAGGGCAGCTTCCAGCAATTCCAGCGCCTGCTGTTTGACGGGAGTAAAATCCTCCTCCTCCTCCTGCAGCACCCCAGGCCAGCGTAACAGTTCCATCGGCTTGAGGCAGGAGTCCACATGCAGGATGGCCGCCACTTCCTGATCGGCAGTGACCAGCTGTTCAACCATTCGCTGGTTGACGCGGAGACCAGTCTCCGCCATCTCACCATGTTTGAATTTCAATCCGACGTCCAGCTTGCCCCTGCCGAGGCGCGCCGTGATCCTTTCCCGCACTGCGGTTTCCAACACGCGCAACTCTTCCGGTAAGCGCAGAAACATCTCGAGATAACGATGATTAACCGAACGGAGTTCCCAGCTGATTACACCGAGATCACCCCGGTACTCTTTACGCGCGAAGGCGGTCATACTGCTGATCATTACTTTACTGCCTGGAATTGGAGGAATTGTAGAGAAACATGCCTGTTTTCAGTTCGTCGCTTTGTGGATTATGTACCATAATTAGATGCTGATTGAATATATATAATCTGATTCTCATCCTACTTCGTTTATTATGAATGGTACATTCAAATTACAGTAATCTAATGACACCAGGGCCTTTAAATGCCCTCTGTAGCCACTGGGTTGCTGCACAAATCATGCACTCAAATGAATAAGCAACGAGACAGTCTGCCACCCGGTACAGAGATCGATTGCTATTTGATCATGAAACTCGTGGCGAGCGGCGGTTTCAGTCTGATCTATCTGGCCGAGGATGAAGACACACAGGACGAGGTGATCATCAAGGAGTTCCTGCCAAAGAAACTGGCCAGGCGTGGCGCCAACAACAACGTCGAAGTCATCGAAGAGAAACAGCTCGACAACCTTCACCGCAGCCTGCGGTTGTTTTACCAGGAAGTGAAGGTTCTCGCTTCCCTGCGCCATCCAAATATTGTGCAGGTCCGCGGTTTCTTCCTGGAACACAATACCGGCTACCTTGTGATGGACCATGAGCGGGGCAAGAATCTGGCCAGCTATATCAAAAAGCGCAGTGGCGGCCTCAGCACCCGCTTCATCATGACGATTTTCCCACCCATCCTGGATGCCCTGAACCTGATCCATTCCAGAAATCTGCTACATCTGGACATCAAACCCAGCAACATCCACCTGCGCACCGGAGGCAATCCCCTGTTGCTCGATTTTGGAGCCGTACATGAACTGCAAGAGAATAAAAGTCGCAGTGGACGTGTGGTAACCACCGGCTTCTCCCCCGTTGAGCAGTACTATCAGTCCGGTGATGTCGGCCCCTGGAGCGACGTCTACGCCATCGGCGCCAGTATGCGGGCCTGCCTGGACGGTAAGGCCCCACCCTCCGCTATTGAACGTCACGCCAAAGACAAACTGAAACCCGCCAGCAGGGTCTATCGGCGACGCTACCCAAGCTATCTGCTGGATGCCATCGACTGGGCGATGGAAATCGAGCATGAGAAACGGCCTCAAAATGCAGGACAACTACTTACCGCCCTGGACCAAAACCCACAGGAGACGCGCAAGGACGCCTTGTCTGACGAACTAAGAGCATCTTCATGAAATATGAAACCGCACAATGCAGTCTCCTCGGTAATCGCAAGAACAATCAGGACCGTTGTCTGATCCTGGAATCTCCCGATTCAATTCTGCTTGCCCTGGCTGATGGCATGGGTGGCCATCCAAAAGGTGAAATGGCCGCCCAGATCCTCATGGACACCAGCCGCAAGGCCTTCCTGACCAGTCGTAAGCCAATTACGAATCCCAGGGTTTTTCTGAGTGGCATGATGGACATGGCGCACCAGCAGATCCTCTCCTATGGCCAGGATCAGACGCCCCCCATCGAACCGCGCACCACCGGGGTACTCTGTCTGATTCAGGAAAACAATGTCTACTGGGCGCACATTGGCGACAGCCGGCTGTATATCATGCATGACGGTGTCATTGCGCTGCGCACTGATGACCACTCCTACGTGGAACACCTGCGCCAGCAGGGGGTCATCTCCACAGCCCAGACGCATACCCACAGATTCAGGAACTACGTAACCCGCTGCCTGGGGGGAAGCGCAAACCATCCGGTAGCTGAACTCAGCGGCCCCTATCAACTGAAAGAGGGGGATACCATCCTGCTCTGCTCTGATGGTTTCTGGGGCGCCCTGTCTGAGCGCCCACTGGTGGATACCCTGTACAAGACCGTCCAACCGCTGGCAGCCAGCATCAATATGCTCTCCAGCCAGGCAGAGCAAAACAGTAAACCCGAAAGTGACAATGTCACAGCGATAGCACTGCGCTGGCAAAAGACGGTGATCAATCTGGAACCTGCTGACATCAGCATGTCATTAACGGATAATGCCGCCCCTCAACCAGGAAACAGGGAAGAGGAAGTGCAACAGGCCATCTCTGAACTGCGAAGCCTCCTGGATAACACCGAGGAGTAACCGGCACTATGAGACCATCAGGACGCCAGCCGGGCGAACTGCGCGCTATTCAGATCACCCGTCACTACACCAAACATGCCGAGGGTTCGGTGCTGGTCTGTTTTGGCGACACCCAGGTCATCTGCACGGCTTCTGTAGAAGAACGCATTCCGCGCTGGATGAAGGGCCAGGGCGAGGGCTGGGTAACTGCCGAATACGGCATGTTGCCCCGTTCCACTACCGACCGTATGGGCCGCGAGGCCTCCAGAGGCAAACAGGGTGGGCGCACCTTGGAGATCCAGCGCCTGATCGGCCGTTCACTGCGGGCCGCGATAGACCTGAAGGCGCTTGGGGAGCGCACTATCACCCTGGACTGTGATGTGATCCAGGCCGACGGCGGCACCCGTACCGCCTCCATTACCGGAGCCTGCGTGGCGCTGCATGATGCCCTCAAGCATACCCGCGGGCTGGATTTGATTAAAAAAGATCCCATGCTCGGTATGGTCGCATCCGTTTCCGTTGGCATCTACAATGGCGTCCCGGTGCTGGATCTGGATTACGCGGAAGACTCGAATGCCGAAACCGACATGAACGTGGTGATGAGCGAGCAAGGCGGATTTATCGAAGTACAGGGCACCGCCGAAGGTGAAACCTACAGCCGTGACGAACTCAACGCCATGCTCGATTTGGCGGACCAGGGGATAAAACAGATCGTTCAAATCCAGCGCAACGCATTATCCAACTGACATTTTTCACACAGAGCCAATCACCCAGGACCGAGCGACAATGACCGGACATCACAGCGGAGAAAAGATCGTGCTTGCCAGCAACAATGCGGGCAAGGTGCGGGAGATCAACCAACTGCTGGCCAGCGAGCAGATCAATGTGGTTGCGCAAAGAGAGTTTGATATTCCCGATGCCATCGAGGATGGCCTCAGCTTCGTGGAGAACGCCATCAAAAAGGCGCGCCACGCGGCAAGACTGAGTGGACTGCCGGCCATCGCCGACGACTCAGGTATCGAGGTGGATGCCCTGAATGGCTCCCCCGGCATCTACTCTGCCCGCTTTGCCGGCGAGGGTGCATCCGACCAGGAGAACCTGCAAAAATTACTGCAGGCGCTTCAGGATGTGCCGGATGTAGCGCGCACAGCGCGCTTCCAATGCCTGATTGTCTATATGCGGCATGCGGAAGACCCCACACCGATTATCTGTCAGGGCGTCTGGGAGGGCAGCATCCTCAAGGAACCTACGGGGGATAATGGATTCGGCTATGACCCGGTATTTTATGTTCCAACCCACGACTGCAGCTCGGCCGAACTCCCCCCTGAAGTGAAAAACAGCCTCAGCCACCGTGGACAGGCCTTGCAGAAGCTGTTGAAAGAACTTTCCAGCTAACGAATCAGTTTCCGTAAACTGTTCCTCGTTCCCACGGTCCTCCGTGGGAGAAGTGCTACAGGGATGTAGCGGTAACGGACCTAAGGATGGAATGCAGACCTGAGGTATGGGTTACCACGGAGGACCGTGGGAACCAGTTGAAACCTAGAATCCTCAGTTGAACACCACCCAAATCAATTTCCGTAGACCGTTTCCGGCAGCCAGGTGGCCAGTTGCGGCCACTGCGCCAACAGACCCAGCATCAACAGCTGAATCAGAATAAACGGCGCAACACCCCGATAGATCTCGCCCGTCGTCACTTGCGCCGGAGCGACCCCCCTCAAATAGAAGAGCGCGAAACCGAAGGGCGGCGTCAGAAAGGAGGTCTGCAGGTTGATCGCAATCATCACCCCCAGCCACACCGGATCAAGCCCCATGGCCAGCAGGATCGGCCCCACGATGGGCACCACCACGAAGGTGATCTCGATAAAATCGAGAATAAAACCCAACAGAAACATCACCAGCATCACCATCAGCATGGCCCCGACCACCCCACCGGGCAGATCGGTCAGCAGATCAGTCACCACCTCATCGCCGCCAAAACCACGAAACACCAGGGAGAAGAGCGACGCTCCGATAAAGATCATGAACACCATACTGGTCACCCGGGTGGTGCCGATCATCACCGCTTTCAGGGTTTCCAGATTCAGCTGCCGCTGACTCAACGCCAGCAGCATGGCCCCGATCGCCCCCACCGAGGCCGCTTCGGTTGGCGTGGCCAGCCCACCCAGGATCGATCCCAGCACCGCGAAGATCAGCAATAGCGGCGGCACCAGCACCTTCAGGACCCGCAGCAACAACAAACGCCTGTCCTGTTCACGCTCAGCTTCGGGAATAGCCGGTACAGCGTCAGGCCTGAAGCGGGCCACGCCAACCAGATAGAGCAGATAGAGCAGCACCAACAGCAGCCCGGGGATAATCGCCCCGACAAACAGATCTCCCACCGAAACCGTCTCGGGGGAGTAGATGCCACTCTCAAGCTGGGCCTGCTGATAGGCGGAGGAGAGCACATCACCCAACAGCACCAGGACGATGGAAGGGGGAATGATCTGCCCCAAGGTGCCCGCCGCGCAGATGATGCCGGTGGAGACGCTGGGGTCATAGTTGCGCCGCAACATGGTGGGCAGGGAGAGCAGCCCCATGGTCACCACGGTCGCTCCAACGATCCCGGTACTGGCCGCCAGCAGCATGCCCACCAGAGTCACCGAGACACCCAATCCGCCACGCAGGGGACCAAACAGGGAGGCCATGGTGTCCAGCAGGTTCTCGGCGACCCGGGAACGCTCCAGCATCACCCCCATGAAGACGAACAGCGGCACCGCAATCAGGGTCTCGTTGGTCATGATGCCAAACAGGCGGTTGGGCAGGGCCTGCAGGAAGGCCGCATCGAAATGGCCCGACATGCCGCCGATCCAGGCGAAGGCAAGCGCGGTGCCGCCCAGCGAGAAGGCCACCGGGTAACCCAGCAGCAATACCAGGCAGACCGCCAGAAACAGCAGTAGCGGGAGGACCTCCGGACTCATGCTCCTGCCTCGTCCGAGTGCAAAGGCAGATGGCTGGTCAACTGCAGCAGGGCGCGGATCACCATCGCCAGCCCCTGCAACACCAGCAACACAGCCATGCCGAGAATCAGTGATTTCAGCAGATAGACCCCGTCCAGCCCCCCTGCTTCGCGGGAACCCTCGTGCAGGGCCCAGGACTGGACAACATAGTCCCAGCTACTGGCCAGGATAAACAGACAGACCGGCAGCAACAGCAGCAGACTGCCCAGCAGATCCACCCAAGCTCGCACCCTGGGCGAAAAACGACGATAGAAGATATCGACCCGAACATGCCCCTGGTGCTTGAGGGTATAGGCCGCACCCACCAGGAACAGCGCCGCATGCATGAAGGTGACTGATTCCTGCAACCAGATCCAACCCAGATCGAAGGCGTAGCGCAACACCACCACGGTGAAAGTCACCAACACCATACAGAGACTGAGCCAGGAGACCATCCTGCCGAGCCACTCATTGATCGCTTCAAACAGCAGCGCCAGGCGCTCGAAAACCTGCTCCATCCCCATCCTCAAATAATCCGAAGCTTACCGCTTACCAGCGTAACAGGATCCATTGCGGGACCGAGATCTCTCCCGGTTCCGTGGAGCGGGAGTCGAATTCACCATCACCGTCCCGGTCCACCAGATAGTAGGGCGGTCCGACTACCGGCTGCACCTTCACCATATAAAGCTGGCCATTGATGCGGTACTCATAGACCGTACCCTCTTCCTTCTTGATGATGGTCACATCCGGTTCGATGGCCTCGCCATCAACCAAGGCGGGGGGTATCTCCGGCGGCTCCGAAACCGCCGAGCCAGCCTCCTCGGCAAATGGCTGCAGACTCCACAGCATCAGGGCTATGACGGCGATCCACTTGATAGTTTTCGTGTAGCATAAAGTTGGCATAAGCCTGCTCCCATCTGGCTGGAATACAACTCCCAATACATTCTTTCTTACTCAAACTCAATCATACCAAGCAAACCCGCGACTGACGAAACATAACAGACATCGGGTGTTGAAATAGCCAACCAGCCTGCGTAATCTGCCCGCTCACTCCCAGTCCTGATTCCTGATTCGCATGCCTGAGCAAAGCAATCTGATAAACACCGGCGTCATCGGTCTCGGCGCCATGGGTAGCGGCATGGCGCTGAACCTGTACCGGCAGGGTGCGCTTACCGCCGCCTGGAACCGCACACCGGAAAAAGTCGCAAATCTGGCTGCCGAGTCGGGATTTCCGCTGCTCGAGCAGATCGGCGAGGTCGTCCAGCGCTCACAGCTGATCATCACCTGTGTCTCCCGAGACGCGGACCTTTTAGAGGTCATCGAGCAGATCGCAGCGGGGCTCACTGAGGAAAAGACCGTTCTGGATACCTCCACCGTGAGCGTGGAAACCGCCCGGGTCGCCGCCCGCCGGGTAGCTGCCCGTGGAGCCGCGTTCATCGACGGGCCGGTTTCCGGCGGCAGCGAGGGAGCGCGCAACGGCGCCCTGGTGATGATGGCGGGGGGTGAGGCCAGTACCCTCGACCGACTACGCCCCACCCTGGCCTGCTTCACCCGCTCGGTGACGCATATGGGGCCGGTGGGCGCCGGGCAAGCCACCAAAGCAGTGAATCAAATCATGGCCGCCGGAATCAACCAGGCGGTCACCGAATCACTGGCCTTCGGCCAAGCCCAGGGACTCGACATGCAGCAGGTGATCGAGGTGATCAGCGGCGGCGCTGCCGGCAACTGGTTTCTCGAGCATCGGGGCCGCTCAATGCTCGAGGACCGCTTCGAGCCTGGATTCAAGCTCGCTCTGCACCATAAGGATCTGCAGATCTGTCGGCGCATGATGGATGCTCAAGGGGTGTGTTCCCCCCTGCTGGAGATGACTCTGGCGGACTACAAGGTACTGCTGGCCGATGGTCATGGGGAGGAAGATATCTCCACCCTGTTCCAGCTGAAACGACATCTCTATACCAATGAGTAATCTCAACCCCGCGCAGCGGGAGGCGGCCCACTACATCGATGGCCCGTTGCTGGTGCTGGCCGGCGCGGGCAGCGGCAAGACCCGGGTGATCACCCACAAGATCGGTTATCTGGTGCAGCAGTGCGGCATCCAACCCCGGCATATCACCGCCGTCACCTTCACCAACAAGGCGGCCCGGGAGATGAAGGAGCGGGTCGGTAAACAGTTGGACGGCAGCAAGGGAAAAGGCCTCAACATCTCCACCTTCCATACCCTGGGCCTGAATATCCTGCGCCGGGAGCTGAAGCGGCTCGGCTACAAACCCGGCTTCTCGATCTTCGACGATAAGGACAGCGCGACCCTGCTGAAGGATCTGCTGCGCAAACAGAACAGCGGCGACGATGCGGTGGTCTCCTCCGCCCAGTGGCGCATCTCGGCCTGGAAGAACGACTTGATCAGCCCGGAACAGGCCCTCAAGCAGGCGGAAGACGAACTGGATACGGCCCATGCCCTGCTCTACGCCAGCTACCAGCGTCACCTGAAGGCCTATAACGCGGTGGATTTCGACGATCTGATTCTGCTGCCGGTGAACCTTTTCCAGACAAATCCGGAAGCTCTCGAATCCTGGCAGAACCGTATCCGCCATCTGCTGGTGGATGAGTACCAGGACACCAATCTGGCCCAGTATGAATTGGTCAAACTGTTGGTGGGGGTGCGCGCCGCCTTCACCGTGGTCGGGGATGACGACCAGTCGATCTACGCCTGGCGCGGTGCGCGGCCCGAGAATCTGGCGCGACTCAAAGAGGACTTCCCGCAGTTGAAGGTGATCAAGCTGGAACAGAACTACCGCTCCAGCGGACGCATCCTGAAGGCCGCCAACCAGCTCATCGCAAACAACCCCCATGTGTTCGAAAAGCGCCTGTGGAGCGAGCTGGGTCCCGGTGCATCCCTGCGGGTGCTGGAGTGCCGTAGTGAGGAGCACGAGGCGGAACGGGTGGTCTCGGAGATCCTGCACCACAAATTCACCAGCAAGACCGGCAACGATGACTACGCCATCCTCTACCGCGGCAACCACCAGGCGCGGATCTTCGAGAAGACCCTGCGCACCCACAACATCCCCTACTTTCTCAGCGGCGGCACCTCCTTCTTCTCGCGCACCGAAGTGAAGGACATCATGGCCTACCTGCGGCTGCTGGCGAATCCGGATGATGACAGCGCCTTCCTGCGCATCGTCAACACCCCGCGCCGGGAGATCGGTCCCAGCACCCTGGAGAAACTCGGGGCCTACGCCCAGCAGCGGGAGATCGGCATGTTAACGGCCTGCGAGGAACTGGGTTTGAAGGAGAGCCTAGCCAGCCGGCCCTATGCTCGGTTGCAGGAATTTTCAAAATTGATCGGCCACTTTACCCAACGGGCGGAGAGCGAGGATTCGGTAAAGGCGATCCGCAGCCTGATCAACGAGATTCAATACGACGACTGGGTACGGGAAAACAGCAGCAGTGATGCGGTGTCCGAACGACGCATGGAGAATGTCACCGAGTTGCTGGAGTGGCTCAACGCCCTGCAGAACGGCGAGCTACAAGAGAAGACCCTGGCGGAGATGGTCAACCACCTGACCCTGATGGATGTTTTGGAGCGGCAGAACGAGGAGAGCAGCGAAGACCAGGTTCATCTAATGACCCTGCACGCCTCCAAGGGGCTGGAGTTTCCCCATGTCTTTCTGGTCGGCATGGAGGAGGAGCTGCTGCCTCACCGCACCAGCATCGAGGACGAAAACATCGAGGAGGAGCGCCGCCTTGCCTACGTGGGCATCACCCGCGCCCAACGCAGCCTGACCATGACCTATGCGGCCAAGCGCAAGCGTTACGGGGAATTGGTGCGTTGCGAACCCAGCCGTTTTCTGCAGGAGCTACCGGCAGACGATCTGAGCTGGGAGGGGCGTAAAAGTGATTTATCCAAAGAACAGAAACAGGAACGCGGAGCTGCCCATCTGGCCAATTTAAAGTCAATGCTCTCCTGAAAAACGGGCACGATTAAAGGAAATCCTCGCCTGTGCCGCTACACCATGCAATCGTTGCACACGCCCATTTCATTTCAATATACAGCCGTTCTATCTCGAAACAGGGTGCAGAGTGTGCAACATCAAGGAAAGGGATAATGATATGTCACTCTTGAACCGGCCACTCACCCAGCAGTTCGCGATCATCCTCGCAATAGGGTTCGTCTTACTTGGGGGATCTAGTATCTATGGCTTCCTTGCACTTTCCAACATTCTTGAATCCTATGACCAAGCTCTGAACCAGCAGGTGGTCAATGAACGTCAAATCCTATTGGCTCAGAGCGACTTCAAGAAGCAGGTCCAGGAATGGAAGAATGTGCTGTTGCGTGGGTACGATCCGAAAAACCTGAATAAATACTGGGGTAAATTTGAGAACAAAGAGTCCGAAATCCGAGACAAGATCGCACAAATTCTACCCAACCTCGTCAATCCCAAGTCCAGGCAGCTCTTGAACTCTTTTCTCAGCTCTCATCAGACCATGGGGCAGGCGTATCGGCAGGGCCTAGCAAAGTTTAAAGCAGCTGATTTTAATCCCAAAGTGGGCGACAAGGCGGTGAAGGGGATCGACCGGGCTCCCACAGACACTTTGAGAGAAGCTGCCTTGTTGATTTCACAGGAGGTGTTAAATCACACTGAACAGCTGCAGTCTCAGAGCCAGAAAATAATGCTGTTGACCTCAGTGCTGACACTCGTTGCCATTGTTGTTTTTTCTGTACTGGGTGGACTGCTGGTGAGACGACAGATCATCAGGCCGACCCAGAAAATTTCCGCCTGCCTCAGGCGTTTTGCAGACGGCGATTTCACAGCGTCTGAACTGATGAATTTCGATGGTGAGCTGGGTGATGTGGCAAGCAGCGCCTCTCACCTCAAGCAACATCTCGGTCAAATTATCCAGGAGGTGGGGCAGGCCGCAAAGGATCTCTCCCAGGCTTCAAACTTACTGACCTCGAAAACCCAAAGCACCCAAACCAACCTGTTACAACAGCAGGCCGATATCCAGCAAGTGGCCACGGCAATGGATCAGATGTCTGCTGTCGTCAGTCAGGTTTCAGTAAACGCCATTGCCGCCGCGGACGCTGCTGACAAAGCTACCAGCGCAACCCAGGAAGGCCGTTCAGTGGTCGAAAAGAGTACGCATGAAATCGGTAGTTTGGCTCAGGGTGTGGAAAACGCCTCCCAGGTGATTCAACAACTTGAGTCTGATGCCTCCAATATCGGGACAGTGCTGGATGTGATACGCGGCATTGCCGAACAGACAAATCTACTCGCCCTGAATGCCGCGATCGAAGCAGCCAGGGCCGGTGAACAAGGGCGCGGCTTTGCCGTGGTTGCCGATGAAGTCAGAACCCTGGCCGGACGCACACAGGAGTCCACCAGTGAAATCCAGGAGATGATCGAAAAACTGCAGCACGGCACTGTAAAAGCCGTGCAGGTGATGCATGAGAGCCGGGGACAGGCTGAGCGCAGTGTTGAACAGTCCAGTTCTGCAGGCGAGTCTCTCGGCGCCATCGCCCAGGCCGTGAGTTCGATCAATGAGATGAACAAACAGATCGCGATGAGCGCCAAGGAACAGGCAACAGTCACCGAGGAGATTCATCGCAGTATCACCAATATCAACAACCTCTCACAACATACGGCGAGTAACGCCCAGGAGATGTCAGAATCGGGAGAATCCGTCTCCAGACTTGCGAACAATATGGATCAGTTGGTCAGCCAGTTTAAAGTCTGAGCGAATAAAAAAGGCCTCCCTGACCGACTCAGGCAGGCCTTTTCCATAAAACCAAAGATCTTTTAGAGACTCAGCAACCACTCCACGACGATACGAATATTCTCATCGCTCACATGAGCATTCGGCGGCATGGGGATCTGCCCCCAGGTACCGACACCACCAGCTTTGACTTTGGCCGACAGCATATCGAGCGCACCGGCATCATCTTTGTATTTGGCCGCCACCTCTTTATAGGCGGGCCCAACCACCTTGGCCTCGACCTGATGGCATCCCATGCAACCACTGGAGGTGGCAACCGCCAAAGCATCCACACCAGCTGCAGCCGCCACTTCTGCGACGGCTTCGGTGGCCGCAGCTTCGACTTCAGCCATAGGAGCCGCTTCAACAACCAGGGCTTCAGCCTCGGGGGCCGGTTCTGCGGCGGCGACCGGCGCAGGCTCTGACGCTTCAGCAGGCGCGGGGGCTGCCTGGCCCTCTACAGCGACCTTACCGATTGGCGCGATACGCTCCAATACATCCGCCCGGTCTTCTGCAACCGCTGAAGAAACCGAAAGCAGAGCAAAGGCGCCTGCAAATGTAATCTTGCCAAATGTGGATACAGCTGTGGTCTTCACGGGTATCGTCCTCCGTTATTTATGTCAAACCGACCCAGCGCACTGGGCATCTATCAGAAAATTAGTAGATTATACCTTTTGAAACTCAAAAGAGCGACTTGTGGAGGGTTGGACGCCAAAGGACCAGAAAGGTACACTACGCGGTCTTCAAAATGCCCCTGTAGCTCAGCTGAGTGAAGCTGAACCCTTTGTCCAGTGGATAAAGGAAGTCAGGCGAACAACCGGCAAGGCCGTTCGCAGGCTTCCTGCCTTCACGGCATTTGTGCTTCCTTGCACGGCAGATGCCTGGCTGGATCGGTGCACCATGGGTGGCTCTTTGAGGTACACTAATAAATCGTTTCTAGCGCCCGTAGCTCAGCTGGATAGAGTACCGCCCTCCGAAGGCGGGGGTCACAGGTTCGAATCCTGTCGGGCGCGCCATTCACTTCGTTCATGACGTGTCCACTCACAGGATTTCCAGCCCCTTCGGGGCGTTCGTCATGCTGCGTTTGTCCACTGGACAAACGGTCATTACTCACCCTGTCGGGCGCGCCATACAAATCAAATAGTTACGTGTCATCACGACACAATTCATCCACCCATGAGATAGCCATACTCTTCATAGTCTCCTGAAGAATGGATTTCGCACGCTCAAGCTTCGTCTCCCCCCACCGTCCATAGGTTCTAAATGGCGCATTAATCTGGGGGCAAAAAAACCCCCAGCCGTCTCCCGACCAGGGTTTTCTTCGGCATCATCCGTAATGACGCTGGGATCTGGCGATTTAACGCGGCGCCCCTGGGACAAGTATTTGATGAGTTTAGTAGTGGTCCGGATGATTATCGTTTTGAACGAACAGTGGTGCCAGTGCGGCTAGCATTATATGAAGGCGAAAGCCTTGTCTCACGATCCCAGGCCAAACGGATATTGAATAGACTAGAACGGTTTCGTTTAATTATTCTGGACTTTGAAGGTGTAGATAAAATTGGCCAGGCTTTTGCTGACGAAGTATTCCGGGTGTTCGCCAGTCGCCATCGTGAGATTGAACTTATACCAGTTAACACAGCCCCCCGCGTGGAGCTTATGATAGCTAGAGCAAATGCTGAAGGATTCGATTTTAATTAGCTAGTTACCGTCCGAAAATAAGGTCATTCCCTCCCCCCAGCCCCCTCGATTCGGGTTCCAGACTTCATTCTACCTCCTCCATCCCTGGAGTCGTCCCGGTGGGAGGGGAGTTTCTGGATGGGCGCTAGCTAGTGTACCTCGTCAAACAGAATAATGGTAAGCAACCCTGCTGCATCCACCCAACGAAGGGTCCTCTGTTTGTCTTCGCTGGGCTGTATGAGCACTTTGACCAGAAATGATTCAGATCTTCCCGAATTTCCAACAATCTACCTTAATCTACCTCCTCCACCGCCGCCACCACCTCCGGTGCGGCAGGCGGGATCTGTCCGGCAGTCCAGTCGGTCACTGCAATCGACGAGTCCGTCGCCATCGTTGTCTATGCCATCGTCACAGACCTCAATACTTGGAGGTGGAGGTTCCACCTGCCCGTCGTCAGCAATCAGATAGACATCCTTATCGCTATTGGTATCCTCGGGCACCAGGCTGTTATAGCCGCTGACAACGATTGCCTCGCCCGCTGTACTGAGAGCGGAATACTGCATGTTGGTGACAATCAGCTTGGTCGCACCTGTCCCATCAAGCTCCACCTGGTAGACATCATCGCTGCTGGTGAACGAAACGATATTGCCATCGTCATTGATTGCAGGTCGATTTCCACCACTATCCAAAGCGCTGGACAGATTGACCGTTTCGCCGCTTTCGCGATCGTGTACGAACACATCCCAAATGAAACCATTCCGATCTGAAGCAAGATTGGTCGCACCACTGGCGAAGGCAATGCGCTTGGCCTCGGCATCGATCACCGGATTGGAGGAATGACCGTTGGCCTCAACCCCATCGCTGGACACACTCACCCGCTGGATGACTTGAGTCTGACGCTCCCAAAGATAGATATCCGCTACACCATTGTTATCCTCCACACCGAGATTGTCAGCCTCTGAGGTAAAAGCGACATACTCACCATCTGCGCTGATCGAGGGT
>JBDLIT010000026.1:0-36690 GCA_039714735.1 Pseudomonadota bacterium
TTTAAGGGTTCACTGCCGAACAGGCAGCTCAGAAATGGTTGTTTTGATCGGCCAGGCGGCCGTGGGTGTTCACTGCCGAACAGGCAGCTCAGAAAGTATCGCTGGTCGCCAACCGCAAGACCGATTCGTTCACTGCCGAACAGGCAGCTCAGAAATGCTGCACATCATTTTTAAATAGCGTGATATCGTTCACTGCCGAACAGGCAGCTCAGAAATGGCAGTAGACCGCCACGTCTCAAAATCCACCGTTCACTGCCGAACAGGCAGCTCAGAAATTAAAGCCCTCCGCTCCATCCGCCGCCGCCTGGTTCACTGCCGAACAGGCAGCTCAGAAACTGCAGAAAGGCGCCTGGACCCAACTCAGCGAGTTCACTGCCGAACAGGCAGCTCAGAAATCTCAAGTCGCGTATTCTGGTCATCAACCACAGTTCACTGCCGAACAGGCAGCTCAGAAAAAAGCTGGCCTATGGGCTAGCTTCCGATGATCGTTAACTGCCGCACAGGCAGCTCAGAAATTCCAGGGTTTGGGTAAAAAGGTGGAGAGGGTGTTAACTGCCGCACAGGCAGCTCAGAAAATACCGCATCAGCCGAATGGAACCGGAAGAGCGTTCACTGCCGCACAGGCAGTTCCGTAGAGGACAAGCAGCATACCGAAGGCGTGGGTTACGACGCCGCCCACGTTTCACCAACCCGAGCAGTCCCCGCTACGATGCCGTGGCCGATAAAGCCGCTTGGGAGACCATTGTGCGGTTTCTCCAATTTCACTTGGGCAAATCTTAGCCGATCGATGCTGTTCGTTTCTCTCACTGCATCCTACACGCTAAAACCCAGGGACTCCGGCCCCTGCCCCCTGCACAGGAGGGTGTTGTAAAAGCTATTCGTAGGTTGGGCTGAGGCACGAAGCCCAACGACAACTCTTTGACTTCAGGATATGTTGGGCTTCGTACCTCAGCAACAACCTACACTAAATCCCCCCTTTTGCGACACCCTCAAAGGGTAAAAGAACAAAGAGCAAAGGGTTACAGATCCTGGGCAAGACGAAAACCCAGGTTGTTGTTCATGTTGCCGGTGTTCCTCCCGCTACGGGTAGCCGAGCGAAGAAACCCCGGCCCGTTGAACCAGGAGCCACCGCGGATCACACGCTGGCCGCATTCACCACGGCCTTCCGCTTCCCAGGCCGTCCCATCCCTTGGTGCGTAGTTATAGTTATCATGCCAGCAGTCCTGACACCACTCCCATACGTTACCATGCATGTCATGGAGCCCGAACGGGGCGGGATCGAAGGACCCGACAGGTGAAGTCTGCCTGCCGGACCATTGACTGCTAGAACCCTCAAAGTTCGCTCGGTTCTTCCCAGGATCATCTCCCCACCAATACAAGGTTCTGGTCCCGGCACGGCAGGCATACTCCCACTCGGCCTCGCTTGGCAGGCGGTAGGACTTGCCGGTCTGCTGTTTGAGCCACTCGCAATAACCAACTGCGTCCTGCCAAGACAGGTTGATGACTGGTCGCCGGCCCCGACCCCAGCCATAGTCTTTTTTGGGCTTCTTTAGCCATCGAGCGAGACCTGAAGTCGTCGCCTTGTAATAACGCTCGTACTCTTCAAAGGTCACCGGGAAGCGGCCCAGCGCGAATGACTGGGAAATAATGACTTCGTGCTGGGGGGACTCGTCATCACATCGATCCTCCTCGTACTCCGGGCTGCCCATCAGGAAGGTACCGGCGGGGATGATCACCATCTCGGGGCCTTCTCCGCCATTTTTGAGCGGGTCCCGGTAGACAGCTCCGGGTGCTCTAGAATTTGATGCGGACTTGGCGGGTTGCTGTGATTGCTGGATCTCAATCGACGAAGTCCCGGTAGTTTTGCCCGGCGCCCCCATCAACTCGGTCAGATCAGCAATGAGCTTGCGAAATCCTGGCGTTGAAGTGTCGCCGGACCAATCACACAGATACTCAACGTGCGTGGTGTTAAACGGCACCGGCAGACGAAGCCCATCATCCAGGACCACCGAAGCCAGCTTGTCGTTCTCCCAAGCCCAGTAAGCCTCCGCTTCCACCCAACTCGACTCAGTCGAGGTCTCCGACCACAGGACGAGCACAGATTTGGCCTGGCTGAGCGCCTCCCGGATGGCTTTATTGAATGATTGACCGGAACGCAGGGAGTTCAGATCCCACCAGACCTCCCAGCCGTGTGCCTGAAGAGCTTCCGCGATGGGCCTGACACGTTCCAGGTCCACGCGAGCATATGAGATGAAGATATCGGCCACTGCTTCCTGTATTCCGTCCTTGTGGTTGCTTGCTGATGACCCTGGTGTCCACTCAAGCGCCAGCGTGAATCATATCCAGTTGATAGAAAAACGACAATATCGGCATCGAGATGGCCTTAGGTCAGTGATTCGGGGGATAATTAAAACAGTTATGCACAGCATTCCCGATAAAACCCCCATGTCATCAAGAATCCAGACGGCCCTTCAGCAGTATTTTGGCTTTACCGAGCTGCGCCCCGGACAACAGGCGGTCATGCAACACCTGCTCGACGGCCACTCAGCAGCCGCAGTGTTCCCTACTGGTGGCGGAAAGTCCCTCTGTTATCAGTTACCCGCGCTGCTGCTGCCCGGTGTAACCTTGGTCGTCTCGCCACTGATTGCACTGATGAAGGACCAGATAGATGCACTAACCACTCGAGGCATCAGCGCCTGCCGGCTCGACTCCTCGCTCAGTGCCGATGAGTACCGGAAGGTAGTACAGAGACTCAGAAGCGGTGAACTACGGCTGCTCTACGTCGCCCCGGAGCGGTTCAATAACGAGCGATTCAGGGCGATGTTAAAGCCTATCCGAATCGCCCTGTTTGCCGTGGACGAGGCACACTGTATCTCGGAATGGGGGCACAATTTCCGCCCTGACTATCTCAAACTGGCGGGGTTTGCACGCCAATTCGGAGCTGAACGCATCCTGGCATTGACGGCCACCGCCACGCCCACAGTACTGGATGACATCTGCCGGTTGTTCGGGATCGAACCGGACTGTGCGGTAGGCACCGGCTTTTACCGTCCTAACCTGCACATCGACACCCGCGTGGTCGAGGGCTCGGAACGTGACCGGGTCTTGCTCGAGGCCATCGGCCTCAATCCGCCCGGCCCGGCCATCATCTATGTCACCCTGCAAAAGACCGCTGAGGAGGTTGCCCAACGGCTTGCCGACGCCGGGTTACCGGCCCGCGCCTATCATGCCGGGCTCAAGGATGAAATCCGCAACCAGGTCCAGGAGTGGTTCATGACGTCCAGCAACGCCATCGTGGTCGCCACCATCGCCTTCGGCATGGGGGTGGACAAGGCGGATATCCGTGCGGTGTATCACTACAACCTGCCCAAGAGTCTGGAGAACTACTCGCAGGAGATCGGCCGCGCCGGGCGTGACGGCGCGCCTTCAGTTTGCCAAATGCTGGCCTGCCCTGACGACCTGAACGTGCTGGAAAACTTCGTCTATGGCGACACCCCGGATAAAACTGCTTTGTCTAGCCTGATCAATGAGCTATTCGCTCAGGAGCAGAGCTTCGACGTCAGCCTCTATACCCTGTCGGCCCGGCACGACATCCGCCCGCTGGTGTTGCGCACGCTGCTAACCTACCTGGAGTTGGCGGGTTATCTGGAGAGCGGCACCCCCTTCTACGCCGACTACAAATTCAAGCCGCTGCAAAGCTCGGCCGAGATTCTCTCCCGCTTCCAGGGGGAACGGCGTGATTTTCTCGCCGCCCTGTTTCGCCGTGCGGTCAAGGGCAGAATCTGGTTCAGCATTGATCCGGCCGAGGCCGCCACCTCGCTGCAAACAACCCGTAACAGAATCGTACTGGCGCTCGAATGGCTGGGGGAACAGCAGTTGCTGGAGGTGAAGGTCGCCGGCATACGCCACCGTTTCCAGCTTCTACGACAACCGGATGCCATCGAGGCCCTGACCGAAGAACTACACCAACGTATGGTCAAGCGGGAAGAAGCGGAGATCCATCGTCTGCAACAAGTACTGGATCTGGTCACCCTGGACGGCTGCCAGAGCAATGCCCTGGCACACCATTTCGGCGAACAGCGTGATGCCCCTTGTGGCCATTGCAGCTGGTGCCAACGGGGCAAGAGCGAACTCCCGCCACGCCAAGCGCAAACAATCAGTGACGCATTCTGGCAGGAGATCAGCGTCGTCAGGCAGGAACAGTCTGAGATACTGGCACAGCCGCGCCTGTTGAGCCGTTTTCTTTGCGGTATCACATCACCGCGCTTGAGCCGAAGCAAACTGACGCGTCACCCCCTGTTCGGCAGCCTGGAGAACGTCTCCTTCAGAAAGGTGCTGAGCCAGGCTCAGAAGAGTATGGAGCCGCAATAGGCAGGAACCCTGGCCACTTCTGGAGCAACTATTGGTAGACTCACCACTAAAACCGAAGAAAGGCACTCAACATCTGCGTCGATCTTTTATTCTTGCGGTCTCCCTTGCTGCGCTGTTATGGCTGATCAAACTGGTCGATGTGATTTTCGGTTTCGACCTGGTTCAATATGGTGTCTATCCGCGGCGTCTTAGCGGGCTTATAGGTATTGTTTGGGCACCTCTCATCCATGGTTCCATGTCCCATGTGTTTGCCAATACAACGCCAATAATCATTCTTGGCACAGCACTTCTATACGGTTATCCAAAGTTGGCAATATTTGTTATTCCGGCCATCTATTCAGGTTCCGGCCTTGGGGTCTGGCTGTTCGCTCGCAGCGCCTACCACATTGGGTCCAGTGGCCTGATATTTGGCATGATGTTCTTTGTGTTCACAATTGGCGTGTTACGCTGGGACAGACTCGCAATCACACTTTCACTGCTGGTGTTTTTATTGTACGGAGGCATGATCTGGGGCATCTTCCCCGGCACCCCCGGCGTATCATTCGAATCTCATTTCTTTGGAGCAATGACAGGCATTGCCTTAGCCATCTTGCTGAAACCTAGATTCCTCAGTTGACCGCTCCATTCTACTGTTAACGAGTTGAAATTATGTTTGTTTTGTTTGATAGACACCTTCACCTACTGAGTGAATCACGCTATGGGGTAGATTGCACGCTTGTGGCGGCTCTGAGTTGTCGGTTCAACCATTCAGTAGCTGAAAGAAAAACAGTGCCACTATATCAGCGCACGTGACGCCACGGTCTGAAGGAGGGCAGCAGCCACGGACTGCATGTATGATCACTCAGTCTCGAGCATCGCCTGCACCACCGCACACCAGGCATTGGCTAGGTTTTCCAAATTGTATCCACCGCCGCCCAGGGCCAGCAGACGACCATCGCAGTGACGGTCGGCCAGCCTACACAGCCTGGTCGTGGCATGGCGATAGGCAGTACTGCTGTAGGCCATGTGGGTAATGGGATCTCCAGCGATGCTGTCGGCGCCACACTGCAGCAGAATGAATTCCGGCGCCGCCTTATCCACAAAGCGCTCCACCTGTCCCCAGGCCTTGAAGAAGAGCTTATCGTCAGCCCCGGGCGGCATCGGGATATTGAGCTTGGTTCCTTTGGCCGCACCTTTGCCGGTCTCCTCCACCGCCCCCGTTCCGGGATAGAGGTAGCGGCCATCCTCATGCATGTCGGTAAAGATCAGATCGGGGTCAGCCTCGAAGGCGTAGAAGACGCCATCCCCGTGATGAGCGTCGATATCGACATAGGCGACGCGCTGGATACCATGCACCTGGCGCAGGGTTTCAATGGCAACACCACAGTCGTTGAAGACACAGAATCCAGCGGCCGAGTCTCGCTGGGCATGGTGCAGGCCGGCAATGGGGACAAAGGCCTTCGCGGTTTTGCCAGTGATCAGATCATCCACCGCCTGTAATACTGTGCCAACCACCCTTGCTGAGGCCTCGAAGACACCGGGGAAGGCAGGGGTGTCGCCGGAGTCGAGAGTCCCTTCACCCGTCAGTGAAAGATCTTTCACCCGCTTCACATAGGCTGATGTATGGAAGCGCTCGATGGCCGCTCTATCTGCCAAAGATGGGGATATGAGGTTACAGCTTTGGTCCAGTCCGAGCTGCCTGAATCTATCCAGAAAGGCAGCGTGACGGGCTGGCCCGAAGGGGTGACTAGCGCCGAAGTTGTAATCCCCCAGCCTCCCGCCTGCATAGACACTGACCCGGCTCATCAAACCTCCGGATAACCCATACCGCAACCTCCCAGGCCACAATAACCGTTGGGATTCTTGGCGAGATACTGTTGATGATACTCCTCAGCGAAATAAAACTGCGGGGCCAGGATAATCTCGGTGGTGATCGGCGCTGAACTGACCTGCTGCAGAGTGTGCTGATAGACATCCCGCGACTGCTTGGCCTGCTGTTGCTGGGAATCACTGAAGGTATAGATGCCGGACCGGTACTGGGTGCCTACATCATTCCCTTGACGCATCCCCTGGGTTGGATTATGCCCCTCCCAGAAGGATCTGAGCAGGGCCAGATAACTGACCTGTTGCGGATCAAACACCAGCCTCACCACCTCGTTATGGCCGGTCATTCCGGTACAGACCTCTTCATAGGAGGGGTTGGGGGTAAAACCTGAGGCATAACCCACTGCGGTGGAATATACGCCCTCCAGCTGCCAGAAACGCTTTTCAGCCCCCCAGAAGCAGCCCATGCCGAACATGGCTAATTCAAGATGTTTCGGAAAGGGACCTGCCAGTGGGTTGTGATTGACAAAATGCGCCGCCGGCGCCGGCATTGCGGTGGGCCGTCCGGGCAATGCCTCATCCTGTTCAGGCATTTTGGTTTTGCGGCCGAGTCCAAACATCATATTCTCCAACTAAATTGTTACTGGAGAATATAGCCCCAATTCGCTTGTCCGCTTACCCCACAGGAAGTAACCCTTTTACAAATCGGGGCTGCGACTCGAATCAGAGTGGGCTGTTACTGAAAAAGTCTGAGAAGGTAGATGCCATAACCAACACCGCCACCCGCCAGAAGCATTAATAGCCAAAACAGCCATCGTCCCGACTTTACGCCTTTGTTTGTCACCTGGATTGCTGTTTGGTTCGCCAGGTGCTCATCCAGAATCTGTTCCACTGTTTCGGTTGCCGTGGAGTTCGATACTTCCTGGGAAATCTGAGTTGCCGTCTCCCTGACAACGGCCTCCATAGAACCCTCCGTGACCACCCGAATGTGCTCGAGCATCTCGTGCTTGTCAGGGACCTGGGAGAGGATCTCCTCCTTCATGACCTGCATCCGTTTCGAAAAATCATTGGCCAGCTCTTGCACCTGCTCATAAATGCTCGCCTCGATCAGCCCCTCAACCGTGCGTTCATTGATCTGACGCACAAACTCTTCCATATCCCGATTGACTTGCTTCACCACTGTACCCTGCAGTGCATCCATATCCACTTCAGGCGGCTTGATCTCGGCCAACCGCTTCTCCAGCAGGGCACTGACCATGGGCTCGAGCATTGCACTGACCACGTCCTTGGAAACCTCTCGGGCTATGGCATCCGCCCGCTCCTGAGCGATACCGGCGGCCATTGACTCAGCACTCGATCTTGCCGCTTCAGTGGCCAGAGCACGAATCTGATCCTCCGACAAACCAGAGGAAACAGCAACCGGTTCAAGTGGTACTACCTCGCCGGCAGGCGCAACCTGATCCTTCTTTTCAATCATCTGCATGATCTGTTTCAGGCTGTCATCAGTGGGGGGTTTGGCAAGTATCCCCAGGGCGCCATGGTCGACTGCCGCATCCACATACCGATCCCCTTCATTGGCGGTACACATCACCACCGGCGTGTTGGCAAATCGCTCATCCTTCTTGATCTCAGAAATGGTCTCCAGGCCATCCATCCCATCCATGAGAAAATCCACAAATATGGCGTCAGGCGTCAGTGACTTCAGTTGCTCTAATGCCTGCTCTCCCGACTCCGCTGTTTCCACTTCGTCAAAGCCGTTCCTTTTCAACAAACGACCGAGCACGATACGAGCGGATTTTGAATCATCAACAAGAAGGGCTTGTTTTGCCACGTTTCAGTCTCCAAATAGGGCAGTTCTTAATCTGAAAGCAATTTTCAAAGAAAGCGTGATTCGCGGGAATTGCTTGATGTCTTATAATCAGCGTCCATTTATCCAAAATCCTGAGTTATTTCATGACTGGTCGCAATTCGAAAAATCTTACCCTGGATATTACTTTAATTCTACATGAGCGCATTCTGGTCCTCGATGGCGCCATGGGCACCATGATCCAGCGGCATAAGCTGGGTGAGGAAGACTACCGGGGGAGGCAATTCGCGGACTGGCCTAAGGATTTGAAGGGCAACAACGACCTGCTGGTGCTGAGCCAGCCGGAGATCATCCGCGGTATCCACGAGGAGTACCTGGAGGCCGGGGCCGATATCCTGGAGAGCAACACCTTCGGCGCCAACCGTATCTCCATGGCCGATTATGGCATGGAGGAGCTGGCCTACGAGATGAATGTTGCAGGTGCGCGACTGGCGCGAGAGGCTGCTGACAAGTTTTCAAGTGAAACCAAACCCCGCTTTGTGGCGGGAGTGCTCGGCCCCACCAACCGCACCGCCTCCCTATCGCCGGACGTGAACGATCCCGGCGCACGCAACACCAGTTTCGACCAACTGGTGGAAGCCTACAGCGAGGCGGCCCGGGGCCTGATCGAAGGGGGCACCGACCTGCTGCTGATCGAGACCATCTTTGACACCCTGAACGCCAAAGCAGCGGTGTTCGCCTGCGAGCGGGTGTTCGACGAGGACGAGGTACGCCTGCCGGTGATGATCTCCGGCACCATCACCGACCAGTCCGGCCGCACCCTCTCCGGCCAGACCACCGAGGCCTTCTACAACAGCCTGCGCCACGCCAACCCCATCTCCATCGGCCTCAACTGCGCCCTGGGGCCCGATCTGCTGCGTCAGTATGTGGAAGAGATGTCGCGGATCTCCGAGACATTTGTCTCAGCCCACCCGAATGCCGGCCTGCCCAACGAGTTCGGCGAGTACGACCTGGATGCGGAGCACATGGCGGGCTATATCGGCGAGTGGGCCGATTCCGGCTTTCTGAATATCGTCGGCGGCTGCTGCGGCACCTCCCCGCTGCACATTCGAGCGATTGCCGAGGCAGTAGCAGGCAAGCCTCCCCGCCAACTACCCGAGATTCCACACGAATGTCGCCTCTCCGGGCTGGAGCCGCAAAACATCTCGGCCGACTCCCTGTTCGCCAACGTGGGCGAGCGGGCCAATGTCACCGGCTCCGCCAAGTTCAAGCGCCTGATCCTCAACGAGGAGTACGAAGAGGCGCTGGATATCTGCCGCACCCAGGTGGAGAACGGTGCCCAGGTGGTGGATATCAACATGGACGAGGCGATGCTGGACGGCGTGGCCGCCATGCAACGTTTCCTCAATCTCTGTGCCGGTGAACCGGAGATCGTCAAGGTGCCGATGATGATCGACTCCTCCAAGTGGGAGATCATCGAGGCGGGCCTGAAGTGCGTGCAGGGCAAACCCATCGTCAACTCTATCTCCATGAAAGAGGGTGTCGACAAATTCATCACACAAGCCCGGCTCTGCCGCCGTTACGGCGCGGCAGTGATCGTCATGGCCTTCGACGAGGCGGGTCAGGCCGATACCCGACAGCGCAAGGTGGAAATCTGCCGCCGGGCTTACAAAATTCTTACCGAAGAGGTGGACTTCCCGGCGGAGGACATCATCTTCGACCCCAATATCTTTGCCGTCGCCACCGGTATCGAAGAGCACAACAACTACGGCGTCGACTTCATCGAGGCGACCCGGGAGATCAAGTTGGCTTGCCCCCATGCTCTTATCTCCGGCGGCGTCTCCAATGTCAGCTTCTCCTTCCGCGGCAACAACCCGGTGCGCGAGGCGATCCACGCGGTGTTTCTCTACCACGCCATCCAGGCGGGCATGGACATGGGCATAGTCAATGCCGCTCAGTTAGCGGTCTATGACGACCTGCCCGCCGAATTGCGCGATGCGGTGGAGGATGTAGTGCTCAACAAAGACCCGGAGGCGGGCGACCGGCTGGTGGAGATCGCGCCCAACTACGCGGGCAACGCCGGCGGCGGCAACAAGGTGGAGGATCTGGAGTGGCGCAGCTGGGATGTAGGCAAGCGCCTGGGACATGCGATGGTGAAGGGCATCACCGATTTCATCATTGAGGACACCGAAGAGGCCCGCCAGCAGGTTGAGAAGACCCTGCATGTAATCGAGGGGCCGCTGATGGATGGCATGAACCTGGTGGGTGACCTGTTCGGCGCGGGCAAGATGTTCCTGCCCCAGGTAGTGAAATCTGCGCGGGTGATGAAGAAGGCGGTGGCCTACCTGGAGCCCTACCTGGAGGAGGAGAAAGCGGAGTGCGGCATCCAGACCCAGGGCAAGATCCTCATGGCGACGGTCAAGGGCGACGTGCACGACATCGGCAAGAATATCGTCGGCGTGGTGCTGCAGTGCAACAACTACGAGGTGATAGACATCGGCGTGATGGTGCCCGCCGATACCATCCTGCGGGAGGCTCGGGAGCAGCAGGTCGACATTATCGGCCTCTCCGGCTTGATCACCCCTTCGCTGGACGAAATGGTGCATGTGGCAAAAGAGATGCAGCGTCTCGGCATGAACCAGCCGTTGCTGATCGGCGGCGCCACCACCTCTATCGCCCATACCGCGGTAAAGATTGAGCCCCAGTATGAACACCCGGTGGTCTATGTACCCGATGCCTCCCGCGCGGTGGGTGTGGCATCCAATCTGCTTTCTGATGAACTGCGGGACGATTATGTTGCCGGGATCAAGGAAGAATATGAAACAGTACGCCAACGCCGGGCGAATAAGAACGAGGCGCGCAACCTGGTCTCCATCGCCGAGGCACGAGCCAACCCGACGCCCATCGATTGGTCGGAAAATGATCCGGTCAAACCGGCCAAGCCCGGCATTACCGTGCTCGACGACATCCCGATAAAAGAGCTCAGCGAGTACATCGACTGGACCTTCTTCTTCCACGCCTGGCAGCTCAAGGGCCGCTACCCGAAAATCCTGCAGGACGAACACAAAGGCGAGGAGGCGCGCAAGCTGTTCGCCGATGTCCAGGCCATGCTGCAACAGGTCATCGATGAACAATGGCTGAGAGCCTCAGCAGTGGTAGGAATCTTTCCAGCTAATGCATCAGGCGACGATATCCTCGTGTTTGCTGATGAAGAACGTAAGCAAGCACTTACCACGCTGCACAACCTGCGCAAACAAGGGAAACAGCCCACAGGTAAGTACAATGAATGCCTGGCCGACTATGTGGCGCCACAAGAGAGCGGCAAACCCGACTACATCGGCGGTTTTGCCTGTACCGCCGGCATTGGCATCGATGCCAAGCTCGCCGAATTCGAGGCAGATCACGATGACTATCACTCGATTATGCTCAAGGCCCTGGCCGACCGTCTGGCGGAAGCCCTGACGGAGTGGCTGCACGCAAAGGTGCGCCGGGAGCTGTGGGGCTATGCGAAAGATGAAGCGCTCAGCAATGAGCAGCTGATCGCTGAGCAGTACACCGGCATCCGCCCCGCCACAGGCTATCCGGCCAGCCCGGACCATACGGAAAAAGACCTGCTCTGGGAGCTGCTGGACGCTGAAGCCAACACTGGCATCTGGCTCACCGAGTCCAAGGCGATGGCGCCCACCGCCTCGGTCAGCGGGCTCTATTTCGCCCACCCGGATGCCCGTTACTTTGCGGTCGGCAAGCTCAACAGGGATCAGGTGCAGGATTACGCAAAACGCAAAGGCATGGATCTCTCCGACATCGAAAAGTGGCTGTCGCCGAATCTGGCCTATGAGCCGGACGCCTAGGAAACACAGGAAGGAAGGTTACTAAACTATAGTGCCCGCCCAGAAACTCCCCCTCCCGCCGGGAGGGGGCTGGGGGGAGGGAATGACTATGTTTCTGGACAGACACTAAACTAAGCCCTCCACCCAGGGAGGGTTTAGGCAACAGCCGTCTTGGGTTGCAATGTCGGCTCATGCACCATTGGCGCACCCAGCTCGGCAAAGGTAAACAGCCTGAAGGCGCGTTCACCGTTGTAGTCGAGCACCCGCAGATCATCAGTCTCATGCAGGTCATTGGCCACAACGGTAAAATGCCCGCCATAACGCTCTTTCGCCAGCTCGAACGGGACCTCATAGGCAAGAAACTTATCCAGCCCTTTGGCCGCCAGCTTCTCCAGGGTCAGCGGGTCTTCAATGGATGTATGAGAAGTCAAAATTACCAAAGGACCACTTCCAGCCATCAGCATAAATACTTTCATGGCAACATCTCCTGTAGATTAGGATGGCGCCAATCGTCTCTTTGAAACAGGTTGCAGTGACGCCATCCTGTTATCGATCACCTCTCTCCCTGGCATAAGGCGGAACACAACGTAAAAACGCCTTTCCTCTTTTAATTCTAGTCCGCCAGGGGAGTAGCGTTGGGGCCTCAAGTGTTAAACCTAAGCCTAAAAGTTCAATCGATCTTCCTGCAGTTTTTCCGTTGTTTCTGAAACCTGTGGACGAGTTGCCGGATACCGGTTAATGCGCTACACAACCCGCATCAGTTGATACACAATGTGACAACCAGACCCCATCAGCCAAACCTTGGGAACAAGTTGTATCTCTCATGCACAAATTGCCACACAGTCCTGGAATCCTTCTCACCCTGCTGATTGGATTGCTCTTTTTCCCCGGTTACCCCTGGGCTGAGGAAAACCCGCTTGATGAGACGCTCGATACCGCAATAGAGGCTAAACAACAGCTTCTACAGGAACAGGCCACGGAGATCGACAAGATAGAGTCGGAGCTGACTGCCTGGCGAGTCCAGGAACCGACCCGCTCGGCTGAATTACTGGAAAACGATGTCGAGCAGGCGGAACTGGATCAAGCCAAACTCCTGGTGGAAACCAGAAAGGTGAAACTGAAATCCATCGGATTGGACATCACCGCCGCGGAACAACGTAAAAAAGAGCTGGAAAAGGCCATCCAGGAGCTGAACGATCGCCTGCAAACACTGGCCGCCACTGCCGAAACGGACACGGCATCGATCACCATTACCGAGCAAACCATTGCCCAGCAGCGAACGCTACTGAATCTCGAGCGGAAACATATCAAGCAACTCGAACGCCGAAAAAAACTGGCTAAACAACGTGTTACGCAGGCAGAGGAGTGGCTGATCGAGATCAGGGAGGCTTTTCTGGGGCAGCAGGAAAGCATTCTCCAGCTCTCTTTGCAGGAAATGCAGCGGCAGGTGGGGGAGAAACGCCAGCATTGGGAGGCCACAGCCGCAGCGCTGCGCACTCAGCTCAATCAGTGGAGTGATGAATCTACCGCTCCCCAGGCCCAGAGGGATTTACTGGAAACCCAGTTGCTCGAAGCCGAGGAATCCATCTTCATTGAAAGCAACCAGTTGACCCTGACCCAATTCCTCGTCCGGCTCGAGAGACTGGATGCCGTGAGGCTGGAGCAGATCCCGGATCTGCACAGTTTAAAGGCCTCATCCGAGGAGCTGGAGCAGCTCCAATCTCAGCTTGCCTCTCTCGAAGCTCTGCTCCAGAGCAAACTGAACCTGTTGATGCAGCGCCAAGAGGTCATCAGCAAACGGCGTGAGTTGGACAGCGGGGGCAGTAAGGAATATGTCAGATCATCAGACATATTGAAAAAACTGTTGGATGCCTTCCAGGATCAAGCCGCGGAGTCAGGACAACTCGCTCAACTGGTCAAGAAACGGGTCCAGGAGACAGACGCCGTTTACCTTGTGCAAAAGAAAAAAAGCCTGACGCAACGCCACCGGCTTCCCAATACCCTCGAAAACTGGGACTCTTTGCTGAAGGAGGTCTACAGCTTTCCCGGTATGCTGCTGCAGACCAGCAGGAACACCCTGTTCTCACTCTGGACTGCGCTGCAACAGGTAGACATCACCAGCGGCTCAGTCCTGTTACTCCTCAGTCTGGCATGGGCCGGCCTGTGTCTGTCACTGGTGCGTTTCCGGCGCATGCAACAACCCAATCAAGAGGACGATTTCACCCACAAGGCCAGTTTCGTGGTCGCTAAACTGTTGCAAGGCAATCGCTTCGGACTGCTACTGAGCGGTGTATTGATCATCGCAGCCTGGTTGTTGGACATCGTACCGCCAGGTCCTGCGGTCATTGTTTCCATTGTCGGCATCTGGCTTGGCGCGAGGATCACCATCGATCTCAGTCATTGGATATTGAAATCTCCGGTCGGCCTCCCCGCTCAGCAACCCGGCCTGCACCGGCTGATCGTCAGTTTCACTGCTCTTGCATCCATTTCCAGCCTAGGCCTGGCCTTCGGTCACATGGGATTGCTCTCCAGTGAACTGACCGATCTGGTGGAGCGGGCCTTCATGCTGCTCCTGCTGCCGCCCGCCTATCTGGCGCTGCGCATCCGAGCCCTGTTGATGGAGACCGTCAGAGATAGCAAGGGCAAGGCGTATTGGGTTCGCCTGCTCGGCTTGACCGGTTTCGCGATTCCCCTGGCGACCCTGGCATCCGCCGTGCTGGGCATCTCCGGTTACATCAACCTTGGTTGGGCTGTAGCGGCTCATCTGGGACTTTTTCTCCTGGTGCTGACTGGCTGGCTGATTGCCCGTGGCCTCGTCATCGATCTGGCCAGGAGTTCTGAAGACTTTCTCGCGCAACGCTCGAAACGCAGCGCCTTCTGGATCAAGAGTTTGGTCGAACCTCTGCAGTTTCTGGCTCGACTGATCCTGCTCTTGGCCGCCATCTGGATACTCTTCCGTCTGTTAGGCGGCGATCCAGTGACCGGCCTGGACTTCAAGTCATGGCTTAACTACTCCGTTTTCACCATCGGCGAGACCTCCATCACCAGCCGGAACCTGCTCGGTTCCCTGTTTCTGGTGGTGCTGGTCTTCTATATCGGGCGCTGGGCCCGCGAGGTGACCTATGGATGGCTGTACGGGAACATCAAAGACCTTGGCATCCGCAACAGCCTCTCGGTCTTTACCCAGTATGCCGTGGTGGTGATCGGCCTGATCATCGCCCTGAACATCCTCGGGATCAACCTGACCAGCCTCACCGTATTTGCCGGGGCCCTCGGCGTGGGTATAGGTTTCGGCCTGCAGAACATCGCCAATAATTTCATCAGCGGTCTGATTCTGCTGGCCGAACGCCCGGTGCGCAGCCGGGACTGGGTGACCATTGGCGACAAGGAAGGTGAAGTTTCGCAGATCGGCATGCGCTCGGTCACGGTCACCACCTGGGACAATCAGGACGTGATCATCCCCAATTCTGACCTGGTGAGTAGCGCCTTCATCAACTGGACCCGCAGCAACAATGTGGTCAGGACCGTACTCTTCATCGGCATCCACTACCAGGCCGATCCGCACCAGGCGCAAAAGGTGATTGAAGAGGCCGTCACCATGAACCCCGCCGTCTCTCTCACCCCCACACCAAAGATCTGGCTGAGTGATTTCGGCCCTTCCTCGGTGGATTTCCGGGTTCACTACTACATGGATGTTAAGCAGTTCAGCCGCCTGGAAGTGAAGTCCCAGGTGCTATTTGCGATCTGGGATGCTCTGAGAGATGCCGGCATTGATATCCCCTATCCGCAACAGGATGTCTATATCAAGGAGATACCGGCAGTGGGTTCTCACCCACTTGTCGGCACACCGCCAGATACTGTAAGTTAGTAGATGGCCTCTAGTCGGCAAGACTTGATAAAAATCGGGGTTATTTTAGAAAAAGTTGAACCACCAGCATTCACCCCTATCGTTGTTTAGCCTCAAACCAAGAGATGGTCTTATTGAACTCAGCACCCAGTTGGACAAGCTCCTGAGTTGCCTGCTGCATCGATGTGCTGGCATCTTCGGTTTCTCTGCTGACCATGGCCATGCTTTCCACACTGCCAGAGACTTCATTGGCGGTGACTGACTGTTGCTCCACGGCGGTGGCGATACTCGTCGCCATCTGCATGCTATCTTCTGACGATTGCACGATACCGTCCATGGCCGCGAGCGCTTTATTGGCCAGTTCCACCCCGCTATTCACTTGATCGTTCACCGAACTCATATTCTTCACCGATTTGCTGGTGTCGACCTGGATCTTCTCGACCATCTGTGAGATCTCTTTTGTCGCCTCACCGGTGCGGCCGGCAAGGGTCCGAACCTCGTCTGCCACCACGGCAAATCCACGACCCTGTTCACCCGCACGCGCCGCTTCGATGGCGGCATTGAGCGCCAGCAGGTTAGTCTGCTCGGCGATGCCGTTAATCACATTGACGACATTGCCGATCTCTTCACCACGGCGGTTGAGTTCGCTGATCAGCGCAGAAGACTCAGACACTGTGGTTGCTATGGTGTTCATGCCACCGGCCGTTTTCGAGACGATGTCACGACCGGACTGGGCCTGTTCCGAGGCCGATTTGGCCGATTCGGAAGCGCTGCTGCTGCTGCGCGCCACCTCGTTGAAAGATGCCGACAATTCGGTGATGGCCGACGCGGCCTGCGTAGCCTGAGCTGCCTGATCGCGTGCCCCCTGAACCACTCCATTGGTATTTCGGTTCAGGCTGTCTGCATGACACGTCTGCTTTGCTACTGAGTTGTTGATCTCCGCAACGATCCGCCGCAGGTTCTCTACCATGGTGTTCATGGCATCGGCCATCTCACCCAGTTCGTTGTTGCTGTGGTAATCAAAGTCGTGGGTCAGGTCCCCCTCCGCAATGGTCAGCAGATGCTGCTTGGTCTTCTCAAGTGGCACGATCACCAGTCGCTGCATCACCAGCAGAGTGATACCTACCAGCAATACCACACCCACTGCGGCGAGTAACCAGACACGTACACGCAGGGAGGCTACGGTGTTGGCCTGCATGGCATCGGAATCTTCCAGGATGTGCTTTTCCAATACTTGATTTGCCTCCTGCATCTGTTGTCCAACCTTGGAAAATGAACTTTTTTCCTCCTGTTCCGCCTGTATCAGCTGATCGGATGTCACCAACAGGTTGATCTCCATATCGGCAAAACTGTTCTTCTCTGTCTCCTTGAATGAGAGTAGATCGCCCGACGATGTGTCGCCAATTGTTTCGGGCTTGTCGCCAGCCTGCATGCGGTAGCGAATACCCGCAATAGTGCTATCGGAATCGACAGTATCCACTAATATCTGTTTGGCGGTGTCGAAGTCGTAGTTTTCAACCAGTGGCAGGAGTGTCTTGATCAGGGCCTTGCCCTTGGCCTCGTTCTGCGCGGTAAAGGCCTTTTTGACCCGGGCGAGGCTGGCTTCACGTATAGCGTCCAGTTCCGCTTTGATGGCATGGTTGGACTCCTCAACGGCTCTACGGACATCCGGTAGCATATGGCCATTGATCTCCTCTTCCAGGGAGGAGCTGACTTGCGATGGCAGGATAAAGCCGAGGGTGACAAAGCTCGCGCTCACGAGCAGAAAGACCATGATACCGAAGATCGGCAACAGGCCACTCTTACCTTTTTTTTTCGTAATCGCAGTAGATTGTAAAGCCATGATTCCTCCTGGCTGGATAATATCTGTGTCCTCAGCCTGAAAAAATCTACTCCGACAGGGTTTGACCTGATGCGGTCGGGACACTCCGTAGTTTACGGGGCGGCGTCCGGTGCAATAACTTTAGTATTTCCCAGGTTATTTCTCTGCACCAAGCCGCTTGGCGCCTGTGCAACAGACCAGGGCCTCCTCGTGGCCTAAAGAACACAGTGGCCATACCGATAACCTTGTTCCTAATAATGAAATTGTATCTTGAGATGCCTGCAGCAGAGCCCTTTTCGTACTCGAAACATGAACGTGACAGGAGAGTTACCTATGAAGACAGTCTTTCGCACCTTGACGCTGCTGGTTGCCGCGGCATTCAGCGGGGCAACCCTGGCCGCCGACGCCATCGACCTCTGGTTCTCACCCGGCTGGAAGGCCAAGGCCACCAAGGCCAAGGTGATCACCACCGAATTGAGCAGCAAGTCAGGCCTGCAGATTCGACCGCGCATCGCCAACAGCTATCCGCAGATTCTCGACACCTTCGCCAGCGGTAAACCAGCCCTGGTTTATGTGGGTTCTTTCGTGCAGGCGATCATCCGTGCCCGTGATCTGGGGGAAGGGCTGGTACAGGCGGCCAATGGCAAGGAGTTCTATTCCGGTGTATTGGTTTATCCAAAAGGCGGAGACCCCGCTGCCATCCTGAGCGGCAGTCCAGCCAAGCTCGCCTATGCGGTGGGGGCCAGCTCTGGCGAGTCCAGCGCCAAGGCGGCAACTGATGGCCAGGCCGCCATCCCCACCAAGAACCATGGCGCCACCTGTGGCGCGGTAAAAGCCGGCAAGGCGAAGGCCGGGTTGGTCAAAAACTGGTGGTGGGCTGGCAATGGCAAGCGTTTCCCTGAACTCACCATGTATGAGATACCCGGCGTGTCAGAAGCCAGGAACCCAGACAACGTGCTGTCTGCCTCCACGGGTGTATCTGCTGATGTGAAGGCCAAGATCAGCGAAGCCGCCAAGGCAAGCAAGGATGTATTCGGGGCCACCGAGATGGTGGACTTCGATCCGGCCTCCCTGGATTTCACTTTGTCGTTGATGGCCAAGGGCAAGATCGATCCCAAAACCTACAGCTGGTAAGTACAGCGGGTAATGACCTGAATAACTGCCCCGGCAGGCGAGAACCTGCCGGTGGCGGGATCGAATCCTATCTCACCTGACAACCGGACTCTACGTCGTGATTTGAGGCCTGTGAGAATAGATCCGCCACAAACCGAGCAGTAAAAGACCGGCCAGGCCGAGGCTTCCACCCCCACCATGACTGTCGCTGACAGGATAGTCATATTCGTCATCGACCAGGGCGTCCCGCTGCAGATCCTCGAGGGGTATGGTGCTCAATGCCCCATCTTCATAGGGACCATAGCTCGCCACATGCACATCCCAGTCGGCGTCATACAGCTCGATCAGCACATCGTAATAACCCGTGGGATAACCCTCCAGGAGACGGGTTACCACTTCATAGTCATCGTAGCTGACCTCCTCCAGGATATGGAACACATCGGTGGTGAAATAGTGGTTCCACGGACCGCCTTCATAGCTCAGAAAGAGTCTGGCATAGACAAAGGCATCCCCATGGTCCACATCCGCGTCGAAGGTGACTCTCAACTGGTGATAAAACCCATCTCCATCATCGTCCCCACTGAGCAGGGTCCGCGCATCGTAAATCCTAAAGACCTGGTCTGTGAGATGGGCGGCGGTCAGTGTCTTTGAGGCAACATCAACCGCCACCCGACTGCCGGAAACCTCCAGTGCCGGCGCTTTCTGCGGCATGGCAAGGTCGAGCATCTGCGCCTGCTCTTCCGATGTCTTGCCATCCAATTGCTCGATAGACTGGCTCAACCTGATCGAGATTGCATCTTCGGCAAGCACCCGGTCACTGGCCAGGAGTGTCAGCAACACACCGAACGCCAGAATAATGCCTGCACTCCTGTACGCTAAAGTCAGCTGTTTCATGACAGTCTCCCAGGGCTCTACCGATGTCTGCGATGGTTGTCGCGATCGCGGTAATCATGACCGCCATGACGACCATGGCTGTGCTGGCGGCGATGCCTGTACTGCCCTCTGTGGTCGTCGTAGTAACGATGTTTTTGGTAGTCACGATGATGTGATGAAAGGCTGTCATACAGGATGAGCCCGGGCAGACCCAACAGCGGCCAGAGGTCATTGTGACTATCGTGAGCCTGAGCCGGCGCTGCCACTGCAACACTTGCACCTAAAAGAACTGCACTTGCGATCAATACTTTGGATTTCATTGGAAAGCCTCCTTTTCATTAGCTTCATGTAAAGCTTAAGGGGGCGTTGCTGAATGGAAGCTGAACAGTGAAATCAGGTGCTAATGCAATAGGATTGTAGAAACAATCCTTGCCCCTCCCCCCAGCCCCCTCCCGGCGGGAGGGGGAGTTTCTGGACAAGCACTAGCTGGAAAGTCCATTATTCTTCAGCACCTGATAGACCTTCTTGCTGGTCCGCGCCAGTTTTGTGAGATCACCGAAATTGGGCCGCTCACCGTCCTGCAACCGCTGTTCCCAACCATCGAGCTCCGATTCGAGATATGCCAGCAGCTTCATCGAGCAACCATCGCAGGAATCGGCGCAGATCTGCTCGCTGGTCAGCTCAAAGGGCAAAGTCTCCCTGACCTGGGCGATCAGATTACGCATTGCCGTACTGGTATCCGGTTTCATGGTGCCTGATAGTTGTGCAGGGCCTGCGCCAATCGCCCGGCGATCTCATTGCGTAGCGCTTCAGGCTCGAGCACTTCAACATCCGGACCGTACCTGAGCAGATCCATCACCAGTTCACCCGGATGGTGATAGGGAATCGAGAGTTCATACCGGCCGTCCTCAAGCCAACGGCTCTGTTGTTGCGGGTGCCACTGCTCCTGCGACACCCAACGCGCTCGCTCCTGGGTAAAACGGACCACAGCGAACTTGTCGGACTGGCCGGAAAAGATCCCATAGGCGGAGGAGTAGTGATGTTCCAGCTCATCTTCCGAGATTTCGATGGCTGTTTCATCCAGCCGCCGTGCATCCTTGATCGCGTCCAGTGCGAAGGTGCGCAAGGCCTCCCGCAGGTGACACCAGCCATCCAGATACCAGTTATCCCGGTAGTGGGTCATGCGTTGCGGGGAGATCTGCCGCTCAGTCGTGCTGTTGTCAGATCGGCTGAAGTAGCTTATCTGAACCCGTCGCCTACCCGCCACGGCGCCGGCCAGCAGGGAGAAGTGCGGCCCCGGTGGACGCGCCGCAGCCTGCAGGATACGAATCCGCTTAGGCAATTCATCCGCGCCGGAATGCTGTGGACTGAGCAGCTGATCAATACGACGCCGTAAGGGTTGCAGGTGGGAATCCAGCAGACCCGGTTGTATTTGCTGAAAAAGTTGCTGGATACTCAGCAATGCCTGGAGTTCGGAGGCATTGAACCAGAGACCGGGCAGTTCATACATCTCCCCCGCTCCGGCTTCATATCTATAGCCTTTGAGCTTTCTGTCATAGACGATCGGTGCATTGAGGTAGAGGCGCATCTCATCGATGAGACGCTTCACGGTAGCGCGGGAGCATTCCAATCTCTGTTCCAACTGTTGGCGGGAGACCGGATAACGGGCGGAACGGAAGATACGATTGAGCTCAAAGATCCGGTCAAAACGGTCCATCGGCTCTCAGCCAAGCTTCAGGGGGGCCACTCGGCAATCAGCTGGCGTCGCTCTTGTGTTCACCGAGTGGGACCGGCGTATCCATCGACCAGAGCCGTTCAAGATGATAGAAATCCCGCACTTTCGGCATCATCACATGCACCACCACTCCATTGAGATCCACCAGGGCCCACTCCCCCTCCTGGAGGCCCTCGCTACCCAAAGGCATCTCACCCGCCTGCTTCGCCTTGAAGGCCACGGCCTCGGCAATCGATTTAACATGCCGGCCCGAAGTGCCGCTGGCCACCACCATGATATCGGTAATACTGGTCTTGTTTCGCACATCCATTACCACGATGTCTTTGGCTTTCATGTCGTCCAGGGTCGTGAGGACGATGTCTTTGAGTGCTTCTATCTGCATAAGATCCTATGTCTGGTTATCTGGTTGGACGAATCGAATCGCATCATGCGCGCCATCGTCCAGAGGTCTCAAAAAGTATAATACCCTATCATTGCGCACTTAAGCAGGCTCTGAAATATTCAGGGCGTCCTTAAGCATTAGCTCGAGTAGAGATTTTCTTTCTGAATGATTTTTAATACCGGTTCCGGCATCAGGAAACGGGCAGACCCGCCCTCCGCTATCAGAGTGCGAATCCTGGTGGCGGAGATCTCCAGTTGGGTAACCGGCTGAAAGAAAATCTTGCCTGCCGGCTGATACCTGATCTGCTCCGCTTGATCGGCGGCTCTTTCATTCATCAACGTCTGAAGAGCCGGGTCGTTTAAGTCATTATGCCCAGGGCGTTGCATGACGATAAGATTGGCCAGGTCGAGAATCTCCAATGGACGGTGCCAGGTCAGAAACTGCCGGAAGGCATCTCCACCCACAATCAGACAGATCGATCTGTCGCTGAATTCGGCCCGCAGCGAACCCAGGGTATCGACCGTGTAGGATTCCCCCAACCGTTTCAATTCCCTGTCATCTGCCACGAAGCCCGGCTGACCTCTGATCGCCGCCTTGATCATCCGCAGGCGGACTCTCCCTCCCACCACGGGCTGCTCCCGATGGACTGCCTGGTGCAGCGGTATGAATCTCACCTCATCCAGTCCGGCGCCCTGCATGACTTCCAGTGCAGTACGTAGATGACCAAAATGGATGGGGTCAAAGGTGCCGCCAAAGATACCGATCATGTGTAAGCCTTTTATTGTCGTATATGTCCATCTCCAAGAACGATAAACTTCACAGAGGTCAATCCCTCAAGCCCAACCGGGCCACGGGCATGAAATTTATCGGTGGAAATGCCAATTTCGGCTCCCAGCCCATATTCGAATCCGTCCGCAAAGCGTGTGGAGGCGTTGACCATAACCGAGCTGGAATCGACCTCTGACAGAAAACGCCGCGCCCTGGTGTAGTTCTCGGTCACGATGCTGTCCGTGTGTTGTGAGCTATGTGTATTGATATGTGAGATCGCCTCGTCCAGATCTTTGACCACTTTGATCGAGAGAACAGGCGCCAGATACTCTGTATCCCAATCCTCATCACTGGCGGGCAAACAGCCATCAAGCAGCCTTTGTGTGGTTGGACAGCCCCTCAGCTCCACATCTTTTTCCCGATACATCCGCGCCAGTTCAGGTAAAACCGTTTCTGCAATCTCTTCGGATACCAGCAGGGTTTCCATGGTGTTGCAGGTGCCATAACGCTGGGTCTTGGCATTGAATGCCACCTGCAGGGCCTTCTCGTAATCCGCCTCGTCGTCGATATAGACATGGCAGATACCGTCCAGATGTTTGATAACCGGCACCCTGGCATCATTCGAGATACGTTCGATCAGTCCTTTGCCACCACGGGGGATGATCACATCGATAAACTCCGGCATGCTGATCATGCTGCCCACTGCCGCCCGGTCCGTGGTCTCCAGCACCTGCACCCCATCCGCCGGCAGACCGGCCTGTTCCAGTCCTCGATGGATACAGGCGGCAATCGCCTGATTGGAGTGGAATGCCTCGGAACCGCCCCGCAATACCGTGGCGTTGCCCGACTTCAGACACAGAGCTGCTGCATCCGCCGTGACGTTGGGGCGTGATTCGTAGATGATCCCGACAACACCGAGCGGCACCCGCATGCGCCCAACCTGGATTCCGCTGGGCTGATAGTTCATGTCGAAAATCTCACCGATTGGGTCGGACAGTCCAGCGATCTGGCGTAGCCCTTCGATCATGGAATCGATGCGTACATCGGTCAGTTCCAGGCGATCGAGCAGTGCGGCATCCAGGCCCTTGGCCGCACCTGCCTCAAGGTCTTTTTTGTTCTCCAACATCAAGGCCTCACGCTGACGCTGCAGATCATCCGCAATGGCATGCAAGGCACTATTCTTTTCCGCCGTGGTGGCGGAAGCCAGCTGACGGGAGGCAGCCCTGGCCTTCTTCCCGAGTGATTTCATGTATGAGGCGATATCGGTGATTTCTGTCATCGGTTTACTCTGAGAATTTCCAATTGCTGAGGATTCTATCAGAAACTCCAATTATTCAATGCTTTGGTCAGCTAATTCTACTTTGTCAGATTAGCCACAGAACAACTGAAGCATTGTTGAAATTAAACCTGATTTCACCCTGCATCTGATGTGTAATGCAACAGCAGGCTGGGCATCACCAGGTCGAAACAGCTTAGTTCTGAAACACCCCGGCCTTCCCAGTAGAGCTGGTGGGCCCGAAAACCCTTGAAGGTCAGCACCGTCGCCAGCGGATACTTACCCATCTCCATGCCCAGATCATAGGCAATGTTCCGCGGACTGAGTCTGACTGGGGCAGTGCTGGACTCTGCAGACTGCCCACCTCCCTCCTTCACCTCGAACAAGGACTCGGCATCCTGTTCCTGATCATCATTACGGAAATTGGAACCCAGCACATCATAGCGGGAGTAGATGTTGAACCACTGCATATTGCTCTGAGCAGGGGCCTGACGCCGGGTGAAGTACTCAGGCCAGAAGATGCGCACCATGTCGAAGGGACAACCAATGGTAACCAGGCTATCCACCCGATTGAGATGCAGCGCTGGTTTGTAACGCGGAAAAAGGCAGTCCAGCGCAATCAGGGAACCGAAGCTATAACCCACGATATGCACCTTGCGATAGCCCGGTTTCTTTTCCAGGATATACTCCAATAGGGCATTCAACTGGCCATTCACCGACTGTTTTCGTTCCGCCGCCTGGATATACCCCACTGCAGTGACAAATTCGGTGGCCGCTTCCGAAATCACCTCTTTGAGGCTCTCCTTTCTTAGCGCCCCCACGGCCGCCACGATAACGATCAGCCCCTGCAAAAAGGGAAACCAGGCGACTAATCTGTTCCAGCCTGCAGCCAGTTCATCTCTCTCCTGCAGGGATGGCTGTGCTGCATCACTGCCGCTCTGCTCGGCTGCGTCGTTTGCAGGATCCCCCTCCGCCTGAGTTTCAAGCTGAACCGGTTGGTTGGGATTGGAGACTGCAACGCCAGGAATCCCGGTCTGCAGTTGAGTTTCGCCAACCCCCAGAGTCAGCGTACCGATGGCCGTGACCAGCAACAGAAAGAAATAGAGAGCCATCAGGCCCAGAATGGCGCCGGCAAAGAACAGCTGAGCCTTTTCAGCGATGGTCTTGCCAGGTTGAACGGCAGCCCGGATAAAGGCCGGCGTTGAACCAAACAACATCACCAGCACCGTCAGGCATTTTCCCAGCAGACTGCGTTCCTCGAAGGATTTCCGGATACAGCCCCGATAGTTGAGCTCATACAGATCGGCAACCGTGCGGACCTCTTCACCGGTGGTAACCTGGATCTGGCGGATGCGGGTGCGGTGTCCGTCGGCATAGTCCTCCTCCACTCCATCCTTCAGGACAAAGGCATCTCCGATCTCCTCACTGTTGCGCTCCAGCGAGCCGGCAATCTTGTTGCCAATGGTCTCAATATCCTGTGAGAGTTGGTTGACCGCCAAACCCGGAATGTAGATCACCGCATCCCTGAATTCGAAGTTGATATGCTCCTCAGCCATTGGTCGCTCCTTTTATTTATTCTTCGGGCGATAGATGCAGCGACACACCCTGGTTCATGGAATATTCAGTTGTGCGCCCCAGGGCCAGTTAACACACTGCATTGGACCTAACAGACAGACAATCTGACTCCGGCAATACCCACTGCTATATCCTGTAAGTGTAGCCAAGGATCATCGCGCCCCAAGCCCTTGATAAGCCTGTCTGTCCTGGCACATTCCGCCAGTAGGCTACGCCAATGAGCGGCGGGTTGTTTAAGTCCCCGGCGGACCAGTGGCTTACGCTTCTCCCACACCCGGTAGGCGCCCATCACCCGTTCGGCGCTGCCGCCCTGCTCGATCTCAAAGGCCATCTCCGCCAGGGCGCGGATCTCACGGGAGAGCGCCCACAGCACCACCGGGGTGGCGATACCTTCTGATTTCAAACCTTGCAGCATGCGCAGTCCGCGGGGCGCATCACCGAGCAGCAATGCATCCACCAGACCAAACACGTCGAAGCGGGCGCTGTCCGCCACCGATTCGGCCAGCCGCTCGACCGAGACAACCCCCGGTCCGTAGAGCAAGAGTAGCTTTTCGATCTCCTGGGTGGCTGCCAGCAGGTTGCCCTCGACCCGCTCCACCAGCATCTCCACCACGCCGGCTTCCGGGATCAACCCAGCCTTGCGCAGACGCTGTTCGATCCAGGGCGGCAGGCGGTTGCCTTCCACCGGCCAGATCTGCACCATGACCCCGGCCTGATCCAGCAGCTTCACCCACTTGGTATTCAACTGACTCCTTTCCAGCTTGGGCGCGGTAATCAACAACAGCGTGTCCGGAGGTGGATTCCCGGCAAACGCAGCGAGTGCCTTGGAGCCTTCCGCGCCAATCTTGGGGCTGCTCAGCCGCAGGTCGAGAATACGCTGTTCGCCAAACAGGGACATATTGTCCGCCGCACTGCTCAGCGCCCCCCAATCGAAACCGGCGCCATGCTCCAGCACCTCCCGCTCGGTGTGGCCCTGCTGTTTGGCTCTGGCCCGTATCAGATCCGCCGCCTCACCCATCTGCAGGGGTTCATCACCGGTCAGAAAATAGACCGGCGCCAGGGATTTTTTCAGATGGGCAGGGAGCTGATCGTTGCGCAGACGCATAGGGGAGATTCGTTATTTCAGCTGGGCCTGCAGCCGGCGTATGATCTGGCCCGCCATGTCGAGGCGCATGTCGCCCCGCATCAGCGCCGCCTCGTTGCGCTGGCCCAATTCATCGGCATCACTCAGGGTCAACTGGCGGGTCAGCTCCAATATCTGGACTGGTAAATTCTTACCGCCAGTTGCGGCAAGCACTTCGAAACCCGCATCCAGGCGGAGCTCATATTCAAGCACTTTGCCATTGGCATCGACAGAGATGACCCTTCGACCGAATTGCTCCTGGGTGATGCGCAGGCGGTTTCTGGCCAGCGCGGGGCTGCCGGCCAGTTTCACCCCGGCCACCGAGAGCTCACGCCTGATCACGCCTGCCAGGGTCGCACGTTGCTCGCCCTGCTCAACGAACAGGCCGTCCAGATTCGGGGAGGCCTGATGGTAACCCTTGAGATGAAAGCCACAGCCGCTTAACAGCAGCAGTATGGCCAGGCTCCAGATATGAAATTGTCGTAAGAAAGAGATCATTGCCTTTCACCCCCATCCCAACCTTCCCCCTCAAGAAGGAAGGGGTTTTTCCCTGCCATAAGCTGTGAATTGTACCTGGGCCATGCCCTCGCCGTAAGATCCCCCATTGGCCCGTCACTTGGCAACGATATTGACCAGTTTATTGGGCACCACGATGACCTTGCGCACCTGCGCCTCACCAATGAAACGCTGGACATTTTCATTGGCCAGGGCGATGGCCTCCACAGCGGCCTTGTCCGCCTCAGCCGGCGCCTGGACCTTGGCCCGCACCTTGCCGTTCACCTGCACTACATACTGGATGCTCTCCTGCTTGAGAGCCGTCTCGTCCGGTACGGGCCAGGCGCTGTTCAGGATATCATCCCCATAGCCCAGATCGCTCCAAAGATGGTGGCTGATGTGTGGTGCAATCGGCCCGAGCAAGCGCAGCACGATGCCCAGACCTTCATGCAGTACGGCCTGGTCGCCCACCGCATCACCCAGCTTGTAGAGGGCGTTGACCATGGTCATGCAGGCTGAAACCACGGTATTGAATTGCTGGCGGTCGTAGTCGTAGTTCGCCTTCTGCAGGGCCTCGTGAATCTCACGGCGGGCGGTTTTCTGTCTCTCATCGAAAATAATGGGGACAGACCCCGATTTCCCCGCGAGAGCATCGGGGTCTGTGCCCATTTTATCCGCTAAGGCCCAGATCCGCTTGAGAAAGCGATACGCCCCTTCCACCCCCTCATCGTTCCACTCCAGGGACTGGTCCGGCGGGGAGGTGAACATGGTGTAGAGCCGCACGGTATCGGCCCCATAGCGATCGATCAGGGACTGGGGATCGATACCGTTGTTCTTCGATTTGGACATCTTCTCGATGCCACCGATGATCACCGGCTGGCCATCCGTAGACAGGACCGCCTGCAGCGGGCGGCCCTTCTCGTCCCGTTCCACTTCGACCTCGGCCGGGTTGTACCAGTGCTTGGAACCATCCGCCTGTTCACGATAATAGGTATCCGCCACCACCATGCCCTGGGTTAGCAAGCGGGTGAAGGGCTCGTTGTTCTCCACCAGCCCCGTATCTCTGAGCAGCCTGTGATAGAAACGGGCATACAGCAGATGCAGCACCGCATGTTCGATGCCGCCCACATAGTGGTCCACCGGCAACCAGTATTTCGCCCGTTCATCGAGCATGGCGTCCGCATCCGGACAGGTATAGCGGGCGTAGTACCAGCTCGACTCCATGAAGGTATCGAAGGTGTCGGTCTCCCGCTGGGCCTTGCCGCCGCAATCGGGACAGACACAGTCGGAGAAGGCCGGATTCTCCTTGATCGGGTTGATGGTGTCCTCGTCATAGACGATGTCTTCCGGCAGCAGCACCGGCAGATCCGCCAGCGGCACCGGCACCGTGCCGCACTGCTCGCAGTGAATCATCGGGATCGGCGTTCCCCAATAACGCTGGCGTGAGACGCCCCAGTCACGGATGCGATAGTTCTTGGTCTTCTCGCCCTTGCCGCGTTCCTGCAGCCACTCGGCTATGGCATCGAAGGCGGCCTCTGATGTCAGGTCGTTGAAGGGCCCCGAGTCCTTGAGCACACCCTTTTCGATGTAAGCGGCGGCCTGGATATCCACAGTCGAGCCATCCACAGGATGCACCACCTGTTTGATGGGTATACCGTACTTGCGGGCGAAGGCGTGATCGCGTTCGTCGTGGCCCGGCACCGCCATCACCGCACCGGTGCCGTAACTCATAAGCACAAAATTCGCCGCATAGATCGGCACTGCCTCTCCGCTCACCGGATGGATGGCGTTAATCCCTAAAGGCATGCCCTTCTTCTCGATGGTCTCCAGATCCGCCTCGGAGGTTCCGCCCTGCCGACACTCCTCGATGAAGGCGGTCAGTTCGGCATTGCCCTGCGCGGCCTTCACCGCGAGTGGGTGCTCACCCGCCACCGCCACATAGGTCACACCCATGAGGGTATCGGGGCGAGTGGTGTAGATAGTGAGGCTTTCATCCGAATCTTGGATGCCGGCCGCTCCTGCGCTTCCTGCGCCCGCGGCATTTGTACGTCCCTGTACGGCAAAATCCATCTGCACACCAAACGAGCGGCCGATCCAGTTGCGCTGCATGGTGCGAACCTGGTCGGGCCAGCCCTCCAGGTTGTCGATCTCATCCAGCAGTTCATCCGCATAGTCGGTGATCTTGACGAACCATTGAGGGATCTCACGGCGTTCCACCAAGGCGCCGGAGCGCCAGCCGCGGCCGTCGATCACCTGCTCGTTGGCGAGCACGGTCTGATCCACCGGGTCCCAGTTGACCACCGCGTTCTTGCGATAGACCAGGCCCTTACTGTACAGCTCGGTGAACAGCCACTGCTCCCATTTGTAGTAGTCGGGCTGGCAGGTGGCCAACTCCCGGTTCCAGTCGTAGCCGAAGCCGAGCCGTTTCAGCTGGGTCTTCATGTATTCGATGTTGGCATAGGTCCAGGCTGCCGGCGCTGCCTGGTTCTTGCGCGCGGCGTTCTCCGCCGGCAGGCCGAAGGCGTCCCAACCCATGGGCTGGAGCACATTTTTACCCAGCATGCGCTGGTAGCGGGCGATCACGTCCCCGATGGTGTAGTTGCGCACATGCCCCATGTGCAGCTTGCCGCTGGGATAGGGAAACATGGAGAGGCAGTAGAATTTCTCCCTGGTGGCGTCCTCTGTCACCTTGAAGGTCTTCTGCGTCTCCCAGTGTGCCTGGGCATCACTCTCAATCCGGGCTGGAGCGTAATTTTTCTGCATGTTCAGGTCTGAATTCTTATCAATTGACAATAAACGCGGAAGCATACCGCAGCCACCAAATTTCAGGAAGGCGTATTCAAAGTAGCCTTGTAGCAGACAAGCTCTTGTAGATGCTATGTATCGCCATTGGACGGATACATGGTTTTAATCACTTGGTCCAGGGTCCTCTCCCATGCGCCCCGAATCTCGTCGTTGAACTCGGCATCGCTCTCAGCCACGGTTTCAACTAGGGAGTCTCGCCAGAGCCTGAGAAAATGTGGCGCCACATCCAGCCGCCGGTGTATTCCACCGAGCATTTCGAGATACATGGTCAGTCCAGGTTTTCCTTCCGCAGCCTCCGCCACCATCATCAGGGTTACGCGTAATTTCGAGATGATCGAAGGCACATCCCGACTACCGAAAAAGGCGCCGATCTCCTCCGATGCACCAAACAGCCGGACATAGAACCGGTCATAAAAGTCAGGTTGCAGCGTTACCCGTCTCAGACTCTCACTAAAGCGACTCAAATCATCTGTATGCATGATGGCTGGAAAAATTTGACGGTTTGGAGGTAAATCTCATTACTGTTTTGTCGTGCATTCACGGACAGATATACAAACTACAGCTTTTAACATCATTATGGCCCAGATCATTTGCCAAACCCTGTATTTAATCCATTATTATTAGTAGAGAAGGAAAATTAGGCACATCACTGTAAGGAGTTAACCATGACTGACCAAGATAAGAAACCCCCAATGGACCGGCTTACAGATGCCTATGAAGACATGCTTGAACACGTGCACGACGCCATGCAACAGACTAAAGATAGCGCTCTGCCCGGGTTACGGGAATACCTCAGCGAAGTCCGGGAGAAGATGGTCGAACTCGGTGAACTGACCAAAGAGGAGGCGGAAACCATCTCGGGATATATCGAGCGGGATATCAAGGATGCGGCCTCCTATCTGGCCGAAACCGGAGAACAGTTATCTGAATGGTGGCGGTTTGACGTGCAACAGGTGGAAAATCGGTTGTTAGAGATGTTCATCAATGTGGCGGATCAGACCAAGCTGGAACTGGAGAAGCTGGCGGAACAGGCAAGAGTCGCCTCGACCTACCACACCGGTGAGGTAACCGGCCCCGGCACCCTGATCTGTAATGGCTGCGGTAAAGAGATGCATTTCCATAAAACCGGCCACATCCCGCCCTGCTCTGGATGCAAGGGTACGGAATTTCGCCGTGCTCGCGAGGAAAATGCGGCCTGACCAGCCATCTTTCCGGAACCACCCGGACCGAGGGCAGGTCAGGATGACGGTTGAAACGATTTAATGGCGGCGATTTGTCCGCCTGAGGATTAGGGTTTCCTCCGGGGTGACTTTTTCGCCCCTTTCTTCTTCGCCTGTTTTTTCTTTACGGACGCCTTCTTCCCTGTAACACTTTTCTGCTTGACCGGCTTCTGCTTTGTGGCGGTCGAGATTTTCTTCTTGGTGAGGAGGCCTTTTTTCTGCGCAATAACTTTTTTTGCTGTTTTCTTCTTGGCGCTTTTCCGCTGAGCCGCCTTCCGGGCAACCGCGCTCTTTTTCAGCGGGGCCTTTTTCTTGGCCGCTGACTTCTTAGCGACAACCGCTTTTTTGGCAACCGCTTTTTTCTTCGCCACAGATTTTTTTACTGTTGCAGTCTTTTTCTTTTGGACTATTTTCTTTTTGGCTGGCGATTTTTTACCCACAGATGGCTTTTTTACTGAAGCAGTCTTGGCTTTCGGCTTTGCCCTTTTGATACCGGCGCGCTTGCTCGATGCTGTCTTTTTCCTTGCCCGGGGCGGTTCTTGTCCAGGTGATTCAGGCTCAACTTTCCGTTGTTTCCGCTTCTGTTCGGGCGGCTCCAAGCCAGTTGGAATAAGCTGCTTCACCGGATCCTCTTCCGGCACTGGCGTCAAATCGGTCTCCCCCATGGAAGCAATTACCGGCTCTGCACCAACAGATTCCACTCGCGCAGGGGGTTCATGCGACTCGATGATTTCGCGGATTCTTGAGAAGACCTGATCGATCTCTCCAAATCCGTCTACTCGTTTCAGTTTCTGCTGCTTGCTGTAATGTTTGAGCAACGGCGAGACAAGATGATCATAGATATGCAATCGACTGCTGATAGTCTCCTCATTGTCATCGGCCCGATGGCGAATATGTCCACCACACAGATCACAGATACCCTCCACAGCGGTTGGGTTGATGTATATATTATATTGAGCACCACATGCTTTGCAGGTACGCCGCCCCACCAGACGCTCCATCAATGCATCTGTCTCGATATCGATCAGCAGAGCCAGTTCCAGGGGCTGGTCAATCTCTATCAACAGCTCATCGAGGGTGATGGCCTGCAGGATATTGCGTGGAAATCCATCCAGCACAAAACCATTCTGCGCATCGGGCTTCAACAGCCGATCGTGGATCAACTCCAAAACGATCTCTTCACTGACCGATCGCCCGGCATCCAGGGCTGCTTTGACCTGACTGCCCAGAGCGCCCCCTTGGGTCACCGCATTTTTGAGTAGTTCGCCAGTACAGATCGCAGGTATGCTGTATTGATCTACGATGAGTTTGGTTTGGGTTCTCTTACCTGATCCAGGCGCACCCAGCAGCACGATTCGCATCCCTCACCCCTTCTTTATGGTCTTATTCTGCATGCCATTCGATGGCAATTACGGCTTTGAATAGGGCTGGCCCGAACTGATCGAGGCCATCCTAAACACCTCAACGACTAGCTGGACTCGGCATTTTCCACATCTGATAACCTGATAAAATGAGCACTTTTACAAACGGCCAGGCACAATCCCCGCTCAGCCAAGGCATTTGCAGATCTTTCATAAACTTGATTAACTTATTGATAAACAGTTAATTTTCAGATCCGCCCTCAACTTTCACATGATCAATAAACCCGGGGAATCACTAATTCATAATTTCCTAATTAGGAAATTCCATGACTCCATCCAAGTTTTGGATTAGCCGCCAGAGGCCAGCTTGGGTAAGCTAATCTCAGAATTCCCGTAAAGTCAACGGAGTTTATGTACTCATCCGGGCGAATGGATTATGCTTCATCGCCCTCAAATGACTGAAGCAGCAACCCCCCCATGCCGGAAATTCCTGATATTACAGATTCTGAACACTGGATCATCGAAACCACGCTCAAAGAGCGCTATGGACGCGGTGTGGAAACCCAGTTGGCCGACGCCGAAATTCGTCTGATGCCCTCCGACAGGGAGCTGAGCAACTGCCCGGTCGTCTATTGGAATGAAGATGAATGTAATTACGTCATCTTCAAAACCGGTGATAGCAAATACCGGAGCCAGTTCTTCTACCGGGGATACCAGCAGTATGGTACAGGAGTCCACGAATACGACGATCTCACAGAATGCATCGTCTCCCTGTTACAGACCCAGGCCGACCATGCGGCCAAGGAACGGGGCGACATCCAATAACCCATCTCAATCACTTCTAACCCAACAGCTTGAAAAAAGGGGAGTCCTTAATGACCGCAAAAAATGCCTTTTACGCGCAATCCGGTGGTGTCACTGCTGTGATCAATGCATCTGCCTGCGGCGTGATCGAAACTGCTCGCAAACATCCTGACAAAATCGCCAACGTCTACGCCGGCCGTAACGGCATCATCGGGGCGCTGACCGAGGACCTGATCGATACCAGCCAGGAGTCCGCCGAGGATATCGCCGCGCTGCGCCACACCCCATCCGGTGGTTTCGGCTCCTGCCGCTTCAAGCTGAAAGGCCTGGAGGAGAGCAAGCGCGAATACGAGCGCCTGATCGAGATCTTCAAGGCCCATAACATCGGCTACTTCTTCTACAATGGTGGCGGCGACTCCGCCGATACCTGCTACAAGGTCTCCCAGCTCTCTGAGAAGATGGGCTACCCGGTGCAGGCAATCCACGTACCCAAGACCGTTGACAACGACCTGCCGATCACTGACAACTGCCCCGGCTTCGGCTCTGTCGCAAAATATATCGCAGTCTCCACCCTGGAGGCCTCTTACGATGTACGCTCCATGGCCGCCACCTCCACCAAGATCTTCGTGCTCGAGGTGATGGGTCGTCACGCCGGCTGGATCGCCGCCGCGGGCGGTCTGGTGGAAGACAACAACATCCCGGTGGTGGTGCTCTTCCCCGAGGTCGAATTCAACCAGGAGAAGTTCCTCGCCAAGGTCGACGAGAAGGTCAAGGAGCACGGCTTCTGCAGCATCGTGGTCTCCGAGGGCACCCACTGGCCGGATGGCAAGTTCCTGGCCGAGCAGGGCACTCGTGACTCCTTCGGTCACGCCCAACTGGGTGGCGCTGCTCCGGTGGTCGCCAATATGGTCAAGGACGCCCTGGGCCATAAATTCCACTGGGCGGTGGCCGACTACCTGCAACGCGCCGCACGTCACCTCGCCTCCGCTTCCGACGTCGAGCAGGCCTACGCACTGGGTAAGGCCGGTGTGGAGATGGCCCTGGAAGGCCACAACTCCATCATGCCCACCGTGGTGCGTAAATCCAGCGCCCCATACGAATGGGAGATCGGCATGGCGCCACTGAGCGAAGTCGCCAATGTCGAGAAGATGATGCCGATGGAATACATCACCGAAGACGGCTTCGGTATTACCGATGGCTGCAAGGAGTACCTCTATCCGCTGATTCAGGGTGAGGCTTATCCTCCCTATAGCACCAAAGGCATGCCCGAATATGTCACGCTAAAGGGTATGTCAGTACCGAAAAAGCTCGAATCCTTTGAGCTCTAAGTAGTACTGGAGAAGGGGCAGCGCACTGCCCCTTCTCTATTTGCATCTGGCCGAAAGGACAGGAAGAACAACAGTTCCTGCCGCAGCCAAATCTCGAGTGACCGTGAAAACAATTTTTTATACCTTGAGGAGAAGTAACCCATGAGCCCAGAACTGATTTTTGCCTTGGCGTGTGCAGCCGCTGCACTCGCCTATGGCTTCGTATCCGTTAAATGGATACTTGCACAGCCGGAAGGCAATGAACGCATGCGTGAGATTTCCGGCGCCGTACAGGAAGGCGCCCAGGCCTATCTCAACCGTCAATACACCGCCATCGGTATCGTGGGCGCCATTCTTTTAGTGATCCTTTGGATCTTCCTGGGAACCGCCACCGCCATTGGATTTGCCATCGGCGCCGTGCTCTCTGGCGCTGCCGGCTACATCGGCATGAATGTCTCGGTACGCGCCAACCTGCGTACTGCGGAAGCCGCCAATCACGGCATCAACGCCGCCCTGCAGGTCGCCTTCCGCGGTGGCGCCATCACCGGCTTGCTGGTGGTTGGCCTGGGGCTGCTCGGCGTAGCGGGTTATTACGCCATCCTGGTCGCCATGGGGGTAGAAGATACTCTGCATCCCCTGGTCGGTCTGGCCTTCGGTGGCTCCCTGATCTCCATCTTCGCCCGGCTTGGCGGCGGCATCTTCACCAAGGGTGCTGATGTGGGTGCGGACATCGTGGGTAAAGTGGAAGCCGGCATCCCTGAGGATGATCCACGCAACCCGGCGGTTATCGCCGACAATGTGGGTGACAACGTGGGCGACTGTGCCGGTATGGCGGCCGACCTGTTCGAGACCTACGCGGTCACCGTGGTTGCCACCATGCTGCTCGGCAGTCTGCTGCTGAAGGATGCCGGCACTGCTGCGATCCTCTATCCGCTGGTCCTGGGCGGCGTCTCCATCATCGGCTCCATCATCGGCGTCTTCTTCGTCAAGGCAAAAGACACCGACACCAACGTGATGCCTGCCCTGTATAAAGGACTGGCCGTCGCCGGTGCGATTTCCGCAGTGGCCTTCTACTTCGTCACCGACTACATGATGGATGGTGTCGGCGGTTTCAATACCATGCAGCTGTTCGGCTCCGCCCTGATCGGCCTGGCACTGACCGCCGCCATGGTGGTGATCACCGAGTACTACACCTCCACCGAATACGCCCCGGTACGCCATATCGCCGCAGCCTCCACCACCGGTGACGGCACCAACGTCATCGCTGGCCTGGGCCTCTCCATGAAGGCTACCGCGGCGCCGGTGCTGGCTGTCTGTGCATCCATCTGGGGCGCCTACGACCTGGCTGGCCTTTACGGCATCGCCATCGCGGCCACCTCCATGCTCTCCATGACCGGCATCATCGTGGCCCTGGACGCCTACGGCCCGATCACCGATAACGCCGGCGGCATCGCCGAGATGGCCGAGCTGGACGAGAAGATCCGCAACATCACAGATCCACTGGACGCGGTGGGCAACACCACCAAGGCGGTCACCAAGGGTTATGCCATCGGTTCCGCCGGCCTCGCCGCCCTGGTCCTGTTCGCCGACTTCACCCACACCCTGGAGGCGGCTGGCAAAACCATCACCTTTGAACTCTCCGACCCCGCGGTCCTCATCGGCCTGTTCCTCGGTGGCTTGGTGCCCTACCTGTTCGGCGCCATGTCGATGGAAGCGGTTGGTCGCGCAGCAGGCGGCATCGTTAACGAGGTTCGCCGCCAGTTCAAAGAGAAACCCGGCATCATGGATCACACCGAGAAGCCTGACTACGGCAAGGCCGTGGACATGCTGACCAAGGCGGCAATCAAGGAGATGATCATCCCCTCCCTGCTACCCGTGCTGATGCCTATCGTGGTAGCCCTCGGCATCGGCGCGCTGATGGGTGGTGACGCCGGCGCCAAGGCCCTCGGCGGCCTGCTGATCGGCACCATCGTTACCGGCCTGTTCGTGGCCATCTCCATGACCACCGGTGGTGGCGCATGGGATAACGCCAAAAAGTACATCGAGGATGGCAACCACGGCGGCAAGGGCTCCGACGCGCATAAGGCCGCGGTAACCGGCGACACCGTAGGCGACCCCTACAAAGACACCGCCGGCCCGGCCATCAACCCGTTGATCAAGATCATCAACATCGTTGCACTGCTGATCGTGCCGCTGCTGTAATCACATCTTTCAGATGTAATTGAAAAAGGGACGCCTAGCGTCCCTTTTTTATTCTGCTCCACGTAGGTTGGGCTGAGCGTAGCGAAGCCCAACAACAGCGCCTCGAAAAAAACATTTCGTTGGGCTTCATTGCATTCAGCCCAACCTACGCCACATTGAGTTCCGCCAGGC
>JBDLIT010000027.1:0-35997 GCA_039714735.1 Pseudomonadota bacterium
ATGGAAATAGCGGTGTAACAGATTGAATATCCGTCAGCACAGACCATTTCAGCCAAGTAAACTTTATAGCCGTCAGCTGCACCCGAACGATCTGCTCCCGAATCAATAAATAAAGCAATTTATAGAGTAATAACAATGCATTACACCTTTCCTCCTGCAACATACCATAAACGTTTAGTTAATTTAGTTCTCATCGTCCTCTTTTCCATGCCATCTTCCGGGCAGTCCCTGGAGGTCAACATCACGAACCAGATCGGAGAGTTTACGGTGATGCACGCCGGCCGGGAAATCACTATCCGGCGAAACCAGGATACAGATGCCGCCCTGGCGTTCGATTTCGCCAGGACCTCACGCCCATGCCCGCCATTCTGCGCTCAACCCATAACGGTCTCACCTGAGATAAAAACCATTGGGGAGGTAGAACTGGTCGAATTCATGAGGACCAGAATGCAGGATGGATCAGGTCTGCTGGTCGATGCACGCACTCCGGACTGGCACGAACGTGGGACCATTCCAGGTTCCATCAACATTCCATTCACACAACTCAATCCGAGTCAGGGTGCAGATGATCTCACCCTGGAAGATTCACTTGGCAAGCTTGGAGTAACCTTGAAGGAAGCAGGCTGGGATTACTCCAAATCGAAGACGGTTGTTCTGTGGTGCAATGGCCCTTGGTGTGGACAGTCTCCTACCGCTATCCGGGGCTTGCTCAGCATCGGCTACCCGGCAAGCAAAATCCTCTACTACCGGGGCGGCATGCAACTTTGGCGGATATTTGGTCTGCCAGTAATCACTCCTGACGGGAAACTGGTTGATGATTAATCATTTTCCTCAGAATTATTTCCCAAAGGGGGGGTTCTAATTCCTGGTAAAGCTATGGTTGAATAGGCGCCATCTTCAACAACGCAGGACGGAAGATCGCAATGGACATCACCACCGTTACCACCAAACCCTTTTCTGACCAACGACCAGGCACTTCCGGGTTACGTAAAAAGGTCAAAGTTTTTCAGACTCCCCACTATCTGGAAAACTTCGTGCAGTCGATCTTCGATACCCAGACCGACCTCAGCGGAGGTACTCTGGCCCTTGGAGGCGATGGCCGTTTTTATAACCGGCAGGCTATCCAAATCATCATCCGCATGGCAGCAGCCAACGGTATTTCCAAGGTCCTGGTAGGACAGGGAGGACTGCTCTCCACTCCAGCCGCCTCCTGTGTCATCAGGAAATATCAGACCAATGGCGGGATCATTCTTTCGGCCAGTCACAATCCAGGCGGGCCGGATGAAGACTTTGGCATCAAGTTCAACACGCCAAACGGCGGACCAGCCCCTGAAGGTGTCACTGAAGCCATGTTTGCGCGCACCGTGGAGATCAGTGAATACAAAATTCTTCAGGCAGATGATATCGACCTGGACACACTCGGCAGTCTCACCATGGGTGAAACCCAGATCGAGGTCATCGACCCGGTGGCGGACTACGCAGAATTGATGGAGGAGCTTTTCAATTTTGAACGTATCCATCAACTCTTCAACTCCGGCGGTTTTCAGATGCGCTTTGACGCCATGCACGCCATCAACGGGCCCTATGCCAAACGCATCCTGGAAGGCATGCTGGGCGCAGAGCCCGGCACCGTGATTAACGGCGAGCCGAAAGAGGATTTCGGCGGTGGCCACCCTGACCCCAATCTGGTGCATGCCCATGAGGTCGTTGAACTGACTCACGGTCCCAACAGTGTCGATTTTGCCGCCGCATCCGACGGAGACGGAGACCGCAACATGATTCTGGGGCGTGACTTCTTCGTCACCCCCAGTGACAGTCTGGCGGTGATGGCCGCCAATGCGCATCACATCAAAGGCTATGCAAACGGTATCAGTGGTATAGCGCGCTCCATGCCTACCAGCCAGGCGGCAGACCGGGTTGCCGAATCATTGGGCTTGGACTGTTATGAAACACCAACCGGTTGGAAGTTTTTCGGCAACCTGTTGGACGCCAAGCGCATCACCTTGTGTGGTGAAGAGAGTTTCGGCACGGGCTCGGACCACGTAAGAGAAAAAGACGGTCTCTGGGCAGTCCTGTTCTGGCTCAATCTGTTAGCTGTTCGACAAGAATCTGTGGAAAATATCGTCAAACAGCACTGGGTGAAATTCGGACGTAATTACTATACCCGTTATGACTATGAAGGTGTCGACAAAGAGGCCGCTGATGGATTGATGGCAACCCTGCAGGATCGGCTTGCCGCTCTGCCCGGAACCGAAATGAATGGATATCAGGTAGAATATGCAGACAATTTTGCTTACACAGATCCGGTAGACAACAGTCGGTCGGATAACCAGGGTATACGCATCGGTTTTACTGATGGTTCACGTATTGTCTACCGTCTCTCAGGCACAGGCACCGAAGGCGCCACGTTGCGTGTCTATCTGGAGGCTTACGAAGCCGATGCTGATAAACAGAATAAGGAAACGGCGGAGGTCATGGAACCATTAGTAAAGATCGCCATTGAATTCGCTGAAATCGAATCCCGTACGGGGCGTGATCAGCCCAGCGTGATCACCTGATGATTTTTTTAGGGAGCAGGTAACGATAACCTGCACTTCTGCCGGATATAACTCATGTTTCCATATCGAAACAATGGCTTGTTTAATAATTTAAGTTAAACTATCCGCAACCGATACTATTTTCACTATCCAGAGGAGCTAGAACTGTGATTAAAAAAACCGGAACGGGAGAGAGTAAGGTCACCAAAAAGAAAGTGGTGGCAAAAAAGGCTGTAAGCAAAAAAACAGTTGCAAAAAAGGCTACCGCCAGTCAACCAGCCGTTACCAAGAAAGCGACAGCGGTAAAAAAGGCGTCGGTCGCGAAGAAAGCACCCATAGTGAAGAAAGCACCCGTGGTGAAGAAAGCACCCGTAGCGAAGAAAGTAGCCGCCAAACCGGCCGAACAACCAGTCATTAACCCTCGCGAGCGTTATAAAATGATTGAGAACATGGCCTACTTCAGGGCCGAACAGCGGAATTTCGCCCCTGGAAATGATCAACAGGACTGGTATGAGTGTGAGCAGATCGTCGATAAAATGCTGAAAAAAAGGTAGCCCCGGGCAACCTTTGTTACCCAGGGCTATCGTGTAAAAGCCTTGCGGCCTTCAGTGGTCATACAACGGGCTCCATTAGAAATGGAGCCCGTTTTTCATGGGTCAGCGGTTAAGTTTCACGACCCTGGCCATCAGAACTTGTAAGTACCATTCAGGTAGAAGTAACGGCCGGGTTCATTCATCAATATCACCTCATCCGTTAGACCATCTGTCAACAGTATCAAATCATTGTAGGTATTACTGACAGCGTAGGTCTTGTCGAACACATTATCCACACCAGCGGTGAGCTCGATGCTCTTGGTCAGCTCGTGGTTGACCTTCAGGTTCACTACCGTATAGCTGTCCAATTTCTGCTCACCATTGTCCGCATCAAAGTCGTCCCAATCATCTGCGTAAATTACTTCCATCCTGGCTGAACTATTGGGCATATATTCATAGTTGAGCGCCAGATTGACTTTCATTGGCGGTATTTCCGCAAGATCCTTGTCGGTCTGACCGGTGAGGGGTTCGTCTTTCTTACCTCTTTGGTAGGCAAGACCAAAGTCGAGATAGAGATCATCGGTCGCAAAGTATGACCCACCGATATCCAGACCGTAGATAGTAGCGTCGATATTCTCAAACTTGTTCTTCGGATTGCTGGAGTTGAAATAGATATAGTCCGTCAGCCAACTATGGAACAACTTGGCTTTCAGCGTCAGACTCTCGAAGTTGCTTTCAACACCAAAGTCAATCTCTGTGTTGGTTGTTTGATCCAGTGTCGGGGTTCCCAACTCGACACCCCTCATATTACGAAAGTAGAGTTCCCGGGCGTCAGGCACCCTCGAAGCCCGACCGACACCACCAAACAGTTTGGTGCTGCCATTCGCCTGATAGGTACCGAAGATAAAACCACCGAGTGATCTATACTCGTTGGATTGCTGACCGACAGTACCGGTCGGCTCGATGGTGGTGTCGTCATATCGCGCACCGACCCTCAAGTTGAAGTTGTCGTAGTTCTGCTCGACCTCGGCAAAAACCGCACTGTTCGTGGTATCGACGTCGTCGATACTGACAATCCCATCGTATTTGCTCATCATTCCTTTGATCTCATAATCACCATCCCAGTTTCTCTTGCTGAAATCGGCGCCAATCTTCAGATCGGTGGTATCACTTAGGCCAACAGTATTTTTTACCTTTACCCCCTCTGCACGCGTTGTCAGCTTACTAATGACTTCATTATCCGAATTGGGGGTTGTCGGATTCATCGGGTTCGTGGAAGAGACCCGGTAGAAGGTTGACATGGGATGCTCGACCTTGGATAGATAATATTGAACATCCAACTGTTTAGAATACTCACCCAGATTTCTTATTTTATAATCAACATTTATAATATCCGAGTCATCATACAGGGCATCCATCTTACTCGATGGATAGAGTACATCGTCGCTTCGGTTAGCGGTATAACTCAGACCTAGTTCCTGATCCTCTGTAAAGTCTACAAAGACCTTCCCCATGAAGGTTCTCTTGTCATAGGCGTCCATATCCCTATATTCCTCTTTGTAATTCTCTTTACTTGTAGAATTACCGACATAGTTCTCTATCTGTTCCGCGAAGTTGTTCCCGTCACCATCTTCATACTGCTCACTGGTTTCAGCAGAGACACTGACCAGGGCCCGAACTTTGTCGGTTCCACCATGCAGACTGAGGGCGCCCTTTCTGTAGCCCCAACTACCGACATTCAGATTGATTTCACCACCAAAACCCTTTTCCGGTTCCTTGGTGGTGATTTTTACAGCACCACTCAGGGTACCGAAGTTCTCCACATCATAAGGACCTTCCGTGATCTCGATCCCCTCGATATTATTAGTCAATACGTGGGAGGTGGGTGGATCCATGCGATTTGGACATGCACCATGGACCTTGGCGTTATCAATCAGAATATTGATATTGTCCTTTTTCTGACCACGCAGGATGATATCGTTGGCGATACCGCTGCGGCGTACGATTGAGATGCTAGGCACCTTCTTCGTCAGCGCCTCAGCCAGGTCGGCGGATTTCACCTCTTCGCCGCTCACATCGCTGAGCTTTGTACCTTCAACGGTGATCGTGGATAGTTCTGTCTCTTCTTCCGCCCAAAGGGGCTGTACCGCCAGAATAGTGCTGATGGCGATGGTCAAGGTTGTTAACTTCATTACTTCCTACCTCAAGATTGTTTTAGTCGTTATGTTTTAAAAAATTAATGATGCTGTAAGCGCCATTACAGCTACTGAGAAAAAGACTTTCAGTATCTGGAATAGACTCACATTCAATGCTGGAACAGCAATTAGAATAGGTGTGCAAATCCAGTGCCAGCAACCCAACATATTGTTTTTCAATAGTATTTTTAATTACTCGATATCTGACATACAGAAATTTAGGTCATTTCACACAATAATGCGTCATATGCCTCACTGCAATGATCCCATTGCTTAAAAAATGGGGATCTCAACTCCATAAAATCCAGCAATAATAGTCAGCGAATTCATTCTGTCGCCCCATGTTTGCATCCAACCGGCGTTTTTATGAGTATCAGCAATACGCTTCAATCGAATCCAAAAGTAATCATGCCAATATTGAGATTTCTGTTTATCACTCTTTTATTTACAACCTCTCTTAATGCCGCTCCAAAGGCAGACCTCTGGTCCCTCTGGCAGATACATGCCGATGAAGTGACATTTACCGTTGACTATTCAGGCTGGAAACAGTTTCTCGATAAGCACTTACGTGTCGATGAGAGTTCCATCAATCTCGTCGACTATGAGAATGTCACCCAAGCAGACAAATCCGCCTTGGCGAAGGTTCTATCTGGACTACAGCAGGTCAAAGTCTCCAGACTGACACGCGAACAACAGAAGGCCTTCTGGATCAACCTCTACAATGCCGGGACAGTGAAGGTGATCGTGGACCACTATCCTGTGGATTCGATTCTGGATATCGACATCTCCCCAGGCTGGTTGAGCAATGGTCCCTGGGGTAAAAAACTCTTCAACATCGAAGACGCGGCGGTTTCACTGGATGACATAGAACACCGGATACTCCGTCCGATCTGGCGGGACCCACGCATCCATTACGTACTCAATTGCGCCTCAATAGGTTGCCCCGACCTGCAACCCGCGCCATTCACACCTGAGAACATGGAGGATCGGTTGGATCAGGCAGCACGTGGTTTTATCTCACACCCCCGTGGAGTGACTCTAGTCAATGGAAAGCTCACCGTCTCAAGCATCTATATCTGGTTCAAGAAAGATTTCGGCAATACAGATAAAAACCTCATCGATCACCTGATCCATTATGCCGGCAAGGATCTTGAAGAAAGGCTCCACAAGGTTAAGGATGTTTCAGATCATGCTTACGACTGGTCCATCAATAAGCTCTAATTCCCAGTCTGCCTGCAATTCTGTGTAAGTCAGATACTGCGCCAAGGTTGTATTGATACGTTAACGTCAAAGACCCCTCAACGCCCAGACTGCCGCCTCCATGCGGGAATGCAGGTTTAATTTCTTCAGCAAGTTCTTCACGTGTACCTTGACCGTGCCCTCAGATATCTCCAACTCCTTGGCAATCTGCTTGTTGCTCATGCCACAGGCCAATTTTTCGAGTATCTCTTGTTCACGGGCGGTCAGAGATGGCGAGGGGGTCGCTGAATCCTTTCCCTCCTCCCGCAAGGCTTGTGCCAGTAGTTGAGTCAGGCGGTCATTGATAACGACTTTCCCCCCAGCCGCTTTGTGCAAACATTCCAGGATGTCTTCCGGTTCCATGTCCTTGAGAAGATACCCATCTGCACCCAATCTGAGCGCAGCAATGACATCCTCTTCATTATCCGAGACCGTCAGCATCAGCACCCTGGAGTCGAGATTCAGAAGTTTGATTGACCGAAGAGTCTCTATCCCACTCACCCCTTTCATATTGATATCGAGCAATATCAAATCAGGTCTTTTCTCCCTGGCAAGGGTTATACCATCCTGACCATTGGCAGCCTCACCAACGAGTCTGAGAGAATCATCCATATCGATCAGATCCGCCACTCCCTTTCTGAACAAGGGGTGGTCGTCAATAGCAATAATTGTGTGGATGAGCTGTTCAGACATCGCCCAGTTTCTGCATCAAGGTTTTATGTTGGTGGGTATACTCACTTTCAGTGCTACTGAAAGTCAAACGGATATGGGTGCCTTACCCCCCGGAATCATCGATCTGGAGCTCCCCTCCCAACCATTCGGCCCGTTCTTTCATGATTGGAAGTCCGTAATGTTGCATCATGTCATGCTGCTCGCCAAAACCACCGCCATCATCTTCAACCAAAAGTGTCACTAAGCCATTCTTATCACATTCTATGGAGAGCATGGCATGCGTGGCGTTGGCATGCCGGATAACATTGGAGAGGGCTTCACGAATAATCTGAATCAGGTGAATCTCTGCATTCGGGCTGAATCGGCAATTGGTGGCGCGATTCTTATAAGTGATAGTGATATCGCCTCTTTTGGAGAACTCTTCAACCGTCTCCTGCAGGGTTATACAAAAATCCGTAGCATTGATGCGCAACCTGAAAGTGGTCAACAGGTCCCGCAACTGGCGGTAAGCGCCGTTCAGGGCGGAACGCAAAACCTTCGATATCGCCAGGATCTGCTTCCTGTCTGCTGACTCCGTAACCGATTTTTCGAGGCGACTGACCTGAATCTTCAGATAGGAAAGGGATTGCGCCAGAGAATCGTGCAATTCCCGGGCAATCGCACTGCGTTCCTCCAACAATGAAACAAGCCTGGTTTGAGAGACCTGCTGCGCCATGTTGATGGACAACGCAATATGACTGGCAACCGTCTCCAATAGCCGCTGTTGCCACTCCGCCATTTCAGCCCTGTCACCCAGTTCGACCATCAAGACGCCATATTGCTGACTCTGATCTTTGATTGGCGTGGAAAAGGCCTGCACCACTCCTGAGCCCGGAGCCTTTAACTGACAGATTTGGGATTTGCCGGCATCAATACAGGATTCACATTGATCGACCGCAATATTCAAGTTCTGAATATAGTACGGATTCGATGTAACCAAACGGAAAGAGTCTTTCTCTCCGCTCTGCCCGAGACAGATCGTGCCCCCTTCCAGGCTCATCAGTTGTTGGATGTCACGAATGACCTGTTCCAGGACTTCATCACTCAATGAAGAGTCACTCAACGTTTTCGTCGTATTGTAGAGGAGTTCCAATGAACGGTTACTGCGTTCCAGATTGAGCGTCTTCTCTTTCACCCTCTGTTCAAGATCTTCATATATTTTGGAAAGATCTTCGGCCATCACATTGAAAGCCTGTCCCAATTGACCCAGTTCATCTTCATTGAGATACCTGCTGCGCACGGAAAAATCACCCTGACGAGCCGAATTGGCGCAGACCTGCAACTCACGCAAAGGCTTGAGCACACTGATTTTCGCGAGATAGATACTCACGCTTGCGACGATGAAGATAAAAATCAGGGAAATGATCTGAATGATGCGCAGCAGATGATTCTTTTGCTCGGCGTCTATCTCCAGCGCCTCGACAAACGCATGGATATCATCCACAAAACAATCGACACTGGTGAGATAGTCTTGTTTGTTCTTGGCAAGAACCTGAGTCCTGTCCAGCGCCTCAGATCCACTCAGTGAAAGTTCAAGATAGCTGGCCAGTAGTGGGTGGATCTTTTCCAACCAGCGGTCTTCGACAATCGCATAGGACTCCAACACACTTCGACAGGGACCTTTGGAGAGAACATTATGGATGCGCGGACTAACCAACCTGTCATTGAACTCATTCACAAGTCTTTCCGTATGTATCCCGAGGGCTTGCAAATCATTATCAGTATCATGCACCAGACTGCTCGCAATTCTGTATGACTGCATGCGCAGGGTACCCGCCTGATTGATGGCTGCAGCATAGCCTTCAGCGGTATCCGCGATGAAAACGGAGCTCAACATACTGATCACCGCCAAGACAAAGATGGCTGCCAAGGTCAAGCCGAATCTCAGTAGCAGTGAACGTTTCAATGAATCCAGCCTTCCACGCAGAGATAAAAAACTCTCAATATACGCGAATCAGGTTAAAAAAATCGCTACGGTCTAAATGATGGACTGCTGCATTCCTGAGAGGTCGAGTATCTGAATGGTTTTACGCTCCACCTGGATCAGTCCCATACTATTCAGCCTGTTCAGTTCACGGGAAAAGGTCTCCGGCGTGATATCCAGGAGTGAGGCGATAACCCCTTTACCCGCGGGAAGCTGAATATTCAGATGTTGGTCCGTGCCCGGTTGTTGCTGATTCGCCAGGATGAGCAGGTAATCTATCACCCGTTGCCTGGCAGTCCGCAGACAGCAATTCTCCAGTTCTCCCACAAGACGGCAAAGCTTTGAGCCTAAATGAGAAAGCATGCTTGAAGCCAGAGCGGGACACTTTTTGAGACAACACTCTATGGACTTTCTGGGTATTTCAATGACCTCGCCATTTTCCAGCATGACTGCATTTAACCGGCTGAGCATGGGTGAGAACAGCCCGTCTTCCCCAAATGTCCCCCCCGGGGAGACCACATCAATGACTCGTTCGGAGCCATTAGAGGCAAGAATGCTGACTTTGACCTGACCGCTCTTGACCAGAAACAGGCCAAGTTCTGATTCACCTGAGTGAAAAACCATCTGTCCCCGATCGAGGCGGATCAGTTTCGAGCTATCGGAAAGTTGCTTAATGGTATGCCATTCTACTGACTTGAAAAGCTGACAGGTCGATAGCGCAGTAATGACAGAGTTGTTGTGGACCAAAACGTCCATCAGATTTCTCTTTGTTAATTTCGTTCTTACTTGAAGCCTTGATAAGGCAAATTTGCATAAATTCAGCTCCTGGCTGTCACAGACCGGCGAATTGGCCATACCTGTGACGAAACACTCATTTTCCCAAGAATTCCTGAACTCACACACCAACCGGGGATCAATTTTCCATATCGAAACTTGATCGTGGTTGACTAATATATCAATGATTTGCCGGAAAAACTAAAGCATATATTTCATACAGATCAACAGCTTACCAATAAGTTGGTAAGCCGAATTACCCTATTTTGAGTAGTTCCATTGCCTAATTATAGGTAAATGAACGCGCCATGCTTATGTTATATCAGTCTCAAGTAAAACAGCACCAAAACAGAAATAGAATGCAGTCTTTATTCTTGAGATATGCCCCTTCAATCATGTATGGTTGCGCATTCAAAAAATAACAGCGCGCTGGCCTGTGTGGAACCCCAGTGGTCTACAGGCCTACCGAAAAACTATTAACCGACGCCTTTTCAAATTAACGTGACAACATCACAATCCGATACCGCCAGAACAGCCCAGTTTGAAGCCAGGGGGCTCGAGTGCATCCGCGATGACAGGATGCTGTTCGAAAACCTCAGCTTCAAGGTCAACCCGGGGGAAGCCCTGGTGCTCGAAGGACGTAACGGTAGCGGCAAGACCTCCCTGCTGCGCATCCTTTGTGGAATCAGGCTGCCTGAATCGGGCGATCTCTGCTGGGATGGTGTGGATATTTTTAAGCTTGGCCCCGAATTTCGTGAACATATCGCCTATCTCGGCCACAAGGATGGCCACAAGCCTGATCTGACGCCCCTGGAAAATCTACGGATAGCCCAAGGACTCGGCAAGGCCAAGTCTGGAATCATCCTGGAGGAGGCGCTGGATCAGGTCGGTCTGTATGGCTTTGAGGATGTCCCGACCCGCAATATGTCTGCCGGTCAGCAACGCCGCCTGGCGATTGCCCGCCTGTTGGTGACGGATGCCAAGCTGTGGATTCTGGATGAGCCATTCACCTCCCTGGACAGAAAAGGCATAGAGCAAATGGAGCGTCTGTTCGAGAATCACCTTGAACAGGGCGGCATGGCTGCCATGACTACCCACCACCGGGTTGGATTCAGGGATGACGTCAAACTGGTAAGGATCAATCTGTCGGAACGATGAGCACACTATCACTAACCAGCGCTTTTACCCTGCTGCTCAAGCGGGATCTCACCCTGGCCTACCGGCGACGCTCGGAAATGGTCAATCCCCTGCTCTTTTTTGTCTTGGTGACCGCCATGTTCCCTCTCGGCATAGGCAATGATCCAAAACTGATTCAAGCCGTTGGGCCCGGTGTGGTATGGGTTGCCGCGCTGCTCGCTGCGCTGCTATCACTGGACGCCATGTTTCGCGCGGATTACGAGGATGGCTCCCTGGAGCAGTTTATGCTGAGCGCCCATCCGGTCTCAATTCTGGTCCTGGCCAAGGTCCTGGCCCACTGGATGGTGACCGGTCTACCTCTGTTTATCGCGGCCCCTTTGCTGGCCATGATGCTGAACATCCCCAATGAGGCGATCCCCACCCTGATGTTGACCCTGGTGCTGGGCACCCCGGTTTTGAGCCTGATCGGTTCGGTGGGCGTCGCCCTGACCGTTGGTCTGAGGCGCGGTGGGGTCATTCTTTCACTGCTGGTACTGCCCCTGTTCGTACCGGTATTGATTTTTGCCACCGATGCAGTGAATAGCGCCGGCGCCGGCATGCCCACCCCCGCCCAGTTTTACATACTCACCGCCATGCTGGTGGGTTCACTGGTGTTGGCGCCACCCGCCACTGCCGCTTCCCTGAGAATCAGTCTGAGTTAATATGATCATACGTTTCTTCCATAATATGGGGTCTCCCCGCTACTTTTATAATGTTGCCGGCAAGATGATCCCCTGGTTCATGACCAGCTTCCTCATTCTGCTCCTGGCGGGCCTCTACTACGGTCTGTTTGATTCGCCACCCGACTACCAACAAAAAGATAGCGTACGCATCATGTACATCCATGTGCCGGCGGCCTGGATGTCCATGTTCATCTATGTGGTGATGGCGGTCTCCGGGCTGATCAGTCTGGTCTGGCGCATCAAGATAACCGAGATCTTCGTTATCAGTAGCGCCACTGTGGGCGCCTCCTTTACCTTTCTTGCATTGGCCACCGGGTCCTTGTGGGGCAAGCCTATGTGGGGCGCCTGGTGGGTCTGGGACGCGCGTCTCACCTCGGAGCTGATCCTGCTGTTTCTCTATCTGGGCATCATCGCCCTGCACAGCGCCATCGAGGACAAACGGGTCGCGGCCCGCGCCGTCTCGATTCTGGCCCTGGTCGGGGTGGTCAACATCCCGATCATTCACTATTCGGTGGAGTGGTGGAACACCCTGCACCAGACCGCCTCGGTGACTAAATTCGACAAACCTTCCATGGATATCAGCATGCTGATTCCATTGTTGCTGATGGCGCTCTCTTTTAAACTTTATTATGGCGCTGTGGTCTTAATGCGGGCGCGCGCGGAACTACTGGAACGCGACCGAAACACCCGTTGGGTGTTGGAGATGGTCGAGAGGGATGTAAAATGAATGATTTTTTAGCGATGGGTGGTTATGCAGAGTACGTATGGCCTTCCTATATCCTTGCCATTATTATCCTCGTCGCCAACATCGTAGCCCCGATGCTACAGCGTAATAAGACAGTCACCGACATCGCCCGCAAGATTCGCCGGGCCAGGAATGAGCAGAAATGAATCCTATCCGTAAAAAACGTCTCTATCTACTTGGTGCGATGGTTGCCGGCATTGGCGTTGCAGCCTGGCTGGCCCTGAATGCCTTCGATGAGAACCTGATGTTCTTCTTCTCTCCCTCTGAGGTAGCGGAAGGCAAGGCGCCAACCGGACACCCCTTCCGCATTGGTGGCCTGGTGGTCAACGAAAGCGTGAAGCGTAAACCGGATGGCCTCACCACTGCCTTCGATGTCACCGACAACGCCGAAAAGGTCACTGTGGAGTACACCGGCATCCTGCCCGACCTGTTTCGTGAAGGACAGGGCATCGTCGCCCTTGGGCAGTTGAATGAGGGCGGTGTGTTTGTCGCCAGCGAGGTGCTCGCCAAACATGATGAGAACTATATGCCGCCGGAAGTGGCCGATTCGCTAAAAACAGCTCACGACACTGCTGTCGATAGCACCCAACCACAGGCCGGCATTCAATGATTCCTGAACTCGGTCACTTCGCCCTGATACTGGCGCTCTGCCTGGCGGTCACCCAGGCCATCGTACCGCTGGCCGGCTCCTATGCGAATATCCGCTCCTGGATGGCCCTCTCCCGCTCGCTTGCCTGGGGACAGCTGGTATTTCTGGGGATCGCCATGGCAGTGTTGACCAATGCCTTTCTGCAAAACGATTTCTCTGTGATCTACGTAGCTCAGCACGGCAACACCAAGCTGCCGGATATGTATAAGATCTCTGCAGTCTGGGGGGCGCATGAAGGATCATTGCTGCTCTGGGCCTTTCTGCTTGCTGCCTGGAGCGCTGCGATAGCCTTTTTCAGCCGTAATCTGCCTTTGCCGGTGGTGGCCCGTGTGCTTTCGGTGATGGGCATGATCACCATTGGCTTTCTGCTCTTCATGTTACTGACATCAAACCCATTCGACCGGACCTTTCCCGTGCCTTTCGAAGGTAGAGAGTTGAATCCCATGCTGCAGGACTTCGGACTGGCAATCCATCCTCCACTCCTTTATATGGGCTATGTCGGATTTTCCGTGGCCTTCGCCTTCTCCATTGCCGCCCTGTTGGGAGGCAAGCTGGACGCCGCCTGGGCGCGCTGGTCACGCCCCTGGACCACAGTGGCCTGGGTCTTTCTGACCATCGGTATCGCCTTGGGCAGCTGGTGGGCTTACTACGAACTGGGCTGGGGCGGCTGGTGGTTCTGGGATCCGGTGGAAAACGCCTCCTTCATGCCCTGGCTGGTAGGCACCGCCCTGATGCACTCCCTGGCGGTCACCGAGAAACGCGGCGCTTTTAAGAGCTGGACCGTGCTGCTCGCCCTGTTTGCCTTCTCCCTGAGCCTGCTGGGCACCTTCCTGGTTCGCTCCGGCGTGCTGACCTCGGTGCATTCCTTCGCCTCCGATCCAGATCGCGGCCTCTTTATCCTGATCTTCCTGCTGATCGTGATTGGCGGCTCACTGATGCTCTATGCCTGGCGGGCGCCCTACATATCGGGTGGCGGCCGTTTCGATTTCGTCTCCCGCGAGACCTTTCTGTTGGGCAACAACCTGCTGTTCTCGGTATTGGCTGGCCTGATCCTGCTCGGCACCCTGGCCCCACTGATCTACGATGCCCTGGAATTGGGTAAGATCTCGGTGGGCTTTCCCTGGTTCAATAAGATGTTCGTACTGCTGACCCCGTTCCTGGCCCTGTTCATGGGGGTCGGTTCGCTGGCGCGCTGGAAACACACTGACATGGACTATCTGGTCAAACAGCTCCGGGTGGCCTTTCTGGTCAGCCTGGGCTTTGGTCTGCTTACCCTGTTGCCTTTCCTGTCGGACTGGAACTGGATGGTCGGACTCGGCATGGGACTGACCATGTGGGTGGTGACCTCCCATGTAGTGAATCTCAAGGAGCGCCTGAAGCATAAACCGGGATTTAGTGGCTTCATGCGTGACCTGTCTGGCGGCGGACGCAGCTACTACGGCATGATCCTGGCCCATTTCGGCGTGGCTGTCTTCATCGTCGGCATCACTATGGTCTCCAATTACGGCATCGAGAAGGACGTTCGTATGTCACCGGGAGATACCGCTGATATCGCGGGTTACGAGTTCAAATTCGAAGGCGCCAGCAAATATCCAGGCCCCAACTACAACGCTCATCGTGGCCGCTTTCAGGTCTTTCAGGAGGGTCAACTTGTCGCCACCCTGGAGCCGGAAAAACGCACCTATTTCGTACAAACACGACCGATGACCGAGGCCGCCATCGATCCGGGTCTGACCCGAGACCTCTATGTCTCCCTGGGCGAACCCCTGGGTGGCGGTGACTGGAGTCTGCGTCTCTATTACAAACCCTATGTGCGCTGGATCTGGCTGGGCGGTATCTTCATGGCGCTGGGTGGCATCCTGGCGATCACAGACCGGCGTTATCGCACTGCGCGGGCCAAGGCCGCCGAGCGTATCAAGCCGGATGGATCAGCGGCGACTGCGGCTGGGAGAAGCTAATGAAATCCTATCTGCGTTTTACCATCCCATTGGTTATCTTCGGGGTCATTGCAGCCTTCCTTTTCAAAGGCCTGAATATGAACCCCCGGGAGATCCCCTCCCCGCTGATCGGCAAGTCGGTGCCTGAGTTTTCCCTGCCGCTCCTGGAGCAGCCGGAAACCATGATCACCAATAAGGATCTGCTGGGAAAAACCTATCTGCTCAATGTCTGGGCAACCTGGTGTGTCTCCTGCCGGGCCGAACATAGCACCCTGGTGCAACTGGCCCGGACCGGCAAGGTGGATATCTATGGGCTGAACTGGAAGGATGAGAGCGCTAAGGCCCAGAGCTGGCTGCGCCAACTTGGCAACCCATACGTGGCCAACATCTTTGATAAAAAGGGCCGCACCGCAATCGACCTCGGTGTGTATGGCGCCCCCGAGACCTTCCTGGTGGACAGCAAAGGGGTCATTCATTACAAGCATGCGGGACCCGTCACACCTCTGCTGATCACTGAGACGCTACTGCCCATGATCGAAAAGCTGAAACAGGAGGGATAATGACTCTGCGTGGTTTTCTTTTTTCCCTGATCTGGCTATTTGCCGCCGCCGCTACTCCACTCTCTGCCGCCACTCTGGCAGAGTACAAGTTTGACGATCCCGTCATGAAGTCGGATTTTCGCTCAATCACCGAGGAGATGCGTTGCCTGGTCTGTCAGAATGAATCCTTGGCAGGCTCGAACGCCGAACTGGCGGTCGATCTGCGCAATGAGATCTACGACATGATGCAGGCCGGCCAGACCAAGGATGACGTCATTCGTTTCATGGTGGATCGCTACGGTGATTTTGTACTGTATAATCCACCGATGAAACCGTCGACCTATCCTCTCTGGTTCGGCCCTCTTATTCTGTTTCTGATCGGTGCGATATTGCTGTTCCGCACCCTCAAAAGAAAAAAGCAGAGTCAGGAAACAACGCTGTCGGATGACGAGCAACAACGGCTTGAATCCCTGCTCAAACAACCCTCAAATTCCAAGGACGTAAGCAAATGACCACATTCTGGATTTTTGCCGCCGGGCTGATGCTCCTGGCAATTGGCTTTATTGTTCTGCCGCTACTGCGCGGGAAAGAGTATGCGATGCTCAGCGCTGATGAACTCAACCTGTCTGTCTTCAAGCAGCAAATAGAAGAGCTGGAGAACGACCTGAACAGCGGCATCCTTGATCAAACCCAATATGATGCTGCGCGCAAGGATCTGGAGAAGGAACTGCTGGAGGATGTCAACGGCGACAAAGTTCAACCCGCCGCCACGGCCACGCGCTCCGGCAAATGGATCATGAGTGTCGCGATGGTCATTCCCCTCATGTCTATCGGCATGTATCAGGCATTGGGCGAACCAGAGATCATACCGCGCCTCGCTGCTGCACCTGACGCCGGTAATGCTGCGCAAAACAACGGGGCTCCACATACTGGCCAGCCGTCCATGGAGGATCTTCCGCCCATGGAGGAACTGGTCAAAAAGCTTGCGGCAAAGATGGAGCAGCAACCGGATAACCTGGATGGCTGGCTGATGCTCGGCCGCAGTTACATGACGCTGAAGCAACCACAAAAGGCCATCGGAGCGTACGAAAAGGCGATGCAGCTGAATTCTGACAACAGCACACTGTTGTTGGCTTACGCAGAAGCCATTGCCCAGACCCAGGGTAAGAACTTTACCGGCAAGCCGGCAGAACTCATCGAAAAGGCCCATAAGCTCGCACCTCAGGACACAAATAGCCTTTGGATGATGGGCATAGTCTCCTATCAACGCGAGCAATTTCAGGACGCACTCGATTACTGGGAAAAACTGGAAAGCATACTGACGCCCCAGAGCAAAGACATTGCTTCTGTACAGAGCGCCATCAGTGATGTCCGGGCAAAATTGGGCGTTGAAGCAAAATTGCCTTCGATCGTTTCATCCGATCCTGTTGAGGATCAGGCGGCTCCGGCAGATACAAAGAGTTCAACCATCGAAGTCATACTCAAGCTCTCACCTGAGCTGAAAGACAGCGTCAAACCCGACGACCTGGTGTTTATCTACGCCAAGGCGGTTGCCGGCCCTCCCATGCCATTGGCCGCTGTACGCAAAAAAGTCAAGGATTTGCCACTGAATATCATCCTCGATGACAATATGGCGATGATGCCGCAGATGAAGCTCTCATTATTTTCTGAAGTGGTGGTTGGAGCAAGGATCTCTAAGTCAGGCAGTCCCTCTGCCCAGCCGGGTGATCTGGAGGGGGAAATCAAGCCGGTTACGCCTGGCCAGCCTGGTCCCATATTGGTCACCATCGATTCAGTACATAAATAAGTCAAATTGCCCCGCTGTCAATGAAAATTGGCGGCGGGACTATAAATTTCCTACTTTTTCCTGCCCCTGCTCAATACCTCCCAGCCTCTCTGGTTGGTATACTTATCTTTTTTCCGTCAAATTCACTAGCGCCAAATATAAAGCATTCAAGCTAAAGGAGAACCAATGGCCAGCAGCTATACGACCCATGACATTAGAAACGTCGCTCTTGTAGGGCACGCAGGATCTGGCAAAACCAGTCTTGTTGAAGCACTACTCCATCGTAGTGGCATCATTCCGTCAGCCGGAAAAATCGAGAGCGGCGATACTGTTTGTGATTTCGATGACCAGGAGAAGACATTACAGCACTCACTGGATATCGCCATCACCCATCTGAGTCATGACGGCAAGCAGGTCAACCTCATCGACACCCCCGGATACAACGATTTTCTCGGACGCGGCATCAGTATTCTACCTGCCGTGGAAACAGCCGCCGTGGTGGTCAATGCGGACACAGGGATCGAATCGGTCACCATGCATATGATGGAGGCAGCAAAGCGTCGGGGCCTCTGCCGTATCATCATCGTCAATAAAATAGACAGTGAGAATGTAGATTACGAGGAGCTGCTAAGCAGCCTGCAGGAGACCTTTGGCAGCGAGTGCCTGCCCATCAACCTGCCTGCGGAAAATAGTCATAAGGTTATCGACTGTTTCTTCCAACCAAGTGGAGATTCCACAGAATTTTCCTCTGTGGCGGATGCCCACAGCGCGATGATCGACCAGGTTGTTGAGGTCGACGAGGAATTGATGGAGATCTATCTGGAGCAAGGCTCGGAACTGGCGCCGGAGCAGTTGCACGATCCATTCGAAAAGGCGTTACGCGACGGTCATCTGATTCCGATCTGTTTCACCTCTGTCGAAAACGGCGCCGGTATCGATGAACTGCTGAACCTGTTCTCCAAACTGATGCCGGATCCGACCGAAGGCAACCCTCCAGCATTTATGCGGGGTGAAGGCGCTGATATACAACCCGTGGATGTTGCACCGGACCCCGAGAAACATGTCATTGCCCATGTTTTCAAGGTCCTGAACGACCCGTACAGAGGCAAGTTGGGGATCTTTCGCGTCCACCAGGGCACTCTCAAAACCAATAGCCAGCTGTTTATCGGCGATGCCCGCAAACCCTTCAAGGCCACTCATATACTCCGCCTGCAGGGTAACGAACAGTCTGAACTCACCGAGGCAGTACCTGGCGATATCTGTGCCGTGGCGCGTGTGGATGAGATCCATTTCGATGCGGTACTGCACGATTCTCATGAGGAGGATCACCATCATCTGCATTCCATTGAATGCCCGATTCCGCTGTTCGGTCTCGCCATCAGCACCAAGAAACGGGGTGATGAGCAGAAATTGAGCGAAGCCCTACACAAACTCGAAGATGAAGACCCCTGCTTTCATGTGGAACACAATGTCACCTTGAATGAAACCATCATACGTGGACTGGGTGACTTGCATCTGGATGTGCTGCTTGAGCAGTTGAAGAAAAAATACAACGTGGCCGTGGAGACCCATCCGCCAAGCATCGCTTACCGTGAGACCATCACCCGTGCCGCAGAAGGACATTACCGGCACAAGAAGCAAACCGGCGGCGCCGGCCAGTTTGGTGAGGTCTTTTTACGCATCGAGCCTCTTCCACGGGGAGAAGGATTCGAGTTTGCCAACAAGGTCGTGGGTGGCGCGATTCCTAGTGCTTTGATCCCAGCGGTGGAAAAAGGCGTCAGACAGGTCATCACGGAAGGCGCTATCGCGGGATTTCCGATGCAGGATATAAAAGTCACGGTCTATGATGGAAAATATCATCCGGTTGACTCCAAGGAGATCGCCTTTTCCACGGCGGGCAAGAAGGCCTTTACCACAGCCGTTGAGCAGGCAGGTGGCGTGGTGCTTGAACCCATCGTCAATATCACCATCACCACACCAGACAGCTTTATGGGAGATCTGACAGGTGACTTGGCGGGTAAACGCGGGCAGATCAGTGGCACAGAATCCGGTCGTAACGGTCAGATCATCATCAAGGGTCAAGCGCCTATGTCTGAACTTGAAGCTTATGGCACTCGACTGAAGGCGATCACCGGCGGGGAAGGTAACTATGCAATAGAATTCAGCCACTATGAAGCCGTACCCGCGAATATTCAAAAAGAGTTGGCCGCAAAACAAGCGGAATAAAAAACTTAACCGTTTAGAGCCCCTCCCCCGATTGATTGACTGTTCTGGGTAGAGGGGCTCCAACACATACACCACTCCACAAAGCCAGGGAAGATCCCACCACCTGCCTCCGGTTTGGCCAGCATGGACTGTCGATGGCCATTGATTCGTAACCTAATGCTTTGATCCGAGCAGGTAAACTAGTCAAATCAAATCACAATTGTCTATACCTTGATTCTGATCAAGGTATAGACAATTGTGATTATGGTCTTATACTCTGACGTAAGCCTAAAAAGACTAAGGTTATTCGTTGCGTACGGAACCATGCAGTCCCCAAAGGATAATCAAAACTGGGGTTGGAGGAGTCTCAATGCTGCCTTGCTTTTTTGCTTACTTTCTATAACAAGAGAACTTTCAAACGCCTCATCCGATAATCATGCATTGGATAGGGTTTTGTGGGGTTCGTATATCTTTAATTCCTTTAAGGAGTACGTGTATGAAACGCTTCAGCCAAGGTCGATTTACCGCCCTGCTGGGTAGTGTTGCTGCTGGGCTAACCCTTTTACTACAGGTCGGCGCGGCAGATGCAGCTCGCCCCAGTGGTGAAATCGGGAAAGATTGGGGTAACCCGAAGGGTCAGGAGTGCGTTGAGTGTCACTGGCAGGAAGATCCTGGTTTGACCCGTGAATGGAACAACTCCCAGCACGGCCAATCAGGGGTCAACTGTCTTGACTGCCACGGTACTGAAAAGGGTGATAAAGACGCCTTCGAGCACGAAGGCCAGATGATCACCATAATCGTCTCACCCAAAGACTGCTCAAAGTGTCACACAACAGAGTTCGAAGAGATGGATGGCTCACACCATTCACATGCCGGACGTATTCTGGCCTCTCTCGACAACCTGTTGGGCGAAGTGGTCGGTGGACCCGCTGCCGTTAATGTCGGTTGCCGCCAGTGCCACGGAGCCAAGATTGAAATCGGCCCAGACGGCAAACCCACCGGTGACACCTGGCCCAATACCGGCATCGGCCGCCTGAATCCTGATGGATCTGAAGGCTCCTGTACTGCCTGCCACGGCCGCCACCGTTTCTCCAAGGCCCAGGCCCGCACCCCGGATACCTGCGGCAAGTGCCACGTTGGACCGGATCATCCACAAATCGAGGTGTATAACGAATCCAAGCACGGCATCATCTACCGCGCCATGATCGATGAGATGAACCTCGAATCCGACAAGTGGGTCGCCGGTATTGACTACTCCGCCGCACCCACCTGCGCCACCTGCCACATGAGTCGTGGTGGTAAAGAAGACAAGACCCACAATGTGGGCGACCGCATCTCCTGGAACCTGCGCTCCCCTGTCTCTAATAAGATCAACCTGGTGAAGCTTGAAAACGGTCAGGAGTTCGATGTTCCTGAAGGCAAGGCACTCCCTGCCGTGGGTGATAAAGCCAAAAAGTCCACCGTCGTAGAAGTACTCACCTGGAAGGATCGCCGCAAAAAGATGCAGCAGGTCTGCCTCGCTTGCCATAGCGACAGCGTGGTCAATGGCCATTACGGTCAACTCGATAGGTTTGTCGATCTTTACAACGATAAATTCGCCAAACCATTGAAGTCCATCATGAGCGAGTTGAAGAAGGCCGGTTACATCACCAAGAGTCCGTTTGACGACAAACTTGAATGGGTCTGGTGGGAGATCTGGCATCACGAAGGTCGCCGCGCACGTCATGGCGCCTCGATGATGGGCCCGGACTACGCCTGGTGGCACGGCATCTACGATGTCGCCAAACACACCTACTTCGAGTTTATTCCGGAGATGCGTGAAGCCGTGCATAAAAAAGACGGCAATGAAAAGTTTGCTGACGCCATGCTCGAAAAGTACTTCCGTCCCATCCCAGGTCACGCCTGGTATTTCGACGGCATGAGCAAAGAGGCTATAGATGCAGTCCGCAAGGGCTTTGAAGATCGTTATGGCAAAGGCGCTCTCGACTAAGAGAGGTTGATCCCGATCGATCCAACCCCCTCCAGATCCCTTCTGGAGGGGGTCTTACCTACCCATCCACAAGACAATCTAAAGGTGGCCATTGCAAATGCAACGTCTTCTACTCATCTCATTTATATTGATATTGTTCGCTTCAGGAAATGCCTTAAGCGGCAATAGCACAGATGCTCTACTCGATCTGAGCTATGAACAGACCAAAGCTGGCAAATTGGATGATGCCCTGAGTACCCTGCAACAGGCGGTAAGTGAAGACCCATCTTCCTCTCTGGCTCATACACGCCTGGGGGGTATCCGTGTGCTTCGCCAAGAGCACAGTGAAGGCATCAAAAACTTCCAACAGGCGATTATGCTGGATCAGAAGAATGCTTCAGCCTTTGTTGGAATAGCGGTAGCCTATTTGCACACGAGCCGGTATAGCCTGGCCAGAGCGGCATTAAATGAAGCGGGAAAAATCGACCCATCAAAAAAACCTGAAATTGACCAGGTGCTTGCGTGGATTGAGCAACGCACAAACGGCGCGCCGGTCTCTGCACACTGACTGACGTATTTCACTCTCGAAAGACGAGTGACCAATTTAGAAAACTGCATTTCTGCCTAAGGAGATACAGATGAAAAAGACTACCAAACAACTTTCTGCACTGATTGCCGGCCTGCTGCTGGCCAGTGCAGCTGGCGCCGCCGGGGTACGCACCCCCAGCATGCTGGCGAATACCTGCGCCGGCTGTCATGGCACCGATGGGGCCAGTGCCGGCGATATCATGCCGATTATCGGCGGCATGGAAAAAGAGTACCTCACCACCGTACTCCTCGAATTCAAAACGGGGGAACGTGATTCCACCATCATGGGAAGAATCGCCAAAGGTTATTCAGACAATGAGCTGAAAGCGATTTCCTCGCACTTGGCGAAAAAACCATGGGTCTCCAGCTCTTTCAAAGCCAATTCGAAGTTGGCTTCCATGGGTAAGAAAATCCATGAAAAGCATTGCAAGACCTGTCATGAAGAGGGTGGACGAGTACAGGAAGACGAAGCCCCGCGCCTGGCTGGTCAATGGCCTGATTTCACCCTGCACTATCTCAACTGGTGTCACAGCAAGGGCAAACGTTGCCAACCCCGCAAGATGGGATCCCGTGTCATGAAGCTCTCAGATCAAGAACTCAAGGCCATGGCCCACTACTACGCTAACGAGAAATAACCGCAGGGGAATAGAACAATGGCTCAATTTACTCGAAGAAATTTTGTTAAGGCTGCGGGCGCTTGCGCTGCGCTGGGCGCTTTGACAAGCATCAGTCCCAACTCCTTCGGCAAAGGCAAGAAAGGTCGCGTAATAGTCATCGGTGGTGGCTATGGTGGCGCCATCGCCGCCAAGTACATAAAGATAGCTGACCCGGAAATCGATGTACTGCTGATTGAGAAAAACACCGATTACGTCTCCTGCCCACTCAGTAATGAGGTGCTCAGTGGCGAACGTAGCATAGCGAGCATTACATTCAACTATGTCAAGCTGAGCCGGAATCGCGGTGTAACGATCATGAATGATGAAGTGGTGGAGATCGATGCCGCCAACCATTTCGTAAAAGGCGCCAGTGGCAAAAAATACAGCTACGACAAACTGGTGGTCTCACCTGGCGTGGATTTCCGTTATGAAAAGATCGAGGGCTACAGCGAAGAAGTGGCAAAAAAGGTCACTCACGCCTGGAAGGCTGGCCCGCAAACCGTTACCTTGCGCAAACAGCTCAAGGCTATGAAGGATGGCGGCGTCTGCTATATCGCAGCGCCACCCAATCCCTTCCGCTGCCCGCCCGGACCCTATGAGCGTGCCGCGCAGATTGCAATGTACTTCAAACACCACAAGCCAAAATCCAAGGTCATCATCCTGGATGCCAAGGACAAGTTCTCCAAGCAGGGTTTGTTCATGCAGGGCTATAAGAAGTTCTATGGCGACATGATCGAATGGGTGCCAGGCGCAGAGGGCGGCATCATTGAAGGGATAGACCCGGATTCCAACACCTTGATCGGAGAGGTCGACGAATACAAAGGTGATGTGGTCAATCTCATCCCCCCCCAGAAGGCCGGCAAGATCGCGCACGTGGCAGGCCTGGCGGATGATTCAGGCTGGTGCCCGGTAAACCAGAAGACCTTCGAATCGACGCTCCACAAAGATGTGCATGTAATCGGTGATGCCAGCATTGCCGGCAAGATGCCCAAATCGGGCTACGCCGCCAACTCCCAGGGCAAAGTCTGCGCCGCTGCCATCGTGGCCAGCTTGAACGGCGAGGAGCCGGGTGAACCCTCCTATGTCAACACCTGCTACAGCATCATTGCTCCTGAGTGGGGCATCTCGGTGGCAGCCGTCTATCAGCTGGTGGATGGCAAGATCGTCGGTGTGAAAGGGGCTGGTGGCCTCTCACCCATGGATGCGAAACCCGCAACCCGCGCCATCGAGGCACAATACGCACGCAGCTGGTTCAAGAACATCACATCCGATATGTTCACCTGATAACAACTCCTTAAAATTGCTTTGAACATGCAATAGAGCGCCGCATTTGCGGCGCTTTTTTTTACCCGCTGCAAGTTGTCTGGTTTCAGCATACAGATCTCAAAAAAGCGTCTATAGTTGTAGATACATAACCTAGTATTTAGGTTGGTTATACTAGCCATGGCATGCCGAGCCATGTATTGAATTACCTGCACCAGAGGAGAAAATACCATGACTGAATCTGTTCATTACGCCCATCTAAGTGAAGGTATCCCCGGCTACCCCTTTGCGCCGGTAGATTGGAGTGAGGTAGATGCCCGGCGATTGGCGCATGAAGAAGGCCTGGAATTGAGCGCCGACCATCTGGAGGTATTGTTGGCGCTACAGGAGTATTTTTCCAAACACGATAAACCAGACATTAACGTACGCGAATTGCACGACGCGCTGGATGAGAGATTTCACAGTAGAGGTGGCATGAAGTATCTCTATGTCCTGTTCCCGGCTGGACCTGTTGCACAGGGTTGCCAGCTGGCCGGTCTGCCGATACCCGCCGGCGCCATTGACCTGTCTTTCGGAAGCGTGCAGTGATCGGATACTCAACATCACGCCGTCAATATTCAAGTTCAGCAAGGTGCTGGCCATGAGTGACACCTAGATTTCAGTGATTACAGCAGTTCGTGGTGACTTAAAGTGAGGCTGTGGCGGTGTGGCGAACACTTCCCGGTGGCACACCAAATACCCGCTTGAATGCTCTGCAGAATACTGCTTCAGATTGATATCCCAGGCGGTCGGCGATAACTGAGAGCGAGTCCGATGTTTCCTGAAGTTGCGCACGGGCAAGCTGCATGCGCCACTGGGTTAGATAACGCATGGCTGAATCGCCAACCATGTTGGTGAATCGGGCTGAAAAAGCCGAGCGTGACATACCGACCTCTTTGGCCAACGAAGCCACGCTCCAGTCTTTTTCGGGCTTGCGGTGGATCGCAGCGAGCGCCCTGCCTACATGCTTGTCGCGCAAGGCGGCAAGCCATCCCCGATCAGCATCAGGCGCCGAGTCTAACCATGACCGGATAGCCTGGATAATGAGAATATCGGCCAAATGCGTAATGACTGTTTCCCCACCTGGCCGCAGCTCCCTGGCTTCCCGAGCGATAAAGCGGAGCGTGCTTTGAAGCCAGCTCCCTTCTTCATCGGCCCAGGTGTCGATCTGCAACACTTTGGGTAGCAACGCGATGAGTTGTTGGCCCGCAATGTGATCGAAGCGCACGACACCACAGGTTAGGTGGGTTAGTTCGCCATCACCACCATAACGCATGATTTCATAGCGTTCGCTAACCTGCTCGACGGGTATGTCGAACAGCGGCACAGTCCCATCGCTCGGATTACTGCGGACACAGTGTCCGTTACCGTGGGGAACAAGCGCCAGACTGCCTTGTTTGAGCAGGTGTGGTTCTTCGCCTTCAACCTCTAGCCAGCAGTGCCCAGCGGTTACGACATGAAACATCATACACCCCTCAAATGGAGGCAGTTCTATGCCCCAGGGCGCCGTTAGCTCGGAGCGGCAGTAAAAGGTGCCGGTAAGCCGGAGCAAGTGCAGGGTTTCGCCGAGCGGGTCGGTGAAGTTAGGAATATTTGTGTTGGTGCGCAGCTTCATAATTTCTACTCTGCCATAAATATTGCTTATTAATCCAGCACTTTGGACGAATGGTAATGATAAATAGACAATACATGATGGTTAATCCGTTTTTTCTACCGCATAGTCAATATGTACGACGGACACATGCTTCGATTAAACCCACGATTAACTGACACAGGAAATTTAAATCATGAAAAATTCACCCATTCTTGTCATCGGTAAAAACGGTAAAACCGGCAGCCGAGTAAACGAGCGCCTACAAGCCCTGGGATATACCACCCGTCCAGTTTCCAGATCGACAACCCCGTCATTTGACTGGGAGAGACCGGAGACATGGCGATCTGCAATCGAAGGCGCTGCCTCTGCTTACGTTACCTATCAGCCTGATCTGGCAGTCCCCAATGCAGAACCAGCCATTAGAGAGTTTGTGCGGCTAGCCCCCGAAGCCGGATTGGAACACATCGTTCTGCTCTCAGGTAGAGGTGAAGAAGGTGCGCAACACGCGGAGGAAGTGCTCAAATCCAGCGGTATCTCATGGAATATTGTCAGAGCAAGTTGGTTTTGTCAGAACTTTAGTGAAAACTTCATGATAGAGGGCATCCTGGCTGGCGAATTGGTGTTACCTGCGGGAGACACGGTTGAACCTTTTGTCGACGCTGATGATATCGCTGACGTTGCAGTTGCTGCTTTAACCGAGCCCAGCCATCGGAATAAAGTGTTCGAAGTCACCGGCCCTCACGCGCTGACTTTCGCTCAATGCATTAGGGAAATTTCTGAGACGCTTGGTCGGCCCGTGAAATACACCAGCGTTCCAGTCAATGCATACATTAACGCTTTACGCGAACAAGGCGTACCGGAAGACATGCAATGGTTGTTGCGTGAGCTGTTCACCGTTGTCTTTGACGGCAGAAACAGCAATGTGATGTTCGGTGTTGAAGAAGCGCTTGGCCGACCGGCTACAGATTTCAAAACCTATGTGCAGAAGACGATTGGATCAGGCGTCTGGAATACCGTTCTGCAGAGAGAATCTGCTTGATGTCTTCATCTAAGCGGGTCGTTGCGATCCTGCAACGACCCGCCACCAAAAAAGGAAATCTAAGAACATGAAAAGCTCAAAAGCGTTAAAAGCTATATTGTTAGTCTCCGGTCTGATCGCGGCAGGCATTGGCGGAGCCATACTGGTAGTGCCTGAGGCTTTCTATGCGTCTTACGGCATTGATCTCGGTGGTAATGTCAGCTTGTTGAATGAAATCAGAGCGCCGGGGGGGGCATTGTTGGCAGCTGGAATTTTGATTATTTCAGGCTCCTTCGTGGCGAGTTTAACTTTTACCGCCTTAGTGGTTGCCTCTTTGTTGTACCTGTCCTATGGCTTATCCCGAATTCTGAGTTTCGTAATAGATGGTATGCCAGCTGAGGGACTCGTGCAGGCGGCTGCTTTAGAACTAGTTGTTGGAATGTTTTGCGTGTTCGCCCTCCTAAGAAATCGAGCAAAACAGAAGGCGTCTGCATGATGCCATCTACGATGGCAACAGCGCTTTTAATGACCGCTGCACTCAGCAGCGGTCTCATGTCCGGCATTTATTTTGCCTTTTCGGTATTTATCATGCGGGCATTCGGGAAACTCGAAACATCGCAGTCTGTCGCCGCAATGAATGCGATCAATGAAACCATTCTGCGCACCGGGTTCATGCCACTCTTCTTCGGCTCGACGATTATATCCGTCATGCTGATCACAATCGCCCTGGCGCACTGGGGCGACGCGGGCTCCGGATTGATGCTGATCGCTGGCGCCACTTATTTCGTCGGCATGTTTGTCTGCACCGTTGTATTTAACGTACCACTCAACAATCTGCTCGCGCGACTGACTGATGAGAGCGCCAATGCCAAGGAGGTTTGGTCGCGTTATCTGGCGGACTGGACTCGATGGAACCATCTCCGCACGGTCAGTTCGCTGATCACTTGCGGAATAAGCATTTGGCTGTTGTCTACTCAGTGAATATCTTCAGCAAACAGGTGAATTTTTCGGGCTAGCCTGCTTGCGCGTGGTGTCATCATGCGCCGATAAAGCAATGGCACGATGAATATCACCAACATTGCGGAACTGATCGCGCCGAATATCAGGGCAATGGCCAGTCCTCCAAATACGGGATCGGGCACCATCGGAGCCACACCAAATAAGATAGTTATCGTTGTGAGAAGGATCGGCCGCAAACGCACTGCCCCCGCCTCACGCACGGCCTCTTCCAGCTCGTACCCCTGACGCTGATAATCCTGAATGAAGTCGATTATCAGCAAAGAATTACGTACAACCACTCCGGCCAGGGCGATCACACCCACCATAGAGGCAGCGGTAAAACTCTGGCCAAGCACCCAATGGGCAGGAAATACACCGATAAATGCCAACGGGACCGCGGACATTGCCAGCAACGGCAGGCTGAAAGAGCGATAATAACCCACCAGTAACAGATAGATCACCGCCAGTGCCAGACCAAGGGCGAGGCCCATGTCACGGAAGGCATCGAGCGTCAAGCGCAGTTCCCCCTCCCATAGCAGCTTGTAACCTTCCAGGGTATTGGCGCGAACCGGATTGAAACGGAGGTTGGCGGTCTGTAGCTGATACCCCTCCGTGATATCCAAGCCATCGAGACGTCGATCAAGATCCAACACCGCGTAAACCGGCGCGCTGGCTGCCAATTCACCACCCACGTATTGAACACGCTCCGTATTTTTATGATTGATGGGTTTTAACTGCTTTGCCTCTACCACTTTGACCAGTTCCGATAGCGGCAATTTTTTTCCTTCCGGGTTGGTGATGAATGCCCGCTCCAATAGATGTGGATCGATTCGCTGGCTTCGGGGCACCTGCAGCCGGATGGGGACGGGGGAGCGTTCTCCTTCCGGATGAATATGACCCAGCACCTCGCCTTGCAGCAGACGAGCCAACGCCCTCGAGACCTGTGCCGGGTCAACACCCGCCAGGGCAGCCTTATCCCTCACCACCTGGAACCGATACTCCAACACATCGAACGGGATACTGGCGTGGACTTCCGCCATGTCATAGGTTTTCCGGTACTCGCTGGCCACCTTTTGGGCCAAAGACTCCAGCACTTCTGTATCCTGACCATATAGTTCTGCCAACACAGTCGCCCGGACAGGCGGTCCTGGTGGATCCTCCATGAGCTGGATGATGCCACCGGGATAGTGGGCTGCGATCTTCTCCACTGCAGGGCGCAGAGCCCGGACCAGATCGATGGAGGTGACATCCCGCTCGGACTTATCCACCAGATTGACCCGGATCTCCGCGTATTGCGGCCCGATGCGCTGACCACTGCCCTTCAGTTGGCCGTTGAAATCGATCACCGAGGGTATGCCTACATAGGTCTGGTAATTGGTCACCAGCTGATGCCGGCGCAACAGTTCACCCACCTCCCGCGCCGCACGATCGGTGATCTCCAGCGGAGTGGTCTCCGGCAGGTGGATATGCACGAGAAAGGTGTTCTTGTCGTCCTTGGGCAGAAAGGCCAGAGGAACCCCAAGGGGTGAGACCGCACCCGCCAGCCCCTGGGGCCGCAGAAACTGCCACGCCGGCTGCAGAAACGAGAGCACCAATAGCAAGGTCACCAGCAGATAGAACAGCCTGCGTAGCCAACGGTGGTTCAGCAGCGGGGTGATCAGTGTTTTATAGAACCGCTGCAGACGCTGGGGCTCCACCCCTCTGAGCGCCTCGTCCTCATGTGGCCCGGCATGGCCTACGGCCGTCAATACCCAGCGCCGCGCCAACCAGGGGGTGATCGAGTAGGCGATGAGCAACGAGGCGATCATGGCCACTGGCACATTGAAGGTTATAGGATAAAAGTATTCTCCCAGCATGCCGGTCACCAGGGTCAGGGACAGGAATACGATGACGATCATGAAGGTGGCGAGTGTGGTGGGATTGCCGATCTCGTGGGTGGCAAGCACCACAGCCCTGGCGCGGCTGGTTTTGTCCGCATCCGGGGGTAACCGATCGAAGTGGCGATGGATATTCTCGATCACCACAATCGCATCATCCACCAGCATGCCCAGGCCGAGGATCAGGGCATAGAGGGTGATGCGGTTCAGCGTGGGGCCCGCCAGCAGGTCCGCGCCTATTACGATGGAAAAGACCAACGGGATGGTGATCGCCACGATCAGTGCGGCCCGCCGACCGAGAAAGAGCAGCAGGACCAGGGAAACCGCACACATAGCGATGAACAGGTGCTCCACCAGTTGAGTCACTGTCCGGTCCGCCTTGACGCCGTCGTCGCGGGTGATGACCAGATGCACGCCGGGTGGCAGGAATCCATCACTCATCTGCGCAACACGCCGCCGCAGTTCGGCAGTAAGGGTTACCGCATTCACTCCCGTACGTTTCGCCACGGCCAGCGTAGCAGCGGCCATTTCAGGTTCACTTTCGCCCTGTGACCGGTTATCAGGCGGACCGAAAGCAAATCGGGTCATCTGGTTCCGTTCGGCCGGTGGGCCATCTATTACCTTCGCCAGATCCGAGATCCGGACCAGTCGGGCACCATCGCTATGCACAACGATGTTTTCCACCTGTGTCGCATCCTGCAGCAGAGTGTCTACCCGTAAAGCCCGGTTCTCGCCTGCATACACCCGCGAACCCAGAGGGCGGTCGATATCGGCATTGCGTACGGCGGCGGCCAGTTGATCGATGGTGACACCAAAGGCTTGCAGCTGCTCTGGCTGCACATCGATGCGCACCTCTCGCGGCAGGCCGCCGATAACATGGCCAACACCTACACCCTTTACGCTACGCAGCCGCTCCAACATGCGTTCCGCCATGCGCCGAAGCTGGTGATCCGTGTAACGTTCAGAGGCCAGGGTCAGCGTGAAAACGGGTACGTCATCCACATCCACTGCTTTGATAATCGGCTCACCCGCCCCAGGCGGAAGAAGATGGCGATTGCGCAGGATACGCTCGTAGAGACGCACCATGGCATCATCCTTATCCTCACCTACCTCGAACTCAACCTGTAACCTGGCCATTCCTTCCAGGGCGGTTCCGTAGACATGCTTGACACCGTCAATCGAGGACAACTCGGGCTCCATGGTGGAGAGCAGCAGATGTTCAACTTCAAGTGGTGATGCGCCCGGTAGATCGATACTCACCTCCGCAGCGGGCACGATGATCTGCGGGTTCTCCTCACGGGGGGTAAAAATAAGACCCACGATGCCAAAACCCAACAGGGACAACATCATTAGTATGGTCAGCTGGGACTCGACAAAATAGCGGGCGAGCCTTCCTGGCAGATTGAGCTGTTCAGCGCTCATGCGGCATCGCCTGCTTTACACGATCTCCCTCACGCAGCCGAACCGGTGGATCAAGGATTACCCAGGCACCTGCTTCAATGCCGGCAAGCACTTCGTGCTTGTCTTGCCATGCCTTGCCAAGGCGCAGGCTGCGAAATCTGACGTGACCCATTTCATCGCTCACATAAACACCTTCAATACCCGCACGCTCTGTGACTGACGTAGTGGGCACAAGGATGTCGGATGATTGTCCCAATATCAGGTGGGCGCGGCCAAACTGCCCTGGCGTCAAGCGACTATGGTTTGGAAGCGTGATCTTGATCTTACAGTTGCGGGTAATTTCATCGGCTGAATGGATGATGCTCCCGACTTTTCCACGTAACGGTATATCGCCGGATTGGATATAGACGTCGACATCCTGCCCCGGCGTTACTGCATCAATACGCGATGAAGGCAGGAAGATCTCCAGCTCCATCGGACCCAGTGCATCAAGCTGTAAGATAGGCGTCCCGGTTGTTGCAAGCTCGCCGGGGTCTTGTAAACGCTCCCGTACTTGTGCCCTGGATGGACTGATTAACTGTGCATAACGGCGTTCTTTTCTTGCCGCCTCCAACTCGGCGCGGGCCTGAGCCACAGACGCTTCCGCCTGCGTTTTTCTGACCAGGGCATCCCGTAGCTGATCTTGGGCAAGCGCCTGAGTTTTTGCCAATCCCTGAAAACGTTTTACATCTTCCCCAGCATCCCTTTTCTCAGCCAACGCGGAAGAGAGGCTGGCATCCGCACCCTTAATCCTGGCTTCAATTTGAGTATCGTCGATCTCAACCAAAACGATCCCTGGCTCTACAACATCACCCTCATCCACGTGGATGGCTTCAATGATTCCGTTGATACGGGAAGTGATCTGTAGCCGTTCTTTTGGAACGACTGTGCCGGGAACCGGATAGATGACAGGCAAGTTTTGCCTCTCGATCTTTATCAAGGATACATGGTGGATTGTCTGAATATTACTGGAGATGGTTTCACTTGACTGATTTTTCTGACATCCGGCTGTCATCAGGCTCGTAATCAAGATTACGAGCAATGAAGTCATCATGTGGGACTGGGAAAACGGAGACATCAGCCATCTCCCACTGCCTTGATCAAGAGCCGGGTAACATGTTGGGCGATAACCTTCGGATCATTATGCTCAGATCGTCCACCCGGCAAGAAACGGCGCACCGGTGCAGTTTCAAAATGAAACAGCACCAACCCGGCCATGGAGATTGCCAGCATGTGGGGATCACAATCGGGAGCAAGATCCTTGGCCAGGGCAGTCATGGCCTCAAATGGACCGGCAAACACCTGTTCAGCCACCAGCTTCAAGCGTTTCTCATCACCATCGAGCAGTTCCCTTTGCAGTAGCGCCCTGAAGTCCGGGTCGTCTCCCATCAGCTTGGTAAAGCTGAGCACAAATCGCTCAAGGCGTTCTAACGAGGTGCCACTTGAATTCAGTACAGAGGTAATACCTACCGCTTTGTCTGTAAATGCATGCGCCATCGCCTCAAGATAGAGGTTTTCCTTGTCGGGAAAGTGGTGATAAAGGGCTGCGGCACTGATACCAACTGCCTGGGAAATATGGCGCATGGAGACTCCGCTGTAACCACGTGAAGCAAATAGTGGTATAGCCTTTTCAAGCACGAATCCACGCGTGTCATGTACTTGAGTATTTTGCATCAGTCGACAACCATTACTTAACGAACGTTAAGTATGTTTATAGGCCTTAAAAGCATTTTTTTCAACAAGTAAACTATCTAGAGAGATAAAAAAGCCAAACGAACGGCGGCTATGGGACTACTGACTTTCAGTGGTTTAGGCAAGATACCCCACAATGTTCCATATATCCCGCGAAGACGAGACATTGCATGAGGCAGTTACGCTGGACAATGACTAACTTGACACCCTGTTGAGGCTTATCAGTCGATTTGTTTGCCATATTTTACTATAATATCCGCCATATGGCACTTATCGGCGAATTGGACATGGCATCTACAACTGTACAGCCCACGGCATCTTACATTTCGGTTGATCACCTGCTCGGCGGCAAACAGGTGTTACCGGTCAAGCCTCTGACTCCACTCGATTGGGTGTCAATCATACGTAACGGAATCCACTCATCCGCCGTGGACTCTCTAACCAAATTCACGCACCTATCCCAGGCCGAACTGTCGACAGCACTGGGCATTCCTGAGCGGACCTTGGCGCGTCGCAAACGCGAGGGCAAATTGAATAGCGAGGAATCCTCAAAGCTAATCCGTCTAGCGCGCGTGATCGAGCGCGCTGAAGAAGTCTTTGAAGACTTCGACGTTGCAATTGATTGGCTCAAGTCGGCCAATGCATCCCTCGCCGGGGCGACTCCCTTGAGTCTGCTTGACACCGATATTGGCGCCGAGAGTGTAATGGACAGTCTGGGACGGATAGAGCACGGCGTCTTCGCCTGATGTTCACTGTTTGGCGGATGGTGACCGCCCGTTTCATTGATACTGCTTTCTCAGGCGAAGGCGCAAGGCGCTATGGCGGCCGCTGGAACCATAAAGGTGTCCCACTGATTTATACCGCTGGTAGTCAATCACTGGCGATGTTAGAGATGTTGGTGCAGGATGAACCCTTGCGAGCTCATTACTTCATGATTCCGGCTGAGATCCCGTCAGGATTGAGGATGGATCACATGAATCTTGATCAGCTTCCTCCCGACTGGCGTGAATACTCGGCCCTAGAAAGGCTGCGAACGATCGGCACAGAATGGGCAACACAACAATCCAGTGCCATACTGGCCGTTCCGAGTGCCGTAGTCACTGCCGAGACCAACTATCTACTCAATCCAAAGCATCTGGATTTTGCCAATATCTCGATTGGTGAACCACAAGAGCTTATTACCGATCTACGCCTGATAAAAAACGGTTAGATTCCAACATCGGTAAATAATGCGTTAATCATCAAATGATCATTTTGTAATGGCTGGTTCATGCAAGAGCCATTTCAAGAATCCTCCACCCCCTGCCCCTCTGCATCAGACGAAGAATGACTCAGAAATGCTGTTAGCCGTCATTCCCGGAAGTGCTGGTGACTGTGTATTTTCTACCTGATGCTGACTCAAAGCTGACCTTCGTAGTATCATTATTTACATATCTATCGAGACTGACCCCTTTGATAATTTTGAACTGTCAACTTGACGGGGAAGCTTACGAATTAACTTGGTGATTTGTAAATATAAATGCATTGTTTTTGTTAGGAAAAGAGCCAGCTTTTCAAATCTTTACCCTAACTTAATAGTAATTAAATGATTAAAAATGTATAATTCTTGGCAATTGAGAGCGTTGACTACTGTCAGTGTTTTTATTCTCAATTCATTAACGATATTATGAGCAGGGAAGGCAACTGCATTAAAACAATGCAGTTGCAGAGTTATTTTTTCATACTTCTTATCACCTAAAGGTGTTTACGAAACACCTTGGCAAAAAAATCTAATAAATGGAGGTGTAATGAAAAGAAGAGCATTGTTTCATATGGTTATGGGTGTGGCCGTTATTTTTTGGGCCCCGATGGCAATGGCATTATGCCCGGCTCCGGAGTCGGTAATCTCGGTTAGCAACGTGGGAGCGTATTATAACGAAGGAAAGGATCTGCCGGTTGAGGTATGGGCGGAAATCACAAATATATCGAACGTTCCAAGAGACATCAATTATGCTGTTCTTATCCATGGGAATCGCATAGAACCTATCGAAGAGGGGTTTTCCCAAACTGGGATTTTAGATCCTGGTAAAACTTTCTATTACTATTATAAGGGGGAAAAACCGGACTGGATGGAGAGCAACAATGATGGGTTCCCATACCGGGTTGTGGTTGTTGCCCCACAAAGCAATGGTTTCAAAGCAAACAATCCAGCGAGGGGAGATGGCATCCTGGAAATGCCAGCTCAAATCGGTGATAGCGATGTCGTAACAGAAATCATCCGAGCCCAATATCTGGGTGATCACATGGTTGAGATAAAGTCAACAATAACAAATACCTCTGGTGGGACGTTACAGCCAAACTGGGTAATATCAATTATGGACACGGTTATTCATGAAGAGCAAATTGATTCATTTGAGCCAGGGGGCACCCGTCTATTCCACGAAATAATTCACCTCACAGAGTTCATGGAACCAGATTTTGTTGACGGATTTGATCAAGATTTTTTTAAGAACTGGGGGCCTTATCCGATTCGGGTCGTGTCTGGCTCCATGTTGTTCCGTAGTTTTGGTTTTTTTAGGCCAAATGATTTGTGTGATCATTGTAAACCGGAAGTTTGTGGCGATGAGTTAGACAACGACTGTAATGGCATTCCTGATGACAACTGTAGTCCCCCCGCTGACACAGTCTCCAAAGACTTCTGCAACGAGTTGGAGTGGCAAGAGACAGGTCATCCAGGTCAATTCACGATTTCCCTGGCAACTGATTACTGCAGTTCTTTAGGTGGTGATGGTTGGCGGCTGCCCACAAAGGACGAGTTGAAAAGCCTGGTGGTCTGTCCAAACGGCCCGGAGACCCCGCTAGAAGATGGAGTGCGTTGTGACGGATGGGATTCGTGGCCGCATCCCCCCTACTGTTCTCAGGACCTCACCTGCTTTTATAGCAAGTACTGGACGAGTACCGCAACAGAGGATGGAGATTACTGGATGGTCGATTTTTATACAGGAGCCTCTACCTCTGACCCTGAGGTTACAGGAAACGTACGGTGTGTCCGTTTACCATAGGACTTTGAATAATTGCTTTAACGTATAGTCTGTATAAATGTAAGCGTCTAGCGAAATACATCTATCCAGCTCTCACAAGAGCCATTATCTAGAGTCTGCTCAGTAAGTCAGGATGCCACTGCTTGGCAAAAACGCCGTGGCGGCCGGATGGCCTGCTGATGACAGAGCAGCAACTTCTCAACTCGCAA
>JBDLIT010000028.1:0-35760 GCA_039714735.1 Pseudomonadota bacterium
ACCCGTCGGGATGGGGCCATTTTCCCACATGACGGCGTTGCCCTTTCGTTCATGTACGGCAAGTACACCACACTCAGTGCGCCTTGTCCTGCGAAAAAATGGCCGCCGTCGATGGATATCCACATAGTGTTAACAGGCCCTAGGCAATCCCCCTGTATTTTTCTTTCCCATGGCCACCTGTCCCGCTCCCATTGAGCAAACAGCCGCTCACAGTGCCGACCTGGCAATCCATCTGGTGGAGGAACATGTACAGGCCCCTGGTATGGAGAGTTCTCAGGTCGTCTATGCCACCAATGTCTACCATAAGAACGCGAACGGCTGGTAGATCATCATGCACCAGAACTCTCCCATTCCACCACAAACCGCAGGACTACAGATGCCCGATATGGATTGAACATGGAGAACCACAAGCTGGTCCTCCCGGAACATCTCAATCACTCCGGCTATCTGAGGCGAGATACAAATCTGTCAGCCGGCAATTGACGGTCACTTCTCTTGCTGGTCGGTCAACGCCTCTTTGCGAAACACTGGCAGATCGGGGCCCGCTTCATCCTTAAGCTCCACCTTCTCGATCTTCTCGATACGGTTGCTGATCTTGCGCGCCGAGATATTGGCCTGACTGACATTGGTGTGGGCCTGGGATATATGGGTGGCAAGCTTCTCCATGCGTGACTGAAAACGGCCGAAATCCTTGGACAGCTCCCGCAGGTGCTGCTGGATGATATGTACCTGCTCGCGGGTCGCGGCGTCTTTGAGCACCTCCTGCAGGCTCACCACATTGCTGGAGAGCCCGGTGATCTTCTTCTGCGCCTCGTCGATGCCGCTCGCTGTCCTGTCGGGCGCCACCGCCAGCAGACTTGTTCGACTGAACCACCACTCACCCCTGACTCTCCCACGTGTGGCTGCGATCTGGATGGATGCGGCAGGGAAACGCTTGCCCTGACTTTCAAAAAGGATCGAAAACCGCCTTGGCGTGCACCGATTCGGTGACTCGGGTGCCTTGGAATGAGTCCAACATAGCGTTTAAGGGTAGGCTGCCCGCCGCCTGACGATCAGAGGACGCTTGGGGGTAACTCAGAAAAGGGCGTTTATTCTTCAAATAATGTATAGGTCCCTCTATTTTCTGTAGAGGGACCCAAGCATCTTCCAGCCTGATTAGGTTAAATTAAAACCGCACATTGACTGACAGCCCAACGACATGCTGCGTATAGTCGAGGGCGTCCTCACCCAGAAACAGGTACTGATCAATGGTGTTATTTTCCAGGGGTAAGTAGTTATTGACCGTGCCGTCCACTGCCCAGTCTTGCGTGCTGTAGTGCTCGTACCAGTAGCTGAGTTTGTAGGCGATGCTGTCGCTATATTGATAGCGGGTCCAGAGTTCTACACTGTTCAGGTCCGTTTTCACATCAGAAAACTGTTGGGTTTCGACCGGCACGAAATCGCCAAGTAGCACACCTGTGATCTTATCAATAGGGGCTTGTGTGCCGGTCATCTCAATATTTCCAACGCTTCTGGTGTAGACCCAGTCTACTCCGGCATCCCATTTATTGGCCAGACCATCGATGCTGAAACCCAGCCCGAAGCTGCTGCTTCTGTCCTTCAGGTCCGCCTCCCATCTGTCATAGGTGCCTTTCTCTACTTCTCTATTCTCGTTGGCATTATTCGACTCGAACTCTTCGTAGTTGTAAAACGTATGGGCATTGATGCTATCAGTGATCTGATAATTTAAATTCACCAAACCTGATCTCTGCTTTGACTCCGTAAGTCCTATCTCCGAGTCGGTATAATCGTCCTTCAGATACTCCGCAGTCAGGCCGAGATTCAAGCGGTGGGTCGGCATGTAATTGATGGATGCTCCCACTTTGTCTCTGTCGAGATCCGCCAGGTAGGCTACGCGCAGATCCGGATGCTCATGGGCCCGGGTATAGTAGGTGCTGCCTTTGCGTTTGCCTGTCTCGCCATACAGATCCAGGTTCAGTTGCGAAACCGGCTTGACCTTAAACTTGGCCGATACCTTATGCTCCCGTGTTGTCTTGACCTGGTCGTCGTCGTGGTCGCGTTTATCGTGATTGTATTGGTAACCGCCGCGCAGGCTCATTTTTGAGTTGAAGCGGTAATTGGCGGTCAGGTCGACCTTTTGCTTCTGGTAACTGAGTGGATCGTTGATGCGAGGGTTTATCGAGGGATCGGCTTCACCTGTTGCATCACCCAACACACCGTCGGCCAATGTGTAGGTGTAGGAGTTGCTCGATGTCTTGTTGTCTCGCTCGTCATAATTATATTGTGCGCTGAGCCGCAGCTTCCGCATGGGACGGGTGGTGAGTTTCAACTGCCCTCGGTAGAGAAAAACTTCACCATCTAAAGAGTCCTGTGGTAGTGAATCAACCGTTTCATCCACACTGTAGGGCAGAAACTTCTGGTCCTGGGTCAACATGGAAACGGAGCCCAGGGCGGTGAGGCGGCTGGTGGGCGAGAGCATATGGCCCAACACGGCGGAGAGTTGGTGCATCTGGTTGTCCGGCTCCAGAGAGATGCGGCCGGATCTCAGATGCTCGCCGTACGGATCGTAATTGGGTACGGGGTCAGTCCAGCTCAGGGATGTGTTGTTGTTGTAGAACAGGGAGCCTTTATAGGCCACCTCGAACTGTGTCTCCTTGCCGTGGTAGGTCAGGGCCGCATCGAGCTTGTCGGTTTCGTAGTCGATGGGTTCGGGCAGCAGAGCACCATTGGTCCACTTGAAGATATTATCTACCGTGGAAGGCCCCATGGCGCCACCTATCCAGTCGGTGCCCTGCAGGGTCTCATGGGACATGCTGCCGCTAAACTGCCAACGGCTCTTCAAGTGTAGTTTGGCGCCTATCCCAACACGCTCGCGTTCGGTCTTCTGATCGAATGGTAACAAATGGGCATCGAGGAGTGCATCGAGTTCTTCGTTGAGTATTGGAGCGTACGTTTTAGTTACATAAGCAGCTAACTTTTTCTCGTCTGAAGGGTCCGGAATTGTACCAGGGGCAGAGGAAAAGTCATAACCCTCGGGCAGCAACAGATTCGTACTGCCCGGGTTGATAAAAGGCGTGGTTGCCGTATCGTTTTCGTAATCGGGCGTCTTGTCATACTCGATAAAAAACTGCTGGCTACCCTGGGTGCCGGCGTCGAATCTCAGATAACGGGAGTCCAATCCCAGATTGGTGCCGCGCAGTTTCCAGAAGTCGGCATTCTCATCATAACTCTGGGCCTTGATGTTGCCGATGATATAGGCCCCCTCATCGGTCATGCCGTTGTAACGGCCGAAGCGATAGGCATCATTTTCAATGTATCCCACACCTATCTCCACCTCATTGACGGAAGGTTCGGCCTGGACCCCAGTGGCTTCCGCTGCCTGAATCGCTCCTGGTGTCAGTATCATGGAGATCAGTGTGGCAAGCAGCGTTTTTGTGTTTTTCTTCGACATTGTTCTTTCTCCTTATCAACGCAGCAAGTTGGGGCCGGACGGATGGTTAGAGCCGTGCACCTTGTGGCAGTTAGCACAGTTTCTGCCAAGGAAGCTGCGTCCGCGTTTTGGATCCTTGTCCCAGGCGTCATAGAAAGTGCGGATGTGCCCGGTACCGTCCGGACCAATCTGCGCATGGCACTGCTGGCAAAGTTGTGTGCCCTGTTTCTTGAGAAGGAAGTTATGCATCGAGCCATGGGAGCGGTGACACAGACTGCAGTCTTCGGTTACAGGGTAATGCTCCCACAGGTAGGGGCCACGTTTCTCAGCGTGACATTCGTAACAGTTGTCGTTTAGGCTCAGCTGCTCGAGCATGGCCGGACCGTTCGAGCCATGGGAGTTGTGACAGTCACTGCAGACCACCTTGCCTTCGCGGATGGCGTGGGTGGACTTCTGATAGGTCTGGGCCCGGATGTCATTATGACAGGTGTAGCAGACTTCCGCCTCGGTCTCTCTGTCCATGACCTTGCTGGGCTTGTGCATGGTGTGGCAGCCGGTGCAGGGTACCTCTTCAATCTCATGCAGGCTGTCGTGCCACTGCATCATCGAGCCACCTTGGTGACATTCCATGCATACGGTATTTTGCGCTTCCACGGGCGATGCCTTTGCTCCGGCGTACGAGATCAAACCGCTCTCAATGGTTGCCGGGTCTTTATCACCAGCCGCCGCAAAGAGGATGATGTGCTTTTCGCCCGGACCGTGGCAGGACTCGCAACTGTTTTTGGCAAAGGGGGTCCGTGCATCGCTCGCCTGACCATGGGATTCCCGAATGATCTGTGAATGCTGGCTTTCATGACATTGCCGGCAGGCTTGCGTACCGACATACTTGCCGCCGGCCTCGATCAAAGCCTCCAGGCTGTTTGGCTCAGCGGCTGTGATTGTCGCAGATTGCAGCAGCAGGAGCAGAAATGTGAACAGGTATTTATAGATATGCTGTGAGGAACGCATGAGAAGTTCCCTTCCTTAGTTACTGTTATTTTTTCAAGGATCTTGGCTTAGCGGGGCGCCAAGAGGATTAGTTTATTTCTTTATCAAAATATTCTTCGGTTAAGGTGCAGAGTGTTGCAGTTAACCGAAATTATTGGTGACGTCTTTGAGCTTTTAATTATACAAAAAACACTGGAGTCACTGAGGTGGATCCTGAGCTTTTCAATTGCTTTGTAAACGTCGGTATATCTTTTTGTTAGTAGTTATCTTCCCGCCTGTTGGCCATTAGTAATGAAAACAAAACCGCATGTCAAATTTCTAAAATAAAGAATCAATAAATCCAGGGTTATCCCTTATGACCAGTTGTCATCACTAGGGAATTATCCATTGGGTATCACAAATCCAAGGTTGATGAGACATGCCGTGGTCGATGCACATAGAGCGATCATTCTGCATAGAACTATCGGTTACTGATTGATCTCCAGTTCGATGCTGCCACTGACATCGACCCGGATAGTCTGGCTGCCGGCTTCCAGACTCGGTGGCGCAACCGAGGCTTCCATCGCCATCATGCTGGCGCGCATGCGTACCGGTTGTACCGGCTGTCCTGAGGTGTTGATATTCATCTCAACCAGCCGGTATTTGGTGCGCTCCAGATGCTGGGTAACCAGGGCAGCGCGTTTTTGAAATGAGCTGATGGCTTCGCTGATCAGCTTCTCCTCGGCAGCATCTCTTTGCTCAGGGGATACGTTGTAGTGGAGTGATTCCAAGGCGAGGCTGGACTGAAGTTCGCTCAAGAGTTGACTCAGTTTTGTCGAATCCCGGCTCTGTATGCGAATGGTCTGGCGGACGCGCCAGCCGGTCACTCGCTGTTGGTGATAGGTGGGATAGGTCTGATAACCTTGAGTCTGCAGCTTGATGCCATCCACTTTTTTTATCTGCGTAATGGCTTGGGAGATCCTTTTGTTGACTTCGTCGGCCAGGCGGGAGAGGTCACTGCCTTCCTGCTGGGCGTAGAGCTGGGCTGACAAGGTATCGTTCTCAACCTCCATCGATGCATTGGCGGAGAGCTGGATCCGGTCATAAGTCTTGACCTTTTCTCCGGCCATGGCTGATACAGACACCAAAGTCAGACACAACACAAAGACAGATAGTGGGAGTGGAGATAACTTCAACATGATTTGATCCTCTATGGATAAAGCAACGGTATGATCACGACTCAGATTGTAGGTTGGATGAGCGCAGCGTAATCCGACAACTTTTAGAAGCAATGGTGTCAAGCCTCCTCTCCCTGTATGGCTTCAATCGCCTGACTATCAGCCTTCTTGTCCTGAGCCAACAGGATGTAGAAGGCGGGTTGAACGAACAGGGTAAACAGGGTGCCTATACCCAGTCCGGTGGCGATGGTCAGCCCGATGCTGAAGCGGCTCACCGCACCGGGTCCTGCTGCAGTGAGCAGCGGCGCCATTGCCACTATCAGGGAGACGGAGGTCATCAGGATGGGTCGCAGACGAATGCTGGCGGCTTCCACCACTGCATCATGTTTGTTGAGTCCCTTGTCAATCTGCAACTTATTCGCGAATTGCACAATTAGGATGCCGTTCTTCGCCACCACGCCGATCAGGGTAATCAGCCCCACCTGGGTATAGATGTTCAACGAGGCATAGCCGAGGCTGATGAAGGCCATCGCTCCGGCCAGGGACATGGGCACCGAAACCAGAATGATCAATGGGTCGCGCCAGCTCTCATACTGGGCGGCGAGCACCAGATAGATGACGATCAGCGCCAGCACGAAGGTGGTCATCAGGGCGCTGCCCTCCTGGATGAACTGGCGTGAATCTCCCGTATAGTCATAGCCAAAGCCTTTCGGGAAGATCTCTCCGGCGATATTCTGCAAGGCGCCCAGGGCCTCGCCGATGGAGACGCCCGGCTGCATCACGCCTTCCACGGTGAGGGCATTGAGCTGCTGATGCTGACTGCGCTTGGATGGTTCTACATCCTGTTGCAGGCGCACCACACTGGAGAGGGGGATCAGCTCACCGCTGGCGGTATGGATGCGGTAGTCGTCCAGCATTGTAGTGTCGAGCCTGAAATTCCGCGCCAGTTGCGGGATGACCTTGTAGCTCCTGCCCGCCATGCTGAAACGGTTGACCTCCGCTCCGGCCAATAGATTTGACAGGTTTCTGCCGATATCCACCATGTTGATGCCCAGGTCAGCAGCGCGCTCCCGATCGATATGGATGGTGGTGATCGGCCGGTCGAACTCGAGGCTCTTGCTTAGGAACATGAACTGCCCGCTCTGCATGGCGCGGCCGATCAGCTGATCCGCAATGTCAACCAGCTGGTCGTACTCCTGATCGGAGGTGATGACGAATTGGACCGGCAGGCCGCCCCCCGAACCCGGCAGCGATGACATGGGGAAGAGCACTGTGTTGAGTCCCGCGACCTGGGAGACCGCCCCCTGCAGCTGCGGCTGCAGTTCCATCTGGCTGCGCTCACGCTCGGTATAGGACTTCATCTTGAAACCACCGAAGATGGTATTGCTCTCCATGCCCAGGATATAGAACGAGTCAGACTTCTCCGGGTACTGATCGAAGATCTCGTTCATCTGGCTGGCATAGGCAATGTGGTAATCCAGGGTGGCGGTGCGCGGTGCGGTGGCCATGAAGAACAGGATGCCCTGGTCTTCCGTGGGGGCCAGTTCGCTCTTGCTGGTGATGAACAGAAAGTAGATCGATACCAAGACTGCGAGGGCGAACATCAGGGTGATCGGTACGGTCTTCAGACTGCTGATCAGGACTCGCCGGTAGGCATCGGAGAGCCAGTGAAAGAAGCGTTCCACCAACTTCTCGAAGCGACCCTCCGAGGTGCTGGGTTTGAGAAATTTGGCGGAGAGCATCGGTGAGAGGGTCAGCGCCACTACACCAGAGATGATCACTGCGGCGGCCAGGGTGAAGGCGAACTCGGTGAACAGGGTGCCTACCAGTCCGCCCATGAAACCGATCGGGGCATAGACAGCCAGCAGGGTGGTGGTCATGGCGATGATCGGCATGGCCAGTTCACGGGCGCCCTGGATCGCCGCTGCGGTGCGTCCCATGCCCTGTTCGATGTGCCGGTGGACGTTCTCCACCACGATGATCGCGTCATCCACCACCAGCCCGATAGCCAGCACCAGGGCGAGCAGGGTCAGCAGGTTGAGCGAGTAACCCAGCAGCAACATCACGAAGGCCGCGCCGATCAGTGACAGGGGCACCGCCACTGCCGGCACCATGGCGGCGCGCAGCGAACCGAGAGAAAGATAGATAACCCCGAGCACGATCAGCAGGGCCTCCCCCAGGGTGCGATAGACCTCCTCGATGGAGTCACTGATATAGCGGCTGGCGTCGTAAGGGATCATCACGTTCAATCCCTGCGGGACATTGGCGCGGATCTTCGGGATCAGCTCGGTGACCCGTCGCGCCACGTCCAGCGGGTTGGCCCCGGGGGCAGCCTCGACCCCGATGAAGCTGGCGGTAACACCGTCACGCCAGGCGGTGGATTCGTAGCTTTCACCGCCGAGCTCGACCTTTGCGATATCCCTCAGCCTGACCAGGGCGCCGCTATCCTCCCGCACCACCAGGTTGCGGAAGCCTTCCGGATCGGCCACATCGGTGGTGACCAGCAGGTCTTCGCGCACATACTTGCCCTTCACACCGCCCGCACCCGACAGATAGTTGTTGGCGCGCAGGGCATCGGCCACTTGATCCGCCGAGACCCCCAGCGCCGCCATACGCTGGGGGTCGAGCCAGACCCGCATGGCGAACTCCTGGCCGAATACATTGGCCTTGCCCACCCCTTCCAGCGCCTGCAACTGGGGTTTGACCACGCGCTGGATGTAATCGGTGATCTGCGGGCGCGACATGTTTTCGCTGTCGAAGGCGATATACATCAGCGCGGTCGCGTCACCGGTGGTGGAGTTGATCACCGGGTCCTTAGCATCCGCCGGCAGCACATTGCGCTGGCTGGCCACCTTGGCCTGGATGTTGGAAACCGCGGTACTGGCCTCGTAGTTGAGCTTCATGTGGGCCTCGATCTTCGAGACCCCCTGGGTGCTGGTGGAGGTGAGAAAGTCGATCCCCTCGGCCTCGGCGATCGCCTGCTGCAAGGGCGTGGTGATGAAGCCCTTCACCAGTTGTGAGCCGGCCCCCGGGTAGTGAGTGGTTACGGTCACCACGGTGTTCAAGGTTTCGGGATACTGCCGCACCTCCAGCAGGCCGATGGAGCGCAGTCCCACCAGCAGGATCAGCAGATTGACCACGGTGGCCAGCACCGGCCGCTGCACGAAGATGTCGGTGAACTTCATGGTGCGCCGACCTTGGCGTCGTCCAGTTCTATCTGATTATCGATACTGACCTGCTGTCCGGGACGCAGTTTGTTATGTCCGGCCCGCACCACCTGTTCACCTGCTTTGAGTCCGTTGGTGATCTCCGCCCTTCCATCCTGCACGCTGCCTGTCTCCACCTGACGGCGGGTGGCAACCAGCTGGCCCTGCTCATTCTCCGTCACCAGCATCACGAAATTGCCGTAGGTGTTGTAGCTGAGTGCGGTCTGCGGAATGGTCAGCGTCTCCTGAGGTTCACCCACCAGGGTGCGCACCTCGGCAAACATGCCGGGGCGCAGGGTACGGTTCGGATTACTCAGTGTGGCGCGCAGTTTGATGGAGCGGGTGCCTTCCATCAGCACCGTATCGATGGCGGTCACCTGGGCCTCGAATGATTCGCCAGGCAGGGCGTCGAGCGCCACTTTCACTGGTTGGCCGGTGCTGAGCTGGCGGAAATAGCGTTCCGGCAGGCTGTAGTCGACATAGATCGGGTCGAGCGCCTGCAGGGGCACGATGCCGTCGCCCGGATGCAGATACTGTCCCTGATTCACCTGACGAATGCCGAGTACACCGTCAAAGGGTGCGCGGATGGTCTTGCGCGAGACCACTGCCAGCTGTTCCTCGACCCTGGCCTGGGCCGACTGGAGCTTGGCCTTGGCCTGGTCGTAGTCTGACCGGGAGACGGCCTTCTTGGGCAACAGGTCGGCGCTACGCTTGAATTCCACCTCCGCCAGGCGCTGATCGGCGCGCAACGCAGAGAGGGCCGCCCGGTCCACCGTGGCATCGAGCCGGATTAGCGGATCACCCTGTTTCACCTGATCGCCGGATTCAAACAGGATTTCACTGACGATCCCCGCTGTCTCTGAACTGACCTGCACCCCATGCACCGCAACCAGACTGCCGACCGACCTTAGGCTGGGCTGTCGTTGCTCAAGCAGGACCGGCACGGCCGCAATCACTGCTGGCGGCATCGGTTGAGACATCTGCGCCTGCATCTGCATGGCCTGCTGGTTTTTCAGGTAGAAGATGCCGCCGAATAGTCCCAGCAGCAGTATGAGCAGGATGATGAACCGCTTGAACATTATTCTTGGTGATCCATAGGTGTTCCGTTTTGCATCCAATGATACGCCCAATCGTTACGCTGGACTTGGGTTTCCTGTTGATATGCCCTTGTTTGACTCTGCTCTGGGGACCGAATTCCCATCTTGAATTTGGGAAATCATCCCGCTCGTCGTAAACTCTGCCACTTTGTGTCTTTCATTGGCCGGATAATCTCCGTTGAGAGTCAAAGCCACAGATGCAAACAATCGCTCATGAAAAATTGGCGCAAGCCACATTGGGAGGATGTACAAAAATGGCCTACAAGAACAGACTACACCGCAGTGAACTCGCCGTGCCTGGCAGCAATTGGCGCATGCTGGAGAAGGCCCCGAACGCCGGGGCGGATCTGGTATTCCTGGATCTGGAGGACGCAGTGGCGCCGGATGACAAGGAGCAGGCGCGCCTCAACGTGATCAAGGCCCTGAACGAGTTCGATTGGTCTAACTGTGCTGTGTCGGTGCGCATCAATGGTCTGGACACCCACTACTGCTACCGTGACATCGTCGATGTGGTGGAACAGGTGGGGGACAAGCTCGATACCCTGCTGGTGCCCAAGGTGGGCAAACCCTCCGATCTGGAATTTGTCGCCCTGATGCTGGAGCAGATCGAGGCGGCCAAGGGCTTGAAGCAGATCAACCTGCATGCCCTGATCGAGACCGCCATGGGCATGGCCAATGTGGAGGCGATTGCCCAGGCTTGTCCCGATCGTCTGGAGGCACTGGTGTTCGGCGTCGCCGACTATGCCGCTTCCACCCAGGCCCGCACGGTGAGTATGGGCGGCCCCAATCCCGATTATCGGGTGCTCGGATTTGCCGATGAGGCGGGTCAGCGTCCCAGCTATCTGGGTGACCAGTGGCACTTTGCCATGTCCCGCATGATCGTCGCCTGCCGCGCCTATGGGCTTAGGCCCATCGACGGTCCGTTTGGGGATTTCAGTGATCCGGACGGCTATCTGGCGGTGGCAAAGGCCTTCGCTGCGCTTGGCGGAGAGGGCAAGTGGGCGATCCATCCCTCTCAGATTGAGTTGGCCCATCAGGTCTTCACCCCGGGGGAAAAAGAGGTGGAGCGCGCCCGTCGTATCATCGAATCGATGCAGCAGGCTGCGACGGAAGGCAAAGGGGCGGTGAGCCTGGATGGCCGATTGATCGATGCGGCCTCCATCAAGCAGGCCCAGGTGGTGATCGAGAAGGTCGCGCAGATCGAACAACACAACAATTGATTCTCCTTCCCCCTCAGGGGGAAGGCCGGGATGGGGGAGGCCCTCACCTGCCGTCCAGGGATGGACAAATGTCGCGATAGGCAGGATGCCGGTAGCGACCTAACCCTCTCCCTCAGGGAGAGGGGACTTTTCTATGAGGAGAAACGATGGATATACATGAATATCAGACCAAAGAGCTGTTCCGCGGCTACGGCATTCCAGTACCGGAGGGGCGTGTCGCCCACTCGGGCAAGCAGGCCCTGGCGGTAGCCGAAGAGCTCAATGGCGATGGCTGGGTGGTGAAGGCGCAGATCCACGCCGGTGGCCGGGGCAAGGCCGGTGGCGTGCTGATGGCCGAGGGCCTGGAGGCTGTCGAACAGCATGCAGACCATCTGATCGGCACAAAGCTGGTGACCAAGCAGACCGGCGAAGCGGGTCGGCTGGTGCAGCGGGTCCTGGTGGAGCAGGCCCACGCGATCGAACAGGAGTTCTATCTGGGTCTGGTCATCGACCGGGCGACGCAGCGCATCACCTTGATCGCCTCCGCCTCGGGCGGCATGAACATCGAGGAGGTCGCCAGCAAGACCCCGGAAAAGGTGATTCGTGAGGCGGTGGACCCGGCGGTCGGCCTGCAGGATTTTCAGAGCCGCAAGATCGCCGCCGGCATCGGCCTCTCCGGCAAGCAGATCGGTCAGGTGGCGAAGATGCTGAAGAAGCTCTATCGCTGCTTCCGGGATAAAGATGCCCTGATGGCGGAGATCAACCCGCTGGTGCTGACCAAAGACGGGCAGTTTCTGGCGCTGGACGCGAAGATGTCATTCGATGGCAACGCCCTGTACCGTCAACCGGAGATCACCGATCTGCGCGACTTCGACGAAGAGGACCCGAAGGAGGTCGAGGCCTCCGGGCATGACCTCAATTACATCGCCCTGGATGGCAACGTGGGCTGTATCGTGAATGGCGCCGGTCTGGCCATGGCGACCATGGATGTCATCAGCCACTACGGCGGGCGGCCCGCCAATTTTCTCGACGTGGGGGGCGGCGCATCGCCTGAAAAGATCGCCAACGCCTTCCGTATCGTGCTGGAGGACCCCAACGTCAAGGCGATCCTGATCAACATCTATGCGGGCATCAATCGTTGCGACTGGATCGCTAACGGCATCGTGCAGGCGATCCGTGACCTGGCCATCCAGGTGCCGGTGGTGGTGCGTCTGGCGGGCACCAATCTGGAGCAGGGCCTGGAGATCCTGGAGGGTGCGGGGCTTGACTATATCCAGGCCGATCATTTGAGTGACGCGGCGGAAAAGGCGGTGGCGGCCGCACAGGGGGCGGAATAATGAGTGTATTGGTTAACAAAGACTCGAAGGTCATCTTTCAGGGCTTCACCGGGCAACACGCCAGTTTTCACGCCGAAGAGGCGATGAAAATGGGCACCAATGTGGTGGGTGGCGTGACCCCGGGAAAGGGCGGTAGTACGCACCTGGACAGGCCGGTGTTTCACACCGTGGCTGAGGCAGTGAAAGCGACCGGCGCCGATGTCAGCGCGATCTTTGTACCGCCACCCTTTGCCGCCGATGCGGTTATGGAGGCGATCGAAGCGGGCATCAAAGTGATCGTGGTGATCACCGACGGTATCCCGGTGCAGGATATGGTGCGGGTCAAGCGCTATGCAGTGGGTCATGATGCAATCATCGTCGGTCCCAATACCGCCGGAGTAATCACTCCCGGCGAGTGCAAGGTGGGCATCATGCCGGCGCATATCTATCAGGCCGGTGGTATCGGCGTGGTGTCCCGCTCCGGTACCCTCAACTACGAGGCGGTGGAGCAGATGAACGCCGAAGGGCTGGGTCAGTCCACCAGCGTCAGCATCGGCGGTGACCCGGTCAACGGCTGCGATTTCATCACCATCATGCAGGGATTTCAGGATGACCCCGCTACCGAGGCGGTGCTGATGATCGGTGAGATCGGCGGCTCTCAGGAGGTGGATGCGGCGCTCTGGGCCCAGGAAAACATGAGTAAACCGCTGGTGGCCTTCATCGCCGGCGCCACAGCCCCCCCGGGACGCCGCATGGGACATGCCGGCGCGATCATTTCAGGAGAATCAGATACCGCCCATGCCAAGATGCAGCGTCTGGAGGAGCTGGGTGTACATGTGGTGAAGAATGCGGCGGATATCGGCAAGACAGTGAAGGCGGCTCTTGCCTGAGCTGTCTGAACCCCTTCCCCCTCAGGGGGAAGGTTGGTCTCTCTCGGCTTCATGCCTTCCGATACATTTGTCCATCTGACCACCATGGAGGCCGCTTCTGGGCATCCATGCCCCTGCGGCACTTGCCCATCCATGGGCGGCGGAAATGCAATAGGATTGCAGGCGACCCACAGGGACGTGGGAAGGTAGAACAACGCAGGAGCAGTTGTCGAAACAATCCTTGCCATGTACGGCAGGATGGGGGAGATTAACCGGAAAACGCCCGGACCAACAGAGAAATACCACTCCCCAACAGCAGCACTCCGATAATCCGGGTCATCTGGGCATGAGAAATGCCCAGATGTACCTGGTGTCCTGCGTAGAGCGCCAAGGCCATGATCGGCAGGCCTGCCAGACAGGCCCAGAAGATGGAGTCCTGGATCAGCAGTCCGCTCATGGCGAAGGCGATGACACGAAACCCACCGTCAAGAAAAAACAGACCGGAGAAGGTCGAACGCAATTCCAGCTTGTCATGTACCCGATGGGTCAGATAGATGACATAGGGGGGGCCACCGGTGCCGAACATTGCGCTTACTGTTCCACCCGTTATGCCTGCCGGCACAGACCACCAGCGCGAGATGGTCTTTTCGCCATGCAGATAGAGCAGGCTGCGGATGCCAAAAGCAGCCACGAACAGGCCCAGCCCGATCAGGAGCGGTGGTTTAGGCAGGTTGACCAGCAGAAACAAGCCGAGCAACAATCCGACCACAGTTGTCGGCAATAACCAGCCAATCTCATCCCAGCGAATGGAGCGGCGATCCTGACTCCTGCCGCTGAGCGCCAGAGAGGCGCTGAAGTCCAACACCAGAATCCAGGGCACCACGAACTGCAGGGGCAGCAGGTGCGCCAGCAATGAAATGGCGACCAGCCCCGATCCGAAGCCGGATATGCCACGAATGAAATAGGCGGTGAACAGAATCAGCGCGGCTGAGCTGATCGTCAGAATGTCGATGACAGGACTCCACAGATATGACCGGAAAGGGCGCTGGATTATAGCCCAATCGGATAGTGTCGTACCTTAACCCGAAAAATTCACTAACTATTTGTTTTGAAGTATATTATTTGAATATTAGCAAGCCAGGTCAACAGGCCGCTGAAGCATGGCTTCAGCGGTCTGAAGAGTGAGGGCCATTGAACCGATTTATTTTAACCAGAGCTCAACCCGGCGGTTTTTCTCCTGGCCGAGTAGTGTTTCGTTGGAAGCTACGGGAGCCTTACCACCATAGCCGCGGCTGGTTGTGATCCTCACGTCTTTATTTGAAAGGTATTTTGCCACCTGATCGGCACGCCTGATGGACCGGTTGAAGCTTATGCTGCGCATGCCATTGGGTTTGTTTTCAGCAAATCCAAAAAGCAGAAGTCCGCTTTTCAGCTTGCCGGTCTGTTTGAGGAAGTTGTATACACGGTCAGCATCACGTTTTGCCTTGTTGTCCAGATAGACCGTTCTCTCGGTAAACCGCATGTTAACGGAGAGGCGTTTTGCACCTTCAGCAAGTTTTCTCATCTTTTCCGGGTATTGCTCACCGGCTTCATCCTCACTCAGGAAAATCTGCTGGGTGATGAAGCCTACCTGTTCGACGGTGTTCTGTGCGGCGTCAGAATGCACATATTTTATGAAATCCCTTGTCAGCGATTCATCTGGCAGTTGTTGCGGGGTATACATGTAGAGTCGACGGGACAAGGCATAATCCTCGGTGGCCACGGAGAATTTGCTCGGGGCGATGGCGGGCGCCTCCCCATCTGAGATTGCCACTGCCTTGGAATTAAGGATATAGGGCAGGCCGACAAAGCCGATACCATGGGGATCATTTGTGACTTCTGCTGAGAGCTTGGCGTTATCGGCGAATCTTTTGGCCTTTTTCGACAAGGGTGTCTTCTTGCCAAGCACCAGTTTTTTAAAGACCTCGAAGGTTCCGGATTCATCATCACGGGCATACAGGTTGATACGTCCCGGTGTACCGCCAAGCGTTTTCCAGTTAGTTATCTTGCCTGCAAAGATATCGCGAATTTTAGATTTTTTGAGCGCTGCAAGGGGGTTGCTTGAATGTACGATGACGGCGATGCCGTCGAGCGCGATGACATGCTCACTTTCCATCGATGTCATTTCTCCAAGGGAGGAAAGGGCGTCGATCTCCTTCTGTTTGATTCGGCGTGAAGACATCCCCAGGTCTGCTGTTCCTTGTTGCAGACCCTTGAACCCGGTGCTGGAACCCTTGGCTTCAATTTTTACTTTTATAGTGTTTCCATTCTCGTGATTCCCCCTGAGAATTGTCATTTCATCCTTTTTTACCAGCTTTATTGAGCCGTAGCCTTTTTCCTTTAACCAGGCTTGAATCAGTTCAGGCACCAGCTGGGCGCCTACTGTATTCGAGCCCTGAATACGCAATTGCTGGTTTTCCGCATGCAAATTGAATGCAATAGAGAAAAGAAAAATGAATGGAGTTAGAATTTTGAAGCCCATTAAGCATCCCCGTCTAAAGAAGGAATTATATTCATATTTTTTATAGAAAATAAATGGCATTGCCATTGAGTGAAAGATTGCATGCTGCAAGTGTAGAAACATTGCACGTGCAAAACGTGCAGCCTGTAGCATATTCGGGGTGTTTCGGCGGATGTGGTTATAAGTTGAGTGTTTCTTGCTTGATTAGGGGTGCTGGTTGTTTTTGCGGGTATAAAACAGAGATTGATTTCATTTATTGCGTGATTCGAAAGTATTTCCACTGTGTAAAAGATGGGAGCTCATTTATCAGGTTTGTTGCGCAGGTGATGTTGTAGTCGCAGTTTAAGCGCCACCCCCAATACCATCATACCGCCGATTATCGAAATCAGAATGAAATTGACTTGGCCGTCAACGATAAATAACCCTATCTGGAAGAAAGCACTGAACCAGAAAAAGAGTACGCTGATCACCCACAATGTCTTTATCCTGTTATGTTCCTTTTCCCACGGCGTCGGGTGAGTACTTTTGTTGTCTGATTCGCTGTGCATTTTTTCAGTTCTACCTTATTTCAAGGGACTAGTATAAATTATATTTAGGGGCGTGATTCAAAATACATCAACCCTGGTCCTTATCCCCCCGACTCCACTTAGATGTAGAAAACCGATCATATTGTCACGGTGTGTCTGATAGACCGGCACACGGGAGTGGTGGATTGGAAATGCTGGGTGTGGTGCAGTTCCCGCAAGTCGAGTCTTGAGAGAGGAACAGCGTTGTCTCTGAACCTCAAAAGAAGGCAGAACCCAACAGCAGCAGCGCTTGCTTCGCGACTAAAGCTCACATTTGAGCTTTGCTATCATAGAGTCTGTATTACAGATTGGAGTTAGAGATGGATGAGATGCTGAACCAGGTTGAGCACTGGACAGGGCAGGGCGGTTGGATCATGCAGTCGTTTCTGGTGGTGTTTGGCGCCCTGTTGTTGGATTTTGTGCAACGTCGACTGCTGACCCGGCTGGAGAAGACCCTCTCCCGCACCCGCAATCCTTGGGATGATGCCTTGCTGCATGCCCTGCGCAAGCCGCTCTCCCTGCTGATCTGGATTATCGGCATCACCTTTGCGGCGCACATCGTGCGGGTCGAAACCGGTACGACGCTGTTCGATCTGGCCGAGCCGCTGCAAAGCGTGGGGGTGATCGGTTGTCTGGCCTGGTTTCTGGTGGGTTTCCTCAAGAATGCCGAAACCCGCTATGTGGAGCATCAAAAAGAAACAGGCAAGGAGGTTGACCACACTGTGGTGGAGGCGGTGGCTCGACTGCTGCGGGTCTCGGTGTGGATTACTGCGGCACTTGTGGTTTTACAGACGCTGGGTTTTTCGGTCTCCGGTGTGCTGGCCTTTGGTGGTATTGGCGGTATCGCCATCGGTTTCGCGGCCAAGGATCTGCTATCAAATTTTTTCGGTGGTATCGTGATCTACCTCGATCGACCTTTTACCACAGGTGACTGGATCCGCTCACCTGACCGGGATATCGAAGGCACTGTGGAGCGCATCGGCTGGCGCCTGACGGTCATCCGCACCTTCGACAAGCGTCCACTCTATGTACCGAATTCAGTGTTTACCACGATTGCGGTGGAGAACCCCTCCCGCATGAGCCACCGACGCATCTACGAGACCATCGGTATCCGCTACGACGATGCAACCAGCATGGGTAGGATCGTGGAAGAGGTCAAGGTCATGCTCAGAGGACACCCGAAGATTGCCACCGATCAGACCATGATCGTCAACTTCAATAAGTTTGCCCCCTCATCCCTGGACTTCTTCATCTATACCTTCACCAAGACCACCAACTGGGTGCGTTATCACGAGATCAAGGAGGACGTGTTGCTGAAGGTGCTGCAGATCGTCGAAGCCAACGGCGCCGAAGTCGCCTTTCCCACCTCGACCCTGCATGTGCCGGAGAAGGTTTCGTTGGAATCAGTAACACAGCCTTCCCTATAGACCCTGTCAGAGAAGAGCGCCATGCAGTCGGATGATCTGGCCTGACCAGAATCTCCAACCTGTTCTACACTATCATTCACGAATAACTTAAATTCCTGTCGGCGATGATATGTGAGATGGGCTGGCTGACAGATAACAACAAGAAAGCCGCGATTGGATAGCTTTCGGGGCGAAAACCAGAGGAAAAGGATATGGCCAAAAAGAAGACAGTAGCAAAGCAGAAAGCCTCACCCAAAAAAACCAAGAGCACAGCAAGCTCCACATCCCTGGGCATCGAACGGGGTGGTGAACAGTTCACCCTGGAGAAGTCAGCGGATCTGTTTGCGGTCAAAAAGAAGCCCCGTTCGGTACGCGGCAATCTCCTCGCTGCTGAAGCAACCCCGGACAGCTTCCCGCAACTGCGCTTTCGCAGCAGTGACTCGGGGCGGGAGATGGAGGTCTACCAGGTCGCGGCCGACTCCATCGAAAAGGCGATGGATACGTTGCGCAATGAAAGTGGGGACATCGAGTGGTGCGCGCATATCTACCACATGCCGGGTGATTCCAGCGGCATCATGATCCCCACCGACGCCATCTACGTGGAGCTGGAGGCGGATGCAAAACCCGATGCCATCAACGCCCTGCTCGACGAGTATCGGCTGGAGGTGATGCAGGCCGACGATCAGCAACCCAATGCCTATGTGGTGCGACTTACCTCTGCGTCCACCGCGAATCCAATCAAGATCGCCAATGGTCTGCGCAAGCACAAGTCAGTCAAGCTGGCGGAACCCGATTTTTCCATGCGTATTGCGCTGGCGGCCTATCGGCCAAGTGATTCACTCTTTTCCTCTCAATGGCATCTGGAAAACGACGGTGGCGTTGGTCTCACTGCCGGAGCGGATGTGAAGGCCCCGCAGGCTTGGGACATCACCCGGGGTGATCGCTCCATCGTGGTCTGCATCATGGATGATGGGGTGCAGACCGACCATCCGGACTTTTCCTCTCCCGGCAAGCATGTTGCGCCCTACGATTTCGGCGAAGATGATCTCGATCCCCGCCCGGTGCTGAGCGACGACAACCACGGCACCGCTTGTGCGGGGGTGGCGGTGGCGGATGAGAATGGTTCGGGGGTGGTGGGTCTGGCGCCGGGCTGCGCCATGATGCCGATCCGCACCAGCGGCATGATCAGCGACAGCACTATAGAGGCGCTGTTCAACCATGCGCGCACCAAGGGCGCCGACGTGATCAGCTGCAGCTGGGGCGTGGCCAGTGAATTCTTTACCCTGAGCACCCGCATGAAGCGGGCGATCAGCCGCGCCGCCAGTGACGGGCGCAACGGCCACGGCTGTGTGATCCTGTTTGCGGCAGGGAATGAGGATGTGCCGGTGAACGGCAAGAAGGAGGACAAGAATTACCGTTCCGGATTCGCGATCCATCCGGATGTGGTGGCGATCAGCGCCTCCAACAGTCATGACCGGCGCAGCCACTACAGCAACTATGGCCCGGAGATCTGGGTCTGCGCGCCGAGCAGCGGTTCCGGCGGGCGGCGCATCGTCACCACGGATCGTAGCGGGTCGAGCGGTTATCAGCAGGGGGACTACACCACCAGCAATGGTTTCGGTGGCACCTCCAGTTCCACGCCGCTGGTGGCCGGGCTCTGTGGGCTGATTCTTTCTGTGAATTCCGAACTGACCGCAGAGGAGGTCAAGCAGATCCTGCGGGAGACCTCCGACAAGATCGATACATCTAACGGCAACTACAACAGTGAAGGGCACTCCGACGAGTACGGCTGGGGCCGGGTCAATGCCGCGCGTGCGGTGCGTTTGGCAAGGGACAGGCTGGACCCGGTGGTGAACCGGCAGGTTAGTTTTCAAAGCAGCCCCGGACTGGCGATACCGGATAACAATGCGGTTGGCATCAGCAGCGCGATCAGTGTCAGCGACGGCGCACTGGCGCGTAGCATCCAGGTCTCGGTGAATATCGAACATACCTATCAGGGCGATCTGCAGGTCAGGCTTACCGCACCGGATGGCAGTGAGGCGCTATTGCATGACCGCAAGGGAGGGGGTCAGGACAATCTGGTGCGCAACTTTGATATGGATGACACACCCAGTCTGACCAATCTGACGGGGCAGAGCGCCACCGGCAACTGGGTGCTGTCGGTATCGGACCGGGCCTCCATCGATACCGGTGTGCTCAAGGATTGGGGCTTCACCCTGGGTCTGGATGGCGCACCCAACACAGAGTGGGAAACCTCGCCCGGAGTCCATATCCCCGATCATGACGCCCAGGGAATTATCAGTGAGCTGCCGGTGGACGGGCAGGGCAGTCTCACCGATATCGAGCTGACGGTGGATATCACCCACACCTGGCGCGGCGATCTCAATGTAAGCCTGGAGAGCCCCGGCGGGATGAGCGCCGCGATTCATCAGATGCAGGGGGGCAGCAAGGACAATCTGCAACGCACCTACATGGCAGCCGACACCCAGGTCCTGCAGGCGCTGGTGGATGCCGGTGTGGAGATCAACGGAACCTGGAAGCTGCGGGTGGCCGATAGTCAGTCTCAGGATGTGGGCAAGCTCAACGCCTGGAAGCTGGCGCTGAAGACCTGAGAGGTCGATAAATAGATCAACTCAGAAGGGTGGGCGCCGCTCACCAAATATCTTTAATCTATCCTCTTGATGGTGGGCGGTACCCACCCTACATTGCAGAATGGAAAATTTGACAGGCCTCATGAGGTCTTTTTCGAACGGCCTCTAACGCCAGAGTATTCACTTGGAGAGTATTCTCAACATTACGAACGGTGGCAGCGCGGTTGATCTCATGCGGGAGGCTGCCATTCCAGGGGAGTATCTGCCCTGGCAGGACGTCTTGCATAATGGTCCGGTTCCGGTGTGTCATATCGGGCATCGAATTTTTTAGACCAATGATTCCAGATTGCAGCCGGGCAAACTTTCTCCATTATCCATCTCACCGCTACAGTTGGGAGTCAATGGCTGTAATTCAGACTGTCTGAAAGACAATTTCGTAACCGCTAGGATGGATAGCAGTGATTAAACCTAGATTCCTCAGTTGACCGCTCCATTCTACTGTTAACGAGTTGAACTTGAGCTTATTTTGTTCGCTAGACACCTTCACCCACTGGGTGAATTACGCTACGGGGTAGATTGCACGTTTGTGGCGGCGCATGTCTGCGTTACAACTCCTTGGAATAGAATAACTATTCCGCATCATTGTGCCTTGACCTGCACCACCCCAAACGCACACTATACCCCATCCAACTGAGGATTCTAGGTTAAAGGATTATGGATATGAGTCGATATGCATTTGAGATGAAATTCTCTGTAAAAAGCACAATGCAGACGACACATGAATCAAAGGAAATATCCCCGCTATGAACTTGAGTGTCCAGCCTTAATCAAGTTTGAAGATCAATCATCCTGTGACGGGACGATTCAAAACTACTCTGTCGGCGGTCTGTTTATAGAGTGTAAACAAGGTCTGCCTTTGACGGCTGATCCCGCATGGAAACAGCCGGGTAGTGCTGCTGCACAGATCATTGTCGATGCAGCAGAATCCGAAGCAGACTGCCCCCGGTTTTCCATTTCTGTCAAGGCGGCATTCTTTTCCCAAACAGGGTTTGGAGTTTCATTTGTCCATGAAGAGCATGCTTTCCTGGCGTACCTCAATAAACTGCGCTCAAATGTCACCGCTTTCCAACAGAAAGCCATAACAGACTCCCTGCAGGCAATAACAGGCTTCCAGACCATCGATAATATTGCATCTGCAGTCAGGCGTTATCTGACAGCCAAGCTGCAGGGCTTTATTTCCCATATGGAATCTGAGTTGGAAGCTGTGCTTGAAAAACAGTCTGTCGGTAATGATCAGGCCGAGACGCTGAATGCACTGAATGTCATCAAGCACCAGCGTGATCTAGTGAAAGACAGATTGATTGCTTCAGTGAGTGCGGGTTTTGAAAGCTTCAAACCCGATGGATCAGGAAGTGAACCAGGCCGGAGAGCAATTAGTACGAGTGAAATGGATCTGGTGGAGAAGGATGATTTCGATGAATGGGTGGAGGTGGTGCGTGTGTCACGGATGATCGATGCCAATTCGTCATTGTTGGCATTCAAGATTGAGCAGGGTCTGGCATTTGTGGCAAGAATGCCGGTCAGCCAGGATACAAATCCCGTCTCTCCCTATTACATCCTCTGGTCGATAAGAAAACTGCTTGACGAGATGGGGCTGGGGATAAGGTCTAAAAAAATTGCTTACGAATCTGCCAGGCTGACTCTCCTGGATGAAATAAATGATCTATATGAAGAGTTGGTAGGAATACTGGAAGATGAAGGCGTAGAAACTGAAACGCTCCAGGCGAATTCTCAGGACCGTGCAGCGCAAACACAGCAAACGAGGAAAAGAAAAAAACGTTCACTTTTCAGTCGGCTGACGAGTTTATCAGGGGCGGATGAAGAAGAGGTCACAGATGAGTCTGACAACAGGCAGTCTGGTCAGTTGGTGGGGTTGGATCAGGTGATGGGTTCTCTCTCATCCATGCCTTACAGCCACTATCTGCCACTCAAAGAGCAGATTCAATCACACCTCTCTGCTCGGGGAAGCAAAAAAATAAGACTGGATAAAAATGTAGTGGCGCAAATTGATGCCACGGAGCAGCTGATAACCTCCATCAAACAGGAAAAGGTGGTGGGCGCTGATGCAAACTATCTGCTCGAAAGGATAAAAGTCCCCTTCCTTCAACAGGTGCTGTCAGATTCGCAGTCGCTGGAAAACCCGGAACACCCGGCCAGAAAGGTATTTGATGTCATAGGTGAATTGTCACTCTATAACAATGTATTGAATCCATATTCCATAGGAAAGACCTCAGTCAGTTCAGAGCTTGAAGAGATTGGGGAAGGAGTCGTCAGTGGCAAGATAGCGGATATGGCAGCCTTACACTCCCACATCAGCAAGCTGCTCGAAGATAGAAAGCAGGGATTTGAATCAAACAGGAACCAGGCTGTCGAGTCCTGCGACCTTGAAATCAACCAACAGGAATTCATACGCGAAGTCAGGCTGGCCTTGAAGAAAAAGCTGGAGAATAAGTCGATCTCTTCAGCGCTTGATCGGGTCCTGCAACTGGGATGGCCGAATCTGCTGGTGCAGACACTGACAGAACATGGGGAAGAGAGTAAGGCCTGGCTTACCTACATAAAACTCATCGACGTGCTCCTTGTCATTTTTCAGCAGGGAAAAAGTCCAAAAACCTTCAAGGAAGAGATGGTAAAAGATGTGAGTCGGATCATGCGCAAGGGTTTTTCTGAATATCCTGTGCATCGGTGGCAGGCGGAAGCATTCATTGAAGAATTTGAGCGCTCGTTATTCGCGGGTGGCGCTGAGATGGATATCTGGATGCATAAGAGAATCGAGGTGGATGGAGACTATCTCGATAACATACTCCCAATGGTTCAGGTTGAACATCGAGAGTTGGACGGCTCCAATGAAAAGCTTCATCCATGGCAGAGCATTGTCGATGGGATGAAGGTGGATGACTGGATCGTCGAGCCTAGAGAGCAGGGGCAGGTCAGGCTCATCAACCTGGCCTGGAAAAATCTGCAAGGATCGCGACTTATCTTCGTGGATGGGTCAGGTTTCAAGGCGCTGGAGACGGATTCGATAAGCCTGGCAAGAGGGCTGAGTGAGGGCAAATATTCATTACTGGAAGATAAAGAAGTGCCTATGGTGGAACGGGCGGTTCAGCGGGTCCTTGAAAAGACATTCGATGAACTTAGAGAGGAGAGTGACACCGACAGGCTAACCGGACTGAAAAACCGCCGCGCCATGGTAAGAGAGATAGCTCGTCTTTTGAAACTTTCGAAAAACGAAAACAGCCACCACTGTTTGATAACCATGGACGTCGACAAATTTCGTGTCGTGAATGAGATTTGTGGTCTGGAGGGTGGCGACCGACTGCTGCAAAACCTGGTTGGCATACTGCGTACCTATCTGCCCGGGGAAGCTGTATTGGCAAGAACGGGGGATAACGAATTTGGGATTCTCATTAAGAACTGTGTTGTTGATAAGGGCTATCAGATAGCCGAAACGCAACGACGAGCCATCAGCAACTATAAATTCAACTGGAATGGGGAATCGGTCTATGTGACAGCCAGCATGGGGATCACGCTGATTGATAACCTGGTAACCACGCCAGGGGCTGTGATCGCCAATGCAGGCAACTCATGTTCTCTGGCGAAAAGTGAAGGTCAGAATTGCACCAGGGTCTATCAGTCATCGGTCAATAAGATCAATCAACAGCGGGAGATGACACGCTCAATACCTGCCATCGAAGAGGCGTTGAGTGACAATAAGCTCCTGTTGTACTGTCAGAAGATCACACCGTTGTTTCTGGGAGAAGAGGATGATCATTACGAGATTCTGCTGCGGATCTTTAATGACGAGGGTGAAGCACAAAACCCGGTACACTTTATAAAGGTCGCTGAAGAAAATAACCGTATGCGAACTGTGGATCGATGGGTTTTGAAAACCTTCTTCAAATGGCTTGAGGAGCACAAAGAAAAGCTGGATGAGGTGGGTGCATTTACGATCAACCTGTCCGGTCAATCCCTCTCTGATCCAGACTTCCTCAACGAGCTGAAAGTCAGATTAAAAGAGAGTAGTTATCCGATGGACAAAATCGGATTTGAAATTACAGAAACGGCAGTCGTGAAGGATATCGAGGCAGCTAATTTGGCTATCAAGGATATCCAGCAGATTGGATGCAGTTTTCTGCTGGATGATTTTGGCTCAGGTTACTCGTCCTTTTCCTATCTGAAAGATCTCCAAGTGGACTATGTGAAAATTGACGGAATTTTTATCAAAGACATCTTGGAAGATGAATCGAGCCACGCAATGGTCAAAGGGATCACGGAAATTTCCCAGATGATGGGTAAGAAAGTCATTGCGGAATATGTTGAAAATGATGCGGTGATAAACGTCCTCAGAAAGCTGGAAGTGGATTTCGCTCAGGGATACGGAATAGGCCGTCCCTTTCCTTTAAGCAAACTTACTGTTGGTGAATCTGGTTGATGGCAGCGTCACTTGCGCTAATGGCTTTTGGCCTGTTGAGTCTTGGCTTCAGCCTTCGCGGAGTCAGATTCAGGCATGACTGAAACAGAAGTGAGTGACTCCTTATCTGGAATCAGGTATTTCTAAGAAAGGAAAAAGTGTAGAAGAGAAATGCCAGTTAGACTGTAATGTAAAAAAAATCAGCTCCTTGTTGCTTGTTCGATTATTCCTTGAGTTTGATCTTCAGGTGTCCTTCTTCGACCCGGATATTTTCCACGCCGCCTGCGAAGCCCTTCCAGAATCCACTCTCATCACCGAACTCGCTGATCAGGTCAATGTTCTTCAACCCACCAAGCCAGGCATTGGGGATCGGTATGCCCATGATGCTGACGCCCTTTAGGATCACCACAGGTTTTGCATTGCGAAAGGCCATCTCTACACCTGCCGAGACGCGCAGTGTCTTTCCGCCGAGGACCGGGAAGTCCTGGTCGACCGGCACCAGCAGCCGGGCGCTCACCAGGTCGTCACTCATATCAACCGCAAGCTTTTTTGCCAGATCATGATTCTTTGCAACCATTGCATTGAGCTCCCGTTCGCTGAAACTGACCTCGCGTTTGGCGCCTGCCTCGTTGTAACGCTCTGGCCTAAGCCATTGCACGTCGGATTCCTGAGGTGCCTGGCCGGCTTCTGTATGCGCCTCTGATCCAGGATCATAACCCAGTACCTTCAGTTTGGTGTTGAGTGTCTGCGTTTCCTTAATACTGAGTTCTACCGGCTTGAAATCCTTCGCATAGATATAGGTGCGCACAGCCCAGAAGGTGACCGCCGCTGTCAGCAAAATGGTGGCAAGAACAATCCATAGGATATGGATGCCGCGAAAACCACTTTTGCGCGATGCGCTGTCGATTTGTTGTGTATCTGCCGTCATGCTTGAATCCAAGAAGGTTGGCGAACGTTGGAAGATAGCTTATTACGCCAGCAATGACTGCTGAGTCTAGCGGGTCTAGTGGCTTTAGTGTAGCACATCGATCTATGCGGCTTGTCGTGCAGCAACGAAAGAATAAATGCCATTTATCAAAAGCCTACGGGAATCGAAAGCCTTTCGATATTTGGTTTGAGTGGTAGTCAGGGTTAGGCTTCAGTTACGCTGCAGGCTGGAATGTTGATTTTTGTGAATATTCTCGTTGCATGACGTATTAGAATGAGTTTGCCATGATAAGGTGATCAGTGCTGGACTCCATTATTGAGGCCACGTTTTCGGTACGGAAGTAAAAAGATCCTCTCAGGGGCAATCCTTATGCATATAGAATTTTACGGTGCAACCAGCGGAGTAACAGGTTCATGTCATATCCTCCGCGCCAACGGGGCGACCATATTGCTCGATTGCGGTCTGATCCAGGGACGCCGCGAAGAGATTGAGAAAAACCGCAGTCCCTTCCCATTTTCACCCGACGAGATCAGCGCGGTCGTACTGAGCCACGGTCATATCGATCACTCTGGTCGTATTCCCCTGCTGGTCAAACAGGGTTATCAGGGACCGATCTATGCACAGAATGCAACTGCGGATCTGTGCGATATTCTGCTTCAGGACTCTGCCTTTCTGCAAGAAAAGGACGCCCAATACGAAAACAAATGGCGCGAGCGCAAGAATAAACCGTTGATTGAACCGCTTTACACCGTTGCTGATGCGCGTATCGCATTAAATAACGTAATCGGCGTGCGTTACAGGGAGAAGAAGGAGATCCTGCCGGGAATAACTATTCGCTATCAGGATGCAGGGCACATTCTCGGATCATGCAATGTGGAAGTCTGGCTGAATGAGAATGGCAAGGAGCGAAAAGTCGTATTCAGCGGAGACCTGGGCCAGTACGATACCCCCATATTGAATGATCCTGCAGTGATTGAGAACGCAGACCACGTCATTATCGAAAGCACCTATGGAAACCGCCGTCACCGTGACCGGCAGCACACCATCGATGAGATTGGCCAAATCATTCGTGACGCGTCCCATCAAAAAGGCAATCTGCTGATACCCGCCTTTGCGATCGGCCGTACCCAGGAAATCCTCTACTACCTGGGAAAATACCACGACGAATGGGAACTGGACCGCTGGCAGGTTTTTCTCGACAGCCCCATGGCGATCCGTGCGAGTAAGGTCTATTGGGAGTATCCGCATCTCTACGACGAGGAGGCAACCAAGCTACGCAAGCAGGTCAATGAGATGCCTCACCTGAGAAATCTTAAACTTACCCAATCCCCGCAGGAGTCCATGGCCATCAACCGGATCAAGAGTGGCGCCATCATAATCTCCGCCAGCGGAATGTGCACCGGTGGCCGCATCATCCACCATCTCAAACACAATATTTCACGTAGCGGCGCTCATATCATGATTGTGGGTTATCAGGCCAATGGAACATTGGGGCGCAAACTCGTCGATGGCGATGCTACGGTCAGAATCCATGGTGACGAGTACAGGGTAAAGGCGCACATCCATACGGTCGGTGGTCTTTCGGCGCATGCCGATGTTGATGACCTTTTACGCTGGATCGGGAATTTCAAAACCAAACCCAGTGTACACGTGGTCCATGGTGAGCCTGAGTCAAAACAGGATTTTCGGAACCAACTTGAAACTGAGCTCAATCTGAAAGCCTCTATCCCCAACCCTGGAGATACTCTCGAACTATGAGATTATTTTAGGTTGCGAGAATATGGATTTTCGCTGTGGCGAATGGTTTTGTAGGCATCATAGTTCCAGGAAAACGATATACCGGCGCTAAACAGGCTTTTTGTGTTCATGAGTGTTCTCGCTCCCCGCGCCAACGAACGCCCAAAAGAGGACACCTCTTTGTAAGAACTGATCAGACCTTCATACAGCTCTTCAGGCTGCATCTGTTTGGGTTGGAAAACGGGTTCTAGAATCGTGTAGTGTTTCCAATCGTTTGGGTAGTCTGAGTAGAGCAGGCGACTCTCTTCTGTGATGCTTCGATAGAGTTTGGTGCCCGGTAACGGCGTATTGACGGTAAACTGCACGGCATCGATTTGAGCATCCCAGACAAACTCAACTGTTTTTTCGAAAACCTCTTTGTCGTGGGTATCGGCGCCAAAAATAAAACAGCCGACGATGGCGATACCGTTATCGTGTATTTTACGGATAGCATCTTTGAAGTTTTTTGTATTCGGCCGGAGATTCACCGATTTATTCATGGAGCTGATGGTAGCTTTATCCAATGATTCGAAACCGATCAAAAAGACCTTGGCGCCTGCATCGGATGCCGACTTGAGTAAGCCGTCGTGTTCGACAATATTCAGACAGGTTTGACCTGCCCACTCTTTACCGCAACCTTTGAGCCGTTCAAAGAGCTCAAAGGAGCGCCGAATGCATTTTTGACCGGCGCCAATGATGTTGTCATCGACAATAAAAATCCGTTTGTTATCAATATCGGTAATTTCCTGCACAACCTCATCCACGTCTCGCATACGAATTTTCGCACCGTTGAACGCTGTTACAGAGCAGAAATTGCAATCGAACGGACAGCCTCGACTGGTTTGCACGGTCTCTACAAAGTAGTCTCCCTTAAAGAGATCGCGTCTTGGGATTCGTTGGTGAGTGATATCGGGACGGTCGGAGACGCGGTAGGTTTTTTTAAGCTGTCCCGCTTCAAAGTCTTCTAATACTTGAGGCCAGATCATTTCACCTTCGCCAATGACAATGGCATCTGCATACTGTTGCGCCTCTTCACTCATGGCAGAGACATGCACGCCCCCCATGACGACCGGAATATTCCTATCACGAAAGCGCTTGCTTATTTCGTAGGCTCTAGGGGCTAAAGGGGTCATACAGGTGATGCCCACTAAATCTGCCGCCATATCAAAATCGAGATCCTCCACCGACTCATCCACAATCGTGATCTCATAATGTTCGGGTGTGTAACTGGCAATGACGGCCAAATTAAGCGGTGGTAAGGCCAGGGTTCTGATGTTGCTGTGCAGGCTTGTCTTATAAGCGGGATTAATGAGTACGATCTTTTTCATCGGCATGTCCCTTGAGCGAGTGATTTAAGGGCGCTTCGAAAAATTCACTGAAGGCGCACTGGCATTGTTAAGAACAAGTTATGAATACTCATATACTGCGCGTAACCACCTATAATTACTCGCTTTTAGACAATGCAATATATACCTTGATTGAATTATTCGAAGTCTCCCTATAAAACGGATTTCCTAAATCTGATGACCTCTTCGCCATGCATGCGTAATCACACAAACCCAAGACGTCCATTTAATGATGGTTAACACTGAATGTAGAATATCCAAGAACAGCTCCCTGTTCAATTGCTCATTTACGAAGCTAACTCATAACGATTTCAGAAGGTAAATAACCAATTGCTATTCTCGAAATAAGGCTCAAGAGAAAACAGGTCTGGTTGCGTTTTGCTTCCAATAAAAATCGAATAGTGCAAATAAATAAAGATTCTTACTTACAACAGAAAGTCAAAATAAAAGGTAATTAGGTACAAAGCTCAGCAGACAGCAATGCTTGATTCCTTCCCCCTGGAGGGGGAAGGTTAGGATGGGGGTGAAATGCGGTTACTGAGCTTTGTACCTAATCAGCAAATGAAATGTCCCCCAAACCCTACTGCATGGAACGGGTCTCTGTTGCACTACAGTTTATAATTCACGGGGCAATAACGCGCTACCTGATTAATAGTACTTATACTCTGCATAATCTTAGTGCTCGTGTTTATTTTTCCATTTCGCCCAGGGGTCGACATCCCCCTCAATAGATGAATCTGGAGAGTTCAACGATTCATGCTCACCCTTCCGGGTACGATTATTATCTCGACTGTAAGAATGCCGACCTCGTTGAGCGCCAAGACTCTTACCCGAGCTCGAGCGTTGACCATGTACAGCCGATTTCTTTGCACGTTTTTCGCGTAATCGCTCAGCATCTTCCAAACTCAGCTCAGTAGGCTCACCCGGCGTTTGATCTTCTGGAACAATCCGATCCCTAGGAGGTAATAAAAACTGTTCGGAAGACGCTCTAGGTAAGTTTTTAAATTCATACAAATAGAAAGTTTCAACTTTTTCACGCGCCCAATCAGTTTTTTTAAGAAACTTTACACTGGAAGCGATGCTCGGATTGGTCCTAAAACAATTTATGTTTAAATAGGCAAAGAGAATTTCAAAACCGTAGTGGTCTACTATTTCAATCAACAAGTTTTTTAAACTAACGCCATGCAGAGGGTTATTCTTGTAATTGATCTCATTATTCATACTAATATCCAGCCAAGGGGGAGGTGCATTGCATCATTATACCTATCATCGCACATACAAAATATAGCACAACAAACTGCTTTTTCTGGCACCTAGTGATGCTATGGTAGAGGTGGCGAAATCATAGAAAGTTATATGCCCTATCCTCACAACGCGCCGAGTAGCCAGGGGCTGTCACCAGCCCCAAGCCCTCTAAGAACTGCCAGTGCCGGTTTCCCTGCAACTGGAAGGGAAACCTAAAACGTAAAGGTTCGGCCAAGAAAAAAATAGTTTGCTGTTTTTCCTCCTTCGGCGAATCCCCTAGCCAGATAGATTGGACCCAGCATTGTATCTAGGCCTATTAAAACGCTTCCTGCTGTTATAAAGGAACCGGAACCGAACTCTTCATTCTCGTTCCATGCGCCAGCGGTTTCTATCGAGCCGCCTATATAAACCGGTATTTTGAACGTGGATTTTTTCTTATTAAGTAACCTGAAGTATAGAAGGCGTGCAATGCCTGAATAGCGTCCTGATAGTTCGGGTTCATAACGGCGATAGCCCGATAGGTTAAAAAGCCCACCGAAAACCGTATCATTCTCTATTTGTTTGTCACTGTTGACTATACCCTTAAGATCACCCCATAGCATGAAGGTGTTGGTACCCCAGGTTCTGGCCACTATACCGCCAACTTCAAGAACATCAAAATCAACATCTGTGCCTGGCACTTCATCACTACTACGATAATTAACACTACCCCAATTAATAAAAGATATCTGACCGTTCTTGGGGAAATTCAAATTATCTAATTGGTCATGCAAAAAGCTGACATACCAGTATCTGGTCTTAAAACTATTTGGGGGTTCGGGTTGGTCACCGATAAATTGGTCCGATTCTCCCGATCCTTCACTCACTCCGAGCTCAATCGCGCCCCAGTTCCCAAGGTTGCGGCCAACGGCGAGTGTCCCCGAGAAATTAGAGACTTTATAGTCGGCCACCTGTTTACTCGAATCATATTGCTGAATGTGAGTTGACGAATAGGCCAATATAGGCTTGACGTAATACCGAAGATTTGTGTCTATCGGTTGATAGAATTCTGTTGATATTATTTGATCTGAACCTAATTGGATTTCCGAGCGCCATTCACCCCCCAGACGATTTAGTGGTGTTACGGTAAGGCTAGAAGCAAAATTATAATGACTCGAACCTTCAAAATTTCCTTCCAGGTTCATTCCAAATCGCAAATAATTCGGTCCCCAGTCTTTTTGGATTGTCTTGATTATTAAAATTGTTTGGTCAAGTTCATGAACCAGTTCATAACTCACCCGCTTAAAAATATTGAGTCCGTAAATTTTCGCGATATCCCGTTCCAGTATTTCCTGATTCAATATTTCACCTGGTCGAACGGTGATGAATGAATCAATCACCTTATCGGAAAGAGGTGAATTGTTTTTAATAATTATCCTATCAATATAGGGGGCATCCTTAATGGTTCGACGCCGCATGGTTTGGTAGTCCTGGTATATATTTTCCGACACCGATAGTTTGGTGAGCTGTTGTGTATGGGTTTTTGCAGCGCCAATACCTATCGTAACCATCTCCGCGGAACGCCAAAAATCGGTGGAGGAAAAGTTACCCATATCGGGCTGAATCAGTATATCCATGGGGTCGAGATCATTGAGTTGATCTCGCGAATTACGCTGTATTAGAAATCCCAGAGTTTGATTCAAGATGCCCAGTGGTGATGACAATTCATTGCGCTTGCGTAATTCACCGCTCAAGTCGACAACTATCAAGATGTCGGCGCCCATTTCTTGCGCAAGCCGTACTGGCACATTGTTTAAAAAACCGCCATCAACTAAAAGGTTGCCATCCATTTCAACGGGCGAGAACACACCCGGGATGGACATGCTGGCACGCATAGCAGTGACAATATCACCTTTATCCAATACTACCGCTTCACCTGTTTCGATATCAGAGGCGACAGCCCTAAACGGAATGGGTAACAAATCGAAGTCATTTGGTGCTGATGGCATAAGTGCTTTGAGCAGCAGATCCAATTTTTGTCCTTGGATGAGTCCAGTGGGTATTATTATTTCTCCATTATTAAAGCCCGCTTCGAGTTTCATTAAATAGTTATAATCATCTCCTTTACGGCGAATGCTGCGCTGTTTGCGCGGTGGTTTATCAAGAAATATATCATCCCAATTGGTCTTTTTTAGAATTTTCTCCAACTCTTCAGGTGAGTATCCATAGGCATATAACCCACCTGTGATTGCACCCATACTGGTACCGGTTATGATATCTACCGGTATACGCATCTGCTCTAAAACCTTTAGCACACCCACATGTGACGCGCCACGTGCCCCACCACCGCTTAATACCAGACCGATGATTGGTCGGTCTTTTTTGGTCGGCTGTTGATCAGCGTGGGTTAATTGCGAGCAAAAAGAAAATGCCAACAAAAAGGAAAACGAGAGCAGTAATTTAAATAAAAAGGTATGGTTAATTTGAGGGTAATTTCTACTGCGGGAAAAAAGTTTGCAGGGAAAATAAAACTTTTTGTTATAAAGTGGGAAGTATGTAGCCAGCGTCAATAATCGGGGAGTGTTCATGGCTAGTCACATTTATTGATTTTCTCAATAATATTAATTTGCGGATTCAACTCTGAAGAGCATACGCTTTTTGCTGTCCGAGTGCATGTGATGGGCGCTTACTCAACATCTGCACTGGCTGTAGCCAATTTCATTGCTAACACCGCGATGTGCCAAAGTTTGCTGCCCTGGATACGGGGGTGCATCTCCGGTGCTGACATCAGCATGTCGATGTATTCACGGCGGATGATGCCGTGTTCTCGAGCGACCCGAGAATCGAGGATGTCACGCATGAACCTAAGGGGTCAGTGTCCTATACGGGGGTTCCCGGTTTCACAATGAGATGGACACGGTTTGTCATTAAGCAATAGGCTCAGATTTCGATCTTTTCATAAGCACACCACTCTGCTAATAAGTCAAGGTAATGTGATAATCTCCCTCTTGTAAAAATACATCCTGCCGTCGGTTACCACGTTAGGTAATGTGATGGGGATAACCGGGTAATACGACTCTTGCTAATCTGGCCAAGATTAGAGCATAGCATAATTAAGTATTGTGTCCCCAGTTCTTCGATGACTACTACATATCAATAGGATATGCTTGGTCCGACCCGGATGACAACCTACCAGTCATGGCCTAGCATTTCATTCCGTTCTTGTTCTTCCTTTTTCATTACCGCTTCCCAGTCCTTTTCAGGGATGTATTTACATTGTTTTATTTCTTCATTTCCAGTTTCACTAGGTACAATACTAATATTCGGCCTTCCAATCACGATCCCCATTGTGATAGCACCTTTTACATAGTAGGTTTTACCAGCCTCAAGCATTAATTCAACTGATGACTTAGATTCTGTCCTTCCCCAAAACTCCACTTTGCCTGGATCAGTAATAAATGGATAGTATCCTCCATTATAAAGGTGTGTAATGATTTATCGTTTGCATATAGATAGTATGAAGCACCTCCACCAACGAAATTACTTGGCCTATAGACGTATACTAATGCTTTATCATTTGGCACATCACTAACTACTTTATATACATCACCTAAAGAAGCACACCCCTGCAACAAGACGATAAACAATAGCAAAAAAAGATATTTTATATATTTCACAATACAACCCTCACGGTTAACAAAAATGGACCCCGAATTTCGAAATACTATGAGGTCTGACTCGATAGATAATCAATCCATAGATCCACCCATAGATCCATTCGCGGTGAATAAGGCCTATCCAGTGGATTGGTTTATTGGAGAACAAGGACAGGCCATACGTTCAGACAGGCAGTTACCGCACTGGTTTGAACTTCATCATTGGATATCGCTTGCATGAGGAGTCGTGTACGGACCCGTACGCACGGTTCTGTGGGCAGACGGAGGCTGCGGCCTCCTCTGACCCGATAAAAACCGCGTAGTTTTGGCTTCCGCTGGAGCTACTTGTTAGCGATTTTTTGATGGGCAACGTACTCATCAAGTAACTCACGGATTATTTTCTGATACTGCATGTGATGCTTTTTTGCGATGTCTTTGAAGTACGCAACACTATCTGAACTCAGAGTTATTGTGATTTTTGTGTTTTTCTTTTTAATCGCAAGCTCTTCTGGGGACGGCAGAAAATCTGGAATAATCTTGAGTTCGCCAATAGGCTCATCACTGTATTGAATTTGCTTGCTCATAGACTTTTTTACCTTTACGCCAATAACCTGCCCCGAAAATTCGGATGCAACCCGATCGATAAGTGAACCGAACAGTTAGAATTCCATTCTTTTCTTCGTTTAGACCAAAGCAGTAATATCGTTTTTCATTCTGACTGTGGGCGATATCTTCAGCAATGACACGGCTTTTATCTAAGAATGCATGCTGCGCTTCATGGAATGAAACTCCATGTTTTTGCTGATTATCGAGGTTTTTTGCCTCGTTCCATTCAAAATTTGATTCACTCATTGAGCAAGGATAGCCCATATATGGCTATTACGCCATACCGAATTCGCTTACGCCAGCCATAACCGGAGGCAAAAAGTGGAGCGCAGCGTAGCTTTTTGGCGTCCGAGTTTATGGCATTGTGTACGCCCAGCATGGGCATGAACTAATGAGGTGAGAGCCCTCTGTAGGAAGGTCACCATCCATAGCGGTTTATACCGTCATTAGATGATAACTACTAGCGAATGGCAAGGGCCTCACCGCGAGGTTGGCTCAATCCAGAAACTCCAGATACGAAAGATATCGAAATTAGAGAGAAAGCAGCTTAGGAAACACGACAACTATCTTGACAAACGTCGCAGGTTCCGGGCGCCCGGCCTCCGGTCGGCCATCCGCTTTGACTCCATCTCCATGGGTCCAGCGCTGATAGGTGCGCAGGCAGATCTCCAGCTCATTACACGCCTTCTGCGTGGGCGCACCGGCATCTACTGCTTCCTCGATCAATTCAACAGCTCTACGGCGATCTGGGACATTGATCATTCTTCCTCTGTGTCCCCCCAGATCGCCTGGGCTTTTTTTCTCAGAACCAGCAGGGCTGCGGTTTCAGCCAAGGCTTTCTCTTTGCGCTTGAGATCCCGCTCCAACTCCTTGATCCGCTTTTCATCCGCTTTACGGGTCTCCTTTAACCGCTTGTTCTGATTGCGATCCCAATCATTCGCCTGCTCACAAGCCTCCCGCCACTCGTTGATCTGTTCAGCATACAGGCCGCGCTCACGACAATAGGCAGAAAGTTCAGCTTCATTCATCGATGCGCTCTCAACAACCGCAGCAAACTTGTCTGCGGCGCACCATCCGGTGGGGGTGCTATCTCCATCAGGCATCAGGCGACCTTCCGCACGAGCCGCTTTCCTCCAATTGTACAGTGTGCCTTCGCAGATCCCTTCCTCTTTGGATATCTCCGGTATCGTCTTGTTGTTCGGTGGAAGCATCTTTTTCAGTACCGCTTCCTTCCGCTCTTTTGGGTAACCCATTTATTGCTCTCTCTGCCCGCTCTCATACGTTATTGAAATCCCATCCTACCGGGATGACAACTATCCTGACAGAGGGGGGACAGAAACCGCATATAAGGCCGAACCCCTGGGTGAGTGAGCACAACATCACGAAACCCGTCTGGAGAATATGGGGGATGGTAAATGCGGCAGTTGTG
>JBDLIT010000029.1:0-34968 GCA_039714735.1 Pseudomonadota bacterium
TGAACGAAGGCAACCTCACCAATGCATCGGTGAAGGGCGAGGCTATCGAATTCTTCGATAAAACCACCGGGGAGCTCGTGCAGTACGACAATGCTTATGGTGGAGACCGGGGTCGTTACCATTTCGGCGGCAATGGTACCGATCTGCTCCAGGGTGGCGACAACATCGACCATCTCTACGGCGGCGGCGGAGACGATACGCTCATTGGAAAAGATGGCGACGACCACCTGGAAGGCGGCGAAGGCGACGATACCTATGTGGCCGGAGACGGCGATACCATCCTGGATACCGATGGTTTTGGACGGGTGTTGTTCGGCGATACGGTGTTGTTCGGTGGTGTCCGTTATGAAGACGATCCCGAGGGCGTGTTTACCTCAAGGGATGGGGCCGTTACCTATCGGCTCGAAGGGGATAAGTTGACAGTCAGTCACGCCTCATCGAGCCTCGTCATCGAACACTTCCGGGACCTCGATCTGGGTATCCAGCTTGAAGAGAGTACCGGTCCGGAAGATCCCACGGCAACCCTTCAGGGAACCGCAGACAACGACAACGGCCTGGATGTCAATACGGCTCCACTGGTTGGTACATCGGGAAATGATCACATAGATGGTCAGGTCGGTCTGGATATTCTGCTGGGAGGAGATGGGGATGATCTGCTGGAGGGTGGTGCAGACACTGATATTCTGATTGGCGGCGCCGGCAATGATCGACTCCATGCAGGTGCGGAAACCGACAGCGATAGCATTGTGGATGGGCTGGGTAGTTCACCAACTGGCGATGCGCTGAGTGGCCAGTCCGGTGACGATACACTTCATGGCAGCCATGGCGCCGATTATCTGGCTGGTGGTGGCGGTGAAGATGTCATCTATGCGGGTGGCGGCGACGATTTAATCCATGGCGACTCAGATCGGGTGGTTGCCGGCTTTGAGTGGGTTGATGAACAGGGCAGTTTAAGGTACGCACTCGACACGATTGGTTACACCTGGGATTCAACTCCACGCATCACGCTGTCAGGACCGGCGGGAGCAGTCAACCCGATCGATTCAGGTGATGATTTGATCTATGCCGGTGACGGCAATGATACCGTCTGGGGACAGGCGGGGGATGATGTGATCTACGGAGAAGGGGGTGATGACATCCTGGACGGCGACCTGGAAGCGAGCGGTGTCTCTCATCTGCCTGGCGAGTACCATGGCAATGATTTCATTGATGGCGGTAGCGGCGATGACGCAATACGCGGTCTGGGCGGTAATGATGTCCTGTTGGGTGGGGAGGGCGCAGACTGGATCGAGGGTGATTCCCGTGTGGAGGGTATTCTTGGATATGAATATCACGGCACCGATTACCTGGATGGCGGCGCCGGAGACGACACCTTACTGGGCGAGGGAGAGGGCGACGTGTTGTTCGGCGGAGAAGGCAACGACAGGCTGATCGGCGATCTCAATGGATTGGACATTACCTACCACGGCAGTGATTACCTTGACGGAGGCGCCGGCAACGATGAACTGATCGGCGGCGGTAGAAATGACACGTTATATGGCGGCGATGGCAGTGATGTCATGGATGGCGATTCAGGGGATCTGGAAGCCCAACACCATGGTGATGATACTCTGTTTGGCGGTGCGGGCGCAGATATCCTGATCGGCAATGGCGGTAGTGATCTGTTGGTGGGTGAAGGGGGCGATGACACCCTCTATGGTGATGCCGGCGATATCGATATCCGGTATCACGGAAACGACAACCTCTATGGCGGCGATGGTACCGATACCCTTATCGGTTCAGGTGGAGCGGATGTCCTGTACGGCAATGAGGGAAATGATGCCCTTTATGGCGATAGTGGCGATATCGGCAGTGAACATCATGGCGACGACACACTGGATGGTGGAATCGGTGATGATCTGCTGGTGGGTTCGGGTGGCAGTGACCGGCTTTATGGCGACGCCGGCAACGATCAACTCTATGGCGACAGCTCGGATACCGAAGGACAGTACCAGGGTGACGACACCCTCGATGGCGGCGACGGGGATGACCTGCTGGTGGGTTCCGGCGGATCGGACCTGCTCATCGGTGGAGAGGGCAATGACCGTCTCTCCGGCGACAGTGCCGACACCGCAGTTGCTTTTCAGGGCGACGATACCCTGCATGGTGGTGGTGGCAACGATATTTTGATCGGCTACGGTGGCAATGACAGCTTGTTTGGTGATGATGGCGAGGACCAAGTTTCGGGTGGAGCAGGTGACGACACCATCAGTGGTGGTGCGGGAAACGACGAACTCTTTGGTGGTGAAGGGAACGATCTTGTCTTTGGCGATGAGGACAATGACAGGGTCTATGGAAATGCAGGCGACGATAACCTCAGTGGTGGGCTGGGCGATGACATTGTCTCTGGCGGTGATGGCGCCGATGCTGTGTTTGGTGATGTTGGTAGCGATCAACTCGCTGGTGGAGAAGGCGATGATCTGATTGACGGTGGTACAGGTAATGATGCCCTATACGGTCATGCCGGAAATGACATTCTGTTCGGCGGCGCTGACAACGACATCTTGAACGGCGGCGATGGCAATGATCTGCTTGATGGCGGTGACGGTAACGACATCCTGAATGGTGGGAGCGGTTTTGACACCCTCCGGGGCGGCGATGGCGAGGATATCTATCTCTACAACCCGGGTGACGGTGAGTTGCGCATCGAAGACCAGTCGAGCAATACCCTGCGGTTTGGCGGTGGTATCGGGCCAAATACGATCACACTTGGCCTGGGCTCCCTGAAGATCTCGACGGGTATGCCGGGTGACGAGATCCATATCGAGGGCTTTGATCCCGACAACCCCTTCGAGGCCAGCGGCATCACCCGCTTCGAGTTTGAGGATGGCACTGTCTTCACCCACCAGGAGTTGATCGAGGCGGTTGGTTTCGACTTCGGTGGTAGTGATGGTGACGATACCCTCATCGGCACCAATGCCAGGGACCATCTGAGCGGCTTTGGCGGCAGCGACACTCTGATCGGTAAGGATGGCAACGACATGCTGGACGGTGGCAGCGGCGCGGATGTCATGAGCGGTGGCGCCGGTGATGATCAGTATGTTGTGGATGACGCCGGCGATACGGTGTTGGAAAATCCGGATGAGGGATTGGATACCGTCAATGCCACCGTTTCCTTTACCCTGTCCGATCATGTCGAAAACCTGCAGCTTGCCGGATCGCTGGCCATCGATGGCGCCGGCAACGAGCTGGCCAATACCCTCATCGGTAATGATGCCGCCAATCACCTGCAGGGAAATGCAGATGACGACCGGCTTTACGGCAAAGGGGGTGCGGATATCCTGGATGGTGGTGCGGGCGTCGACACCCTGTATGGCGGCGCCGGCGATGATGTTTATCTGATCGACAATGGCAATGACAGTATCGTCGAAGACAGCAACGATGGCCATGATATCGTCTTCTCCAGCATTACCTACACCCTGACCGAACATGTAGAGGGGCTGAATCTTTTGGGTGCAGCCGCGATTGACGGTACCGGGAATGGCGACGCGAATACCCTTACCGGAAATGCGGCGGATAATTACCTCTTTGGCGAAGGCGGAAACGATCTTCTGGAAGGCGGAGACGGCAACGATATCCTGGATGGTGGAGCAGGCACGGACCGGCTGTACGGCGGTCAGGGTGATGACCGCTATCGGGTCGATAATGCATCAGACACCGTATACGAGTACGACCTGGATGGTATGGACACTGTCGAGGCAGAGGTCAGCTACAGTCTCGGCGCCCATGTCGAGAATCTTCTGCTATCCGGCAGCAACGCGATCAACGGTGAAGGCAATACGCTCGACAATGTAATGATAGGCAACGCGAACGACAACCGGCTCGATGGTGGTGCCGGCGCAGACCTGCTCATGGGTAATGCTGGCAATGATCGCTATATCGTTGACGATACCGGAGATCGGGTCATCGAAAATATCGGAGAAGGGCATGACCGGGTAGAGAGCAGTGTCAACCTTACCCTGTCCGATAACATAGAGGATTTAATACTGACAGGCTCGGCAGTCACCGGTGTTGGTAATACTCTCTCGAATACCATCACGGGTAACGAAAACAGCAATCACCTGGAAGGAGGAGAGGGCGATGACAGATTATATGGCTGGGATGGTGACGACACGCTGTATGGCGGTGCCGGCGCCGATCACCTAAATGGTGGCAGCGGTATCGATGTCATGCTCGGTGGACAGGGTGATGATGTTTATCAGGTAGACGATTCGGCTGATGTGATCGTCGAACAGGCCAACGAAGGCTTCGACCGGGTCTACAGCACCACGAGCTTTGTGCTTAACGAACAGCTGGAAGATCTGTATCTACAAGGTTATGACACTATCGATGGTGTCGGTAATGCACAGGACAACCACATCGATGGCAATGCTGCCGATAATGTCCTGTCTGGTGAAGCGGGCAATGACGTGCTCACCGGGTCGTATGGTCATAATCGCCTATATGGCGGCGCTGGCAACGATATTTTGGATGGCCGACGAGGTCATTCCGAACTCTATGGTGGTACGGACAATGACCGCTATATTATCGATTCCGATACTGATCTAATCAGAGAAGCACTGGATTCCGGTTATGACACGGTGCAAAGCTCAGTGTCGCATACCCTTGCTGAAAACGTGGAAGCGCTGCAACTGACGGGCGATGCCAGCAGTTCAGGCGCCGGCAATGCGTTGGATAACAATCTGCTGGGCAATGATGCTGGAAATCAGCTCAGTGGGCAGGCGGGGGATGATTACATCGATGGGGCGGCCGGCAATGACTGGCTGGAAGGTAATGGCGGAGATGACATCCTCTATGGCGGTGATGATGCCGTTAGGGAAATCTACACTGAATACGGTGGTGGATACTATGGTGGAGACTATTACGGAGGCAGTATTGTCTATGAACTGATGCCGAATGATGACCACCTGGATGGTGGCGAGGGTAAGGATACGCTCGATGGCGGCACGGGGAATGACGAACTTTTTGGTGGAGCCGGCCATGATGAACTGACAGGCGGAACCGGGAATGACCTGCTTGATGGAGGTGAGGCGCTGGATGTCATGGCCGGTGGTGCGGGTAATGATATCTACTATGTCGACGGCTATGCTGAAACCATTTTAATCCCGGTTGAGGATGATGGCGAAACCGATGAAGATGGATCCGGGCACTGTGCTTGTGACTCCATACATGTCGGTGAGGATGGAAAGGGCAATGAAGGGGTTGGGAATGGCGAAGATCCCCCGCCACCGGGTCACGATGACAACTGGAATGACGGTCCAGGTACGTCACCGGGTAGCCCGGGCAGTAAGGGTGGTGTCAACAGTAAAGGCAAGGACAACGGCAATAACGAAAACGGCCGATACGATCAAACGGATGATGAGAGTGAAACCGTCGCTGAGTCAGTATCGCTAAACACTCCTGACACTGATAATGAGACAGATACCAGTGAAGTCAATGATCCAGCAGATAGTGAACCGCAAATCCAATACATTGAAGAAACTATCTACCATACGGATACCGTAATAGAACAGGAGGGAGAAGGCTATGATGTGGTTTTTGCATCAATAACTTATGCGTTAACCGAGCATGTTGAAGAGTTACATTTAACGGGTACGGAAGCCCTGGATGGAACAGGCAATGCCTTGAATAATCGACTCTATGGCAATAGCGCCGATAATGTTCTGGGTGGTGGCTTGGGTGATGATATCCTTCAGGGTGGCCTGGGTAGTGATACCTATGTTATCGACAGTCTCTACGATGTGATCAATGAAACGGTTGATGGTGGAGAGGATACCGTTATCAGTTCAATCTCCTATCAGCTATCCGGTGAGTTAGAACACCTGACCCTGTCTGGAACACAGGCGATTAATGCCTGGGGTAACCAGGGCGATAACTCGCTTACGGGCAATGAGGCAGACAACACGATAGCGGGTGGCTTGGGTAATGACATCCTGAGTGGTGGTCAGGGCAATGACCTGCTGGATGGCGGTGAAGGCGATGACCTTTTTTTATATGAGTTGGGAGATGGTCTGGATACAGTCACCGATACAACCGGTATTGACCACATCGTTTTTGGTGAAGGTATTGACTTTGACCGTGTGGCTGCCCGAACCGAAACCGTCAATGGTGTGATGACAATGCACCTCCGCATTATGGATCAGTATGGTAATGAACAAACCGACCAGGGTATGGATATGCTGCTTGATCCCCAAAACCATACCGCTTCCATCGAATCCTTTGTGTTTGCGGATGGGACTGAGCATTCACTGGATGAACTGTTGATCCGCTCCCTTGAGCACGATGGAAGTAAAAAACAAGACAACCTGATCCTGGGCCGTGACGATGATGTGGTCTGGGCAGGCAAAGGTGATGACATTGTCTCTGGCGGTACAGGCAATGACATTCTGCTGGGTGAGGCCGGAGGAGATACCCTGTCGGGGCAGGGTGGAATCGATCTTCTGTTTGGCGGTGATGGTAAAGACAGTCTTTATGGCGATGGCGGTAACGACCTGCTCTTTGGTGGCGGTGATGATGATCTACTGGTCGGTTGTCAGGGTAATGATCTCTATGTTGGAGGTCTCGGTAATGATGCTCTCTATCTGCAATGTGGCGATAATGTGGTGCTCTATAATCAGGGTGATGGTCAGGATGAGCTTCATCTGGATGAACAGGTATCCGGTGTCACCTTATCGTTAGGCGCCGGCATTGCTCTGAATGATCTGAGCTTGGAAAAAGATGAGAACGATCTGATCCTTCACATAAAGGGTGATGAGGAAAATGAACATCGCGACAAGGACTATAACAAGAATGCTCAGACAGGCTCAGCAATAGTGCTGGAAGATTGGTACCCGGATGAAGAAAGCAGTGAAAATCCGGTACTAACCCTGCAAATCATTACCGAGGCACAGGCAGCCTATGATGCCGTTTCAGCCAATCCACTACTCACCCAACGAATTCAGCAATACGATTTGGATGCCGTGATTCAGGCCTTTGATGAGGCGCGTGCCCAGGGTGATCAGCATGATCCATGGAGCATGACACATGCGGCACTGGATGCGATGCTGTTCAGCGGTGATGAAGAGGCAATAGGTGGTGAACTGTCGTATGGCTATGGAATGAATGCCGGTATTGATGCGCTGGGAAGTGCGACCTACACTACCCTGAATGACTCCCGTTTTGGTGTGAGCAATCAGTCAGTTAACCCGATGGCATAGTAACTCTTAACTAGAGAAATATGACTGAAGATTGGGGAAAAACTGATGTGGTGGTTTGGTATGGAGCCTAAAGGAAGGGTAACCCTTGCGGATTTTTCCCCGCGCATACTGAATGTGGTTGAACAACCACCTTCTCCATTACCCAGATTGATGTTACGCCTGATAGGTCTGCTATTGATCAGCCTGTTGGTCTGGGCAGCCTTTGGAGAGCTTGATATCGTGGCTCGCGCAGAGGGTAAACTCATTCCACAGACTCGGCTCAAAGTGGTTCAGCCCTTTGAGGGAGGGCTGATAGAAAAGATTCTGGTACGCGAAGGTCAGCGCGTTCAGGCTGGTCAGTCTCTGATGATTATGGACACGCATTTGTCCGGTGCCGATACGCAGAAATTAAAAACAGAGATGGCGACCGCAAGGCTGCAAATGCGTCGTATTGAAGCGGAATTGGGTGCAAGCTCGTTTGAGCATCAACCAGCAGATAAACCCGATCAATTTGATGCCGTGTTTGCTCAGTATCATTCTCATAAGCAAGCGTACCAGACAACGTTGGCTGAGCAGGAAGCGGTTTTGCAACAAACGCAGCATGAGTTGGATGCCGAACATGTGGTGCAGAGAAAAATGGAGGAAATTCTGCCCATCCTCAAGGAAACCGAAGCCATTTATCAAAAGCTGAGTCAGGAGGGGCATGCCGCTAAATTATTAGTCCTGGAAAAGCAACAGGCACGGATTGAGGCTGAGAAGGATCTTAAGGCCCAGGGATATTTGATCCGGTTGCTGACCGCCAAACTGCGTGAAATACAAGAAAAAATAAGATCAAAAAAATCAGCCTATCGTCAACAGTTATATGATGAGAAAGTTTCAGTCAGCGAACATCTGGCGCAATTAGAGCAGGATTATGCAAAACAGAAATATCGTAATACTTTAATGGAATTGAAGGCTCCTCAGGATGGTGTGATTATGGATCTGGTTATCCATACAGAAGGTACCGTGATCCCTTCTGGCAGTGTTGTCATGCGCCTTGTCCCCTCGAATGAGCCCTTGAAAGCCGAAGTGTTCGTGACCAATAAAGATGTGGGTTTTGTGATGCCTGGGCAGACTGCCCGTATTAAACTGGCCAGTTATCAATTTCAAAAATATGGGATGGTCGATGCTCAAGTGGAGCGAGTGAGTGCGGATGCTGCTGAAAAATCAGGGGCAAGCGGCTCCTTACAAACCAATCAATCAGAAACTTTGGCCTACCGAACTTTATTGAAGCTGGGTAAACAACAACTGGAACGTGATGGCCAGACGTTTGGATTGCGTCCTGGTATGCATGTGACTGCGGAAATCAAGTTAGGTAAGCGAACAGTGTTTGAATACCTGTTATCACCTATCCGGAAGACCGTGGCTGAAGCAGGCACGGAACGTTAAGTTTTTTTAGGACCGCGGAAAAAATATCCAACCTCATGCCTCTCTTTAGACCCTCTTCGGGCAATTGGTTTTTTTTGTGGTCCTTAAATGAGAGCTATGTATTCACAACCCTATAAAAAATTTATTATTTTTGCTACTCCCAGAAGTGGTACCCATATGTTGCGTAGCAGTTTAATGACGCACCCGAATGTTGTGGTACATGGTGAAATGTTTAATCCTGGGACACCGGCATTTTTACCTTACCCACTGAATGAGACTCCGGATAAGATTTTACGCAATCATATCTATCATCCATTTGATAAGGAAACCCACGCGGTTGGTTTTCCTATTCATGATTTGCAATATTTTGCACCGCAGAACCCTCACTGGAGTCTGGTTTGGGACCATCTGGCAAAAATTGATGATCTGTTTATTATACGTCTTCGGCGACAAAATCTGGCTGAACAGTTTGTTTCTAATGTGGCGGCTCAGCACTCAGGTAGTTGGTGGCTATATTATCGCAAACGTCCTAAAGCAAAACCAAACAAAATATATTGCAAACCGTTTGAGATGGAATCATATTTTACACGCCTGAAAGCCCGTCAGGCTGAAATTGAGAGTAAATTTTCATCACATGGCATTATCTTTGTTAATTATGAAGTCTTAATTACAGATTACCATGCTCAAATGAAACGGATTCAGGATGCTTTAGGACTTACAACAATGAAACTAATGCCGGCGACTACTAAGCAGGACAGGCGAATCTTAAGTGATCGTTTGGGGAATTATTATGAGCTCAAGGAATATTTTGAAGGTACCGAGTATGCCGATTACTTTATCCATTAGTAGAACATCATGTATGGATCGTGCTTGTCGCAAATGAATCCAGAGTAACCTGTGTGAGTCAGAACGCTAATGCACCTCATGTTGTTTGTATCTGGGAGCTCGGGGATAATTTAGGCCACTTAACCCAATATCTCCCCATTGCTAAGGCTCTGCAACAACAAGGTATAAAGGTCAGTTTCATACTGCGAGATTTATCCAAAGCAGAAAGTATACTCGGAACATTGGGATGTGATGTCTACCAGGCTCCGGTATGGCTACTACCTATGCGAAAAGCACCATCACCTCCTGTTTCTTACGCTGAAATACTATTAAATTATGGTTATCACAACCCTGATGAGTTAGCCGGTCTGGTAAAGGCATGGCGGGCGCAAATCGAACTGTTGAAACCATCGCTGCTGATGTTTGATTATGCGCCCACTGCTCAACTGGCTACTCTGGGTATGGGTATTCCAAGGACTACTATCGGCGGAGCCTTTTTTATACCACCGGAAAAATCACCTATTCCTGCCTTTCAGCAAAATCATCAAATATCGCAAACAAGATTAGTGGACAATGAGCAAAAGGTATTGCATGTGATAAACCAGAGCGCTCACTACTGGGGAGGAAAAAAACTGAATGTCCTCTATGAGTTGTTTCAAGCCGATGAACACTTTTTATGTACTTTGCCTGAGTTGGATTATTATCATGCATGGCGAGTCTTAGAACCTTATTACTACGGACCGCTCGGGCAAGACTTGATAGGTGTAAAGCCGCAATGGCTCGACTATGGAGAGAAGCGGGGTTTTGTCTATTTGCGTAAAAATCATCCGATGACGCTTCCACTACTCGTAACCTTGCAGGAGTACCCTGTCAGTATATTAGCCTATGTGCCGGATATTGATGAGGCTGTCGTTAAAAAGTTTGATGCAACAAAAATACGCTTTTCAAAACGTCCTTTTCAAATGGATACGATGGTAGGTCAGTGTGACTTTAGTATTTATCATGCGGGTCATGGAACTTTGAGTTATGTTACTGCAAAAGGAAAACCATCCATTCTACTACCGCAACAGGTAGAGCAGGGGATACTTGCGAGCCTTGCAAAGAAGATGGGGGTTGCTAAAGTGGTGGAGCCGTACTTTACGAAAATTCAACTTAAAGACTTATTAACTGAAGCAATGGGTGGCGAAATTTTCCGTAAGGCATCTGAATATGAAAAACAACACCCGCAATTTCAGCCGCCTAATCCATTACAAATAATTATAGGGCGGGTGGTGAAATTACTGTAATCATAACAATTACAGAAAGACCGAACCTTCTCCTGCTTTACGGCAAGGGGCACATAGTCGTTACTATGTAACCCTTGCCGCACGACGTGCAGGAAGGCCCTAAAAACTGCCGGAATTGACCCAGAGGTGAGTGAAAATACTGGCGACATAGCCCAGGGCGATGACCGGAGCCCATTTGAGATGGCCGAAAAAGGTGTATTTACCCCTTGCCTGCCCCATAAGAGCTACGCCGGCAGCAGAGCCGATGGAGAGCATGGAGCCCCCCACGCCTGCGGTCAGGGTTACCAAAAGCCATTGGCCCATAGACATATCCGGCATCATGGTCAGCACTGCGAACATCACCGGAATGTTGTCTACGATGGCGGAGAGGACTCCGACCACCACATTTGCCGGGGTGGCGTTCATGTTGGCGCTGAGCTCCATCGCCGCTCCCAATTCGGTATACATCAGCCCTGATGCCAGGGTCAGATAGCCGATGAAGCCCAGGCCGCCCACACAGAGCACCACACCATAGAAGAAGAGCAGGGTATCCCACTCGGCCCGGGCCACCTTGTTGAAGACATCGAAGGCGACCACATCGCCCATCTGCCCATCATGTTCCAATTCGGTTCGATCAGCATTGATTGTTGCTGGCTTGCACTTGTAATAGGTCTTTTTCAGGTAGTAACCGAAGAACTGCAGATAGGCCAGGCCGGTCAGCATACCGATGACCGGAGGCATGTGGATGAAGTTGTGGAAACTGACCGCGGTGGCGATGGTAAGAAGAAAAAACGCGATGATACGTTTGGCGCCCCGCTTCATGGCGACACTTTCACCACCACCCTGAGGTTTTTCGTTGGGCACGGCGAAAGTCATGATTATGGCGGGTACCAGCCAATTCACCAGGGAGGGGATGAAGAGAGCAAAGAAGGCCCCGAATGATACTGGTCCCTGGGGTGTGACAATGGCTTTTTGCCAGACCATCAGGGTAGTGATGTCTCCAAAGGGACTGAAAGCGCCACCTGCGTTGGCTGCCACCACGATATTAATACAGGCGAGCAGGACAAATTTTGTATTATCGCCTCCCACAGCCAGCACAACCGCGCACATCAGCAACGCCGTGGTCAGGTTGTCCGCTACGGGTGAGATGAAAAATGCGAGTACGCCGGTGATCCAGAAGAGCTGTCTGAAGCCAAATCCCTTGCTCACCAACCAGGAGCGTAGCGCCTCGAATACATTACGCTCATCCATCGCGTTGATGTAGGTCATCGCAACCAGCAGGAAGAGCATCAGTTCCGCATACTCCAGCAGGTTGTGGCGCACCGCATGTTCAGCCGCGGCTGGAATGCCATGGGAAGAGTAGTACCAGGCAACCAATGCCCAGATAAGGCCTGCAGCAAGAATCACAGGTTTGGACTTGCGCAGGTGGGTAAACTCCTCCGCCATAACCAGGGCATAAGCCACAATAAAGATCCCAATCGCAGTAAAGCCGACCCAATGGTTGGTCAGGTCGAGATGATTTTCTCCATTACCGGCTGTCAGTCCCAGCCCAGGTATGAGAAGCCCGGTAACGAATACGAGCAGTAATAAAAAAAGTCTGTTCACGTTGAGCTCCCTTGAAAATTATATTGGGTAAGGACAGTTTATTGAGGCCACTCGGTCCACTCAGCAAACCAGCGATACCATTTACTGACTATCGGCGGGATTTTATACCACTTTAATTTCCAATGCTGGTGGTTTTGAATAATTAATGGTAGACAAGAAAAAGGCCCGGATAAACCGAGCCTTGTTCTCAGAAAGTGGATATTTATTCTTGTAAGGCGGCAATTCGCAGGTTGCCGGGGGTGGATTCAAGGGTGTGCAGGTCGCCAGAGAGTTGCTCGATATCCTCGCTGAGCAGAGTGAGATCCTGGCGTCTTTCCAGTTGGTTGTTACTTTTGACTGCTGCATAGAGCAGCCCACCAGGCATGACCACGGTGATGATGGTGTCCAGGGCGCTGAATTTTAGTTTTTCTATACGCTCCGCCAACGCTGTATGCTGCTCCTGCAACACAGCGCGCCATTCACGAATTCGTTGTGTTAGGGGTATTTTTTCTACCAGCCGCAAACTGGTGCAGAAGCCTTCAGCATCCTGCTCGATAAAACGCTCTTCTGCGAGTGTATTGGTTGATGTGAAAGAGCAGGCCACTATGAAGCTCATCACTATTATTTTATTTGCCAGTGTGTTCATGTCGGTATCTCACTTAAACCCATGGTGCAGTTTCTGCCTTTGTTAGGTTTCTAGCGGGTGATGGCGACAGTTACCGGACTTACTCCACATCTATATTGTGGAATAGTGATGAATGGAAGACTGGTTCACAGCCTTCTCAGGCTGTCGGGAATACCTTTCCTGGATTGAGAATTTCTCGGGGATCAAACTGCAGTTTGAGATTACGCATCAAGTCTAGAGTGATGGGGTCAATTTCACGGCTGACAAAATCTCTTTTTACAAGCCCAATGCCGTGTTCACCTGAGAGTGTTCCACCCAATTGCAGCACCAGATCAAACAGCCTGCTCAGGCAGGTTTCGCTGGCCTCAAGTTGGGCTGGGTCATCAGGGTTCAGCAGCAGGTTGACATGGATGTTGCCATTTCCCGCATGGCCGAAATTGATGATCTTGATGCCGGTTTCGATGGAGAGCCTTTCCAGACCATTGATCAACTCCGGTATTTGCGAAACCGGCACCACGACATCCTCGTTGATCTTTTTGGGGGCGACATTTCTCAGCGCAGGGGAGAGCGCCTTACGGGTTTTCCAAAGGTCTTCGATCTCCTTCTGGCTGTTCGCATTCTTGAGTTCTATTAGTCCATCAATATCGGCAGCTTTGGCGATGGCGGATGCTTCGTCGTCAATATTTCTTTTAGTTCCGTCCACCTCGACCATCAGTATGGCGCCCACTGATTCATCCAGGTCCAAATCAGAATAGTCCCTTACCATCCTCAGTGCGGAACCGTCCATGAATTCCAGGGCGCAAGGCGTGACCGGTTGAGCCATGATGGCGGAAACCGCTCTGGCTGCAGAGTGGATGTCCTGGTAACTGATCTGCATGGTGCGCTTTGCAGCGGGCAGCGGGGTTAACTTCAGGGTGGCCTCGGTAATCACCCCGAGGGTGCCTTCTGAGCCGATAAGCAGACGGGTCAGGTCATAACCCACAACCCCCTTGGTGGTATTGACACCCGTGCGGATCGATTTCCCGGTGCCAATCACTGCCTTGAGTCCCAGAGTGTTTTCCCGGGGAGTGCCATATTTCACTGCTCGGGGACCCGCTGAATTGTAGGCCAGGTTGCCGCCGATGGTGCAGATTGAGGCGCTGGTCGGGTCTGGGGGCCAGAAGAAGCCTTGAGCCGCAAGCGCCTGCTGCAGGCTCTGGTTGGTCACACCGGGTTCAACCCTGGCCAGACGATTTTCTGGATCGATTTCAAGAATACGCTGCATGCGCTCCAGAGAGAGCACGATCCCCCCTTCGGACGGTACGGTCGCCCCAGTCGTACCGGTGCCTGTGCCCCGGGGAATCAGGTTTATCCGATGTGTATAGCAAAGCCGAACGAGTTCCTCGATCTGTTGGTGTTCAGTGGCAAACAGCACCGCCAGGGGCAGGGCCTGCAGGCGGCTGTTGTCGTATCCATAGGGGAGGCAGTCAGCAGGGTCTGTCAGCAGGGAGTCCTTGCCTACGATGTGGGCAAAGTCCTTTTTGAGTGAGCGAGAGAGTGGCTGGATCTGCAAGATTAAACCTAGAATCCTCAGTTGGGCACTGTGAAGGGTGCGCTTGAGGTGGTACAGGGCAAGGCACGACGACGCGGAATAGTTGTGCTATTCAAAGGAGTCGTAACGCAGCAATGTGCCGCCACAGGCGTGCCATTCGCAGTGTAACGTTGTTCACACAACGGCTGATTATCTCTGCAACCATTACAGCTCATGTTATCAGTATGTTATGGTATTGCTCAAAGTGGTCAATTGAGGATTCTAGGTTAATAATACTCGAAAACCTTGACCACGCGGCGAACGCCACTGATCTTGCTTACCAGATTTGCAACTGCCTTGCCTTCCGCCTGAGTCAGCAGGCCCATCAGGTAGATGTTTCCCCGCTCGGCGATAACCTTGACCCGCATCGGGTCAAAATCCTGGATGTCGATCCCGGTCAGTTTGAATTTGATCTCTGCCACCAGGGCGGCGCTTCTGGTGCGTTCTCCGAGTGAAGCGGTACTGCCTATCTCCAATTCATTAACCACTCGCCGCACCCGGTCAACCTGCTGAACATGTTGTTCCGCACGCGCCTTAAACGCCTGATTCTCGGTTTGCCCGGTTATCAGCGCCACCATGTTGTAACTGGTGATAGTGATACTGCTGTTCTCTTCCAGAGCCGGGTCGGCGGCAATGGCTTCAGCCGCTTTGAATTCAATGGTCTGGTCCTCAACGAAGACCCCCAGGGTGCGTCTGTCATGCAACGCGGTTACGGTGGCTGCGGCGCCACCCACCATGATACCGGCACAGCCCTGGAGGATTCCGGCTGCCAGCAGAATGACAATAATCGACAATATGGATCTGTTCATGCTTACTCCAATGGGTTCTATCTTAGGGCCTGTTAACACTATGCGGATGCCCAGCGTTGGTTCTCCAATGAGGCCAGACAAGGCGCACAGAGTGCAGTTTGGTTATTCCAAATAAACGATGTGCAACGCCGTATGGCCTCATTGGAGAGCCAACCCTCCGGGACGGGGCCATGTTTTCGCATGACCGCGTTGCACTTTCACTTATGTACGGCAAGTACACGACGCTCAGTGCGCCTTGTCCTGCAAAAAAATGGCCGCCGTCGATGGATATTCGCATAGTGTTAACAGGCCCTAATTCAACTTCCCAGCAGTTGGTGATCGACAATATCACAGAGGCAGTGGATGATCAGCAGATGGACCTCCTGGATTCGCGCGGTTGAGTCTGATGGGACCCGCAATTCGACATCATCCACGGTCAGTAGTTTCGCTATTTCACCCCCATCTCTACCTGTCAATGCGACGACATGCATATCCCGCTCATGGGCAGATTCGATAGCGGCCAGGATGTTGGCGGAATGTCCACTGGTTGATATCGCCAACAGCAGATCGCTTGGTTGGCCGAGGGCCTCAATCTGGCGCGCAAAAACCCGTGAGTAGTCATAGTCATTGGCAATGGAAGTGAGGGTCGAACTGTCGGTGGTGAGAGCTAGTGCGGGCAGGCCTGGGCGTTCCCTTTCAAACCGATTGATCATTTCGGAAGAGAAATGTTGAGCATCCCCCGCCGAACCGCCGTTTCCGCAACTCAGGAGTTTTCCGCCCTCTAGCAGCTGGGCGACGATCAGTTCAGCCGCCTCCTCGATAGGTTGGGTGAGCAGCGGCAGGGCTTCGATCTTGGTCTGAATGCTGTCATTGAACAGCATTTTTATTCGTTCAGTGAGTTGCATCTCTTACTCAATTGGCCTGGAAGGCATTTTTTATCCATTCGACCTTGGCCTCGTTCTGGCCTGTGATACCCACTACATCAAAACGGCAAGGCGTGTTTGTTCGGTGTTCCTGCAGATAGTGTTTGGCAGCTGCGATCAGTTTGATCTGTTTGCCCATTGTTACTGACTCGACGGCTGACCCAAAGGTGCTTGATTTACGGTATCTGACCTCGATAAACACCAATGTCTCGGTGTCCTGCATGATCAAATCGATTTCGCCCCGTTTACAGCGGTAGTTGGTGTCCAGCAATTTCAGGCCTTGGCGTTCCAGATGTCGCCTGGCCTGCTCCTCGGCGCTCTTGCCTTTCAGTAGATGCAGGTGCATGGCTATTGGTTTGTTGAAGGAGCGAATCCGGCCGGATTGCCGATCCCGGATATGGGCCTGGGAGACGGCTCAGTGATTGATGAATCCTCAGTTTGATAAGGATTTGTTGGCCTTTCCAGGCGTGGTGCATAACCGGTAATACTGACCTGGCCATTCTCCATCTCAGCCCAGGCCAGCTGCCGATGCACCCGATTGTGGCTGTCAAGATAGAGATTACCTGTTTTACCATGCATGATATGGCCGGTCTGCTCGCTTGCCCCTTGCAGATGGGGAAGCAGGTTAAAGGCGTCTATGCCCATGGCATAGAAGCGTGCGTAGTTACCCTGTACACCGGGGATGAGTTTTTTGAGATTCTCACGGGACAGTTGGCTCTGGCTGTTTTCTTCCAGTAGCCAGGGGGTGTCGACAAACTTGATCTGTCCCAGGTCCTTGTCCTTATCGGTGTCGGCAACGCTGCTGTAGATATGTGAGGTCGTAAACACCGGCAGGCTGCCGGCATGGTGAAATTTGAGCTGTGGCCGTAACTGACGTCCCTTTTGCGCCCTTGCCACGAGAAAGACAAAGTTGGCGTCCTCCCGGCGCCGGGGTTCTGATTCCATTGGAACCCCGATGATAGTCTGCAGACTCTGCTTACGCGCCTGACTCTCATCAATATTAAACAGTAGGCGAATGGGTCTCGAGAAGTCATTTTTTCGGGCATCATAGGTCTGATGTTCGAGCAGATTTCCACCAAGAGATTCCCAGCGCTCGCGAAAACTGCGAATCAGCCGGTTGCCCCAGTTATTACGTGGGGTCAGGGCCAGGGCATTGGTATATCCGTCGAGCCAGGCCCGTTCGGCGATCTGCTCAGCTTCATCCTCAGGCGCCAGGCCGAACTGGAACAGATTAGGATTTGAAAAAGAGCTCTGCTCCACTTGATTCAGAGCCAGGACAGGGACCTCCAGGTCCGCGGTGTCGACGAGCTGCTTCACTGCATGCTTGTCGAGTGGACCGACAATGATTTGCGCACCCTGCAGGACTGCCTGTTGATAGAGTTCCAGAGCCTGTTCCGGATTACTGCTGTCATAGAAACGCAGAACAGGGCGCGTTTCAGCGGCGCGCTGATACCAGGCTGCCATGAAACCATCTCGTAAGGTGGAGGCAACCTTAGCGAAGGGCCCGGAATGCGGCAGCAGAATTGCGATGTGGTGGCTCTGGTCGATCGTTCGCTGTTCAACATAGCCGGTTATTAATTGCGGCAGGGCGGGATGCTCAGGAAATTCCTCCTGCCAGGCTTCAAACTGTGCGTCGAAGTTGGCTGGATCTTCACTGCGGCGTTTGAAGATGCGAACTAGATCCATCCAGGCTCCCAGCAGGCTAGGTGGTTGCGGCTGCAGGAGGGCCAGTGCGGCATCCGTCATGCTGGAAAGGGTCTTGACCAGTTCCAGTTGGTTCTCCAACTGTTGCTCCGATCCATCCAGGAGTCTGTCCAGTTCCACCAGCTCTCGGGCACTCTCCAGCAGATTACCGGTGAGACGAAAAATCTCCGCCATGTTGCGATGAAAGCGTTGTCGCTGCCGGATTGGACTGTCAAGCCCGATAGGCGGATGCAGCATATCGAGCGCCAGTTCCAGATCCTGTCGGCTGATCGCCAATTCAGCCTGCAGTAAGCGCAGGCTGCTACTCATCTCTGCTGACACGGGCATGCTCATCAGCACCGGCAGAAGCCGCTCGACCTGGTTCCACTCTCCCATACTGCTCCAGATATCCGCTGCCTGTAACAGCAGACGCTCTCTTTCCGGTGATTGACTCAGTTGCGCCCTGGCTTCCAGCTTGTTAGCGGCAGTTTCGTAGTCACCGGAGTCGAGCAGGGCGTTGATCTCCTGTTGCAGAAGGAGCGCGGTCTGTGCGGTGCTTCTATCTGGTTCTCTTTTGACCGCAGGGGCACAGCCCAGGAACAGGAGTATGAGGGAGGAGATCAGTAGCAGCAGGAGTGTACGACGCATGATTAGCATGATATCTGGTATGTGGCGGGATACTTTTCCGCCATTTTTTCTGTCGGGTGTCTGGTTTTCACAGAAGATGTTATTGTCAGTGTACAGTATGGACGGCAGCGCTGACTTAAGATGCGAGTGGCTAAACCGGCATCTGTAAACGCATAAAGTGCTCGACCATGGAGTCCACTGACAGAGTGAGTACAGCTCCCAATAATACCACCTTGAAAGGAAGACTTGTGTCTAAAGGCCTACTTTACGTTGTTGCCACCCCTATCGGCAATCTGGATGATGTCACAATTCGCGCCATTAAGGTTTTGCAGAATGTGGATCTGATTGCCGCGGAGGATACACGTCATACCAGGCAGTTGCTCAGGATACATGGTATCGAGACCCCCATGCTTGCGTTACATGAGCATAATGAGAGAGAGCGATCTGCGCAGTTACTCAACAGAATGGCCGCCGGGGAGTCTATGGCCCTGGTCTCGGATGCCGGAACACCATTGATCAGCGATCCGGGTTTCCCTTTGGTGCGGCAGGCCGTCCGGCAAGGCATCAGGGTCGTGCCCATTCCTGGGCCAAGCGCCTTAATCTGTGCATTATCGGCATCGGGTTTGCCTACGGACCGGTTTCTATTTGTGGGGTTTCCACCCAGGCATGCGGCACAGCGAATGAGTTGGTTACGGGAGTTATCGCAGGAGACTGCGACACTTGTATTTTATGAATCAAGTCATCGGATCGTCCCGGCATTGTCCACTATGGCGGAGGTGTTTGGAGTTGAGCGCGAAGCGGTTGTGGCGCGGGAACTGACCAAACTGTATGAAACATTTTTGCACGGTGGCCTCGGACAGCTCCTCGAAAAGGTGGTAGAGGATCCTGACCAGCAACTCGGAGAATTCGTGATTCTAATTCACGGATTTACTGATCAGGCGGAAGACGAGATCTTTGTGGGAGCAGAAAAAATCCTGGAAGTGCTGTCTGCTGAATTGCCGGTTAAACAGGCATCTGCACTCACTTCTAAAATAACAGGACAGAAAAAAAACGAGCTCTATCAGCGCATTCTCGGGAAAAAGCGGAATAAGATGTGATTTGATACATATCAATCTCCCAGTAGGCGCTTATAATAATTGAAGGGGAAGTACTTTAAAGGAAGCTTTGGGATGCATCGTCAATTACTTTTTGTACTGCTGCTGTTTTTTATAACAGGTCAGGGGATTGCCGATGGCTTCGAGATTACCTCTTTCACGGGGTATCGTTTTGGTGGGTCATTGGAAGAACAAGATACAGATAACATCAGGGACTTCGAGGAGGGTTCTGACTGGGGGGTCATGTTTGGCCACACAGCCAATGAAACCACTCGCTACGAACTCCTTTACAGTTACCAGGATTCAGGACTTGCGGACAGGACGGATCCGGATAATGCCTTCGATCTGGAGATTCACTATCTTCATCTAGGTGGTACGGTGGATGTCTCCCAAGAGAGATGGACGCCATTTGTCAGTGGGGGTCTGGGAATGACCCACATGAGTCCTGATCGATATGGTCTGGATAACGAAACGCTTTTCTCGCTGAGTCTTGGGGGCGGTCTCAAATGGTATCCGACCAGTCGCCTTGGTTTCCGATTCGAGGTGCGTGGCTATGGCGCTTTGACCGAGTCCAGTGGAAACATGTTCTGCGATAGTGGGTGCGATCTTCAGGTTAATGGCACGTTTCTGCCGCAGTATGAGACCAATCTGGGTTTGATCTTCAGGTTTTAATCTCCGCTCCTGATTCTGAAAATACGCCAATTATTGTCTTCTTCTGGGTTTGTTGGAGGGCTTGGCTAGTGAGGTTTTTCGTGACTTTCTCGTGGCAGTCCGTGGCTTGGGTTTAGGATTGCTGACGCGACGGCTCAAGGCTTGCTTCGAGCTGCTGACGGGCTGAGATTTACCTTTCGGCTGCCAACTGGGAACAAGATGGCGCTTCCCATTACCGATCAGGTCGGCGCGACCCATGGACATCAATGCATCACGTAGCAGAGGCCAGTTTTTCGGGTCGTGATACCTCAGAAATGCCTTATGCAGACGACGTTGCTTCAGGCCACTGGCCACGCAAACCCGCTCACCCTGCCTGGATATTTTCTTCAGCGGATTGAGTCGTGTGTGATACATGGCGGAGGCGATTGCCAGTGGGGTGGGCAGGAAGGCCTGCACCTGATCAGGCCGAAAACCATTCTGCTTCAGCCAGAGAGCGAGATTGAGCATATCCTGATCTGTGGCGCCCGGATGAGCGGCGATAAAATAGGGGATCAGGTACTGCTCCTTGCCGGCCTCCTCGGAATAGCGATCAAACAGTTTCTTGAATCTGTCATAGACGCCGATACCCGGTTTCATCATCTTACTCAAAGGCGCCGATTCGGTATGTTCCGGTGCAATCTTTAGATAGCCGCCCACATGGTGGGTCACCAGTTCACGGATATACTCGGGGGATCGGATGGCCAGGTCATAGCGCAGTCCAGAGGCGATGAATACCCGTTTGATACCCGGCAGCCGGCGGGTTCTACGATAGAGCCTGATCAACGGCTGGTGGTCCGTACCCAGATTCGAGCAGATATCCGGGAAGACGCAGGAGAGGCGGCGGCAGGCGGCTTCGATCTTCCCGTCTTTGCACTTGAGGCGGTACATGTTTGCGGTTGGACCGCCCAGATCGGAGATGTTGCCGGTGAAACCGGGGACCTGGTCGCGGATGACTTCCACCTCTCGAACAATGGAGTCCTCCGAACGGCTCTGGATGATGCGTCCTTCGTGTTCGGTGATGGAACAGAAGGTACAACCGCCGAAACAACCGCGCATGATATTGACCGAAAAACGGATCATCTCCCAGGCCGGATTACGGCTCTCCCCATAGCTGGGGTGGGGTTGGCGTGTATAGGGCAGTTCATAGACCCGGTCCAGTTCATCCGTAGTCAGGGGCAGCGGAGGTGGATTCAGCCAGACATCCCGCTTACCGTGCTGCTGCACCAGAGCGCGGGCATTCCCGGGGTTGGTCTCCAGGTGAAATACCCGGGAGGCGTGGGCGTAGAGCATCTCATCCTCTACAACCTGATCATAAGAGGGCAGACGCACCACCGTCTTGCCCCGGTTCATTTTACGCGGCCGCAGATGGGGGGTGACGGTAACCTGGGTCGGGCACTCGGGGGTCGCCTGGTAGGGATCCGTATGTTGGGTCTTGGCGCCAGGTTTTTCCAATTGAGTCGAGTCGATCACTGACCAGTCAGCGGGTATCTGTTGGCGCATCAAGGCAGTGCCTCTAACGTCATCAATAGCCCGAATCGGCTCCCCATTGGCGAGGCGGTGGGCGACTTCAATAATGCCCCGTTCTGCGTTGCCAAACAGCAGCAGATCAGCCTTGGAGTCAGGCAGGATGGAGCGACGGACCTTGTCCGACCAATAATCGTAATGGGCAATACGCCGCAGACTGGCTTCGATCCCGCCGATGATCACCGGCACGCCCTTGAACGCCTCCCTGGCCCGCTGGGCATAGACGATCACTGAGCGGTCAGGTCGCTTGCCGGCCTCCCCATTTGGGGTGTAGGCATCGTCACTGCGAATCCGCCGGTCCGCCGTGTAACGGTTGACCATGGAGTCCATGTTGCCGGCGGTAACGCCAAAAAAGAGATTGGGACGTCCAAGACGCTGAAAGTCCTTTGCGCTGTGCCAGTCGGGTTGAGCAATGATGCCGACCCGGAAGCCATGAGCCTCCAGCAGTCTGCCGATCAGGGCCATGCCAAAGCTGGGATGGTCCACATAGGCATCACCAGTGACGATGATGATATCGCAGCTATCCCAGCCGAGATCATCCATCTCAGGCCGGGACGTCGGCAACACCGGCGCGGGGCCAAAGCGTTTGGCCCAATAGGGGCGATATGAGAAGAGATCTGGGGCTGATTGCATGCTGGTGTGTCCGGTGTTCTGCAGCGATTCCGCAGACGGCTGACTAATCTACCAATGAAATTATCATACTCTCTCCTAGAGAGAGCTAAATACACTGATTATCCAATGGCTAATCTGTCAGGGTCAGGCAACCGTCCTGGGATTCAGCATGGGGAGCCTCTGTTCTGCGCGCTTTGCCTTCAAACCCGAGTTGCCGGGAAATAGCTTGATGCGTGGGCGGATCTCATATTTGAAATCCTGCTTCCACTGTTCGAAGTCGAGCTGGTTATCCCCATAAATCGACTGATCCAGATCGTGCACCAGCTTTTTGACTCGTACAGGATCGGCCTTGGGGTGAAATTCGAGAATCCGATTGCCAATCTCTGAAAAGGGTGCGCGCGGTGGCATGCCAAGGTGTTTATTGGCCAGAAAACGCAGGGTGTAACCCCAGATTTCCGGGTCGTCCTCCGTTTCAACGAAGCGTACGCAATACCAGAAACGAATCGAAAGCGGGAGCATGCCGATCAAATACCTGCGCACTTTCTGCCAGCGGGTAACCGGATTCAACACGGCTGTGGTGGCGCGGAATTTTTCACCCAATGGCGCAAATGCAGGCGCCATGTTGCGGAAGGGTCTCTTCATCGCATTGGTCAAAGGGGCAAATGCCGCTATCGGGGTCTCATTCTTTTTTCGGTTGGAGATCCAGATGGCCAGCCAAAAACCGAAAATCACGCCGAACATGACCGACACGGGTATCCAGAATGCAGCAGGAGATCCGGCAGGAAACAGGGTGGTGGGTTTACCTATACTAAACATGCCATCACCACGACGTCCGCCGCTGACCGCGAGAGGCTTTACCGGGGTTGAGACATGCTGCGGGGTATTGTGTCGCGTATTCCACCAAGCGACACGTAGCTCCGGTAGTTTCAGTTCGCCACCAAATTGCGGGACCAGGGTGAAGGTCTCAACACGCCGCCCGGTTATTTTGCTCTTTTTCCGATTGAGTTTGGTGCTGGTGCGGGTTTTTTCCCGGTACACCCTAAACTCGTCACTGCTGAGTTGCTTCTCCAGAGAGGGCAGCTGATTGCCAGAGGCTCCTATGGCACTCATTTCGATGGTCAGGCTGATGGGCTGACCAGCAACTGCTTTAGCGTTTTTGGGCAGGCTTGTTTTAAGAGTCAGTTCTTCCAGAGGCAGCCAAGGCTTTGAGGATGGGTCTGATGGCTTGACGCTCAATACCAGTGAATCCGTATTGACTGCGTCAAATTCGGCGTAGGTACGACCATAGCCGCTACCGGTTTCCTGTTCGCCTGTTACATGGATGGGGGGAAGCTCGATTCTGCCGGGACGTAATGGTGTTACCTGGTAGACGAATTTCGTCACTATGTTCTGTGAGTCCTTGCGCTTGATCCGTGAGGCGGTAGGCCCTTCGACTTTTTGGAAGATCAGCGTGTCGGTCTGGGGTAGCTGAGGTGCGGCGGTCTTCAGATTGTGACTGCTGATGATATTCAGATGCAGCAGGATATTTTCTTGCACATAGGGTGAACGGGCCGAAATCTTGGCCTCCAAACTTGGCGGCTCTCCATTTGAGGGCTGTGCATAGTACGGGGCCTGACCATAGGCAGGCTGTTGCTGCATCGGCCAACCGCCCGAATAAGGGTTTTGTACGCCAGGTGACCTGGGTATGGATGAGGGTGTGCCGGTTTGGCGTTGATTGGGAGGCGCATAGTTATATTGGCCTGGCGGAGGTTGCCAGGGTGGCCTGTAACCGGGATAGGGTCCCGCTCCGGGCTGTGAGCTGGCGTTGAAGCTAAAAAACGCCAGTAGCAAACCAATGAGTATCTTTCTTGGGCACATTCTGTGAGAGCCTCGATGCAAGTCAGTCAAGTAAACCTTGGGCATGCTGCTGACTGGCTATAATTATTGTTCAGCGGGTGGCCGACAGGTCATCCACTACCAGGGACGGGTTTCATAAGGTGGCCCCGGGTTACTGCGCAGAAATTTATACTCTTCCAGCTTGATCTGCTGCTCCATCAGCTTGGCCGGATCGCCTTCCACCTGATCGAGCCACTGCTCCATCAACGCCATGCCGCCACCCGCCATGGTGAGATCCTGTTCACCCGCACCGCCTGCGGCCAGTTCATCTCCTTCAGGTGAGGTCATTTCACCGGCCTGGTCAACTTCGTCCACAGCTTCCGGGGCTGTGGCATCCTCGGGCTTGATGTCACGTTCGCCGGTATCCTGACCCAGTTGCCCGCCACGCGATGGTTTCTGATCTTCGCCCTGTTGTTCATCCTCTGATTCCCTGAGACTAGCAGATTTCTCATCGGGCTGTTCCGTCTGCTCAGTATCCTGCTCCTCCGACTCTGCCTTACCCTCTTTTTCGGGTTCCGCCTGCCCGGTATCCTGCTCCTCCGACTGTGACTCACCCTCTTTTTCGGGTTCCGCCTGCTCAGCATCCTGCTCCTCAGATTCTGCCTTACCCTCCTGTTCTGGGTCCTCTTGCCGGTCTCCGCCTTCGCCCTCTGGCTGTTCCTCTATTTCCCCTGGTTTTTCAGATGGTTCATCCCCGCCCGCACCTTTCTGGTCCTGTTCCTTCTGTTCCTGACCGGCAGCGTCCTGCTGTTCCGCGTCCTGCGCTTCTTCACCAACCTCTTCACCCTGCTGCTCGTCCTCGGACGCGCCTTGCTGTTCAGTTTCTCCCTCCTGCTGACCGCTCTGCTCATCAGTGCTTTCGGAGTCCCCTTCGCTTTGTTGATCTTGCTGTTGCCCGCTGTCGCTCTCCTGGCTTTTGGACTCACCCTCGCCTTGCTGCTGCTCTTCGCTCTCTTTTCCTGACTCGGATTCCTGTTGCTGTTCGCCGGATGATCCTTCCTGCTGTTGTTCGGATTCCGATTCCCCCTCCTGTTGCTGTTCTGACTCCTGTTCGCCGGACTGCTGCTGTTCCTCAGATTCGGAATCGCCGGATTGCTGCTCTTCAGATTCCTGTTCACCGGATTCGGATTGCTGCTCTTCGGACTCCTGTTCTCCCTGCTGCTGTTCCTGCTCCTCCTTCTGTTCGCCCTCCTGCTGCTGTTCTTGCTCCTGCTCTTGCTTTTTTTTCTGTTCCTCGGACTGCTCCTGTTTCTCTTCCTCTTCTTCCGGCGTTTCCTCTTCAGGTTCCTGCTCGGCCAGCATGGTATGCGCCAGGGCAAGATTGTAGCGGGCATCCTCGTGTTCCGGCTCCTCTTCCAGCACCTCTTGATAAGCCTCGATGGCGCCCTGGAAATCTTCCAGTCTGAAACGGGCATTGCCGAGGTTATAGCGTGCGTCCTGCTTGACCTTGTCGCGCTTGACCTGGGCGAAATCTTCGGCGGCGGCTGCGTAATCACCGGTCCGGTATTTGGCGACTCCCCGCCGGTAGGGGTCATCGAACTGGTTTGCGGCTTCTTCGTACAGACCCTGTTGATAGGCGGTCGCCGCCTGTTGTTCCTGGTTCTGGAACCAGCTCGCCTGGAGTGGCGCTGACGACAGCAGCAGTCCTGCAATGAGTGGGATAAACCGCTTCATTGGGCCGATTCCTGGGGCTGTGGACGGCGAAAGACCGGTATAAGGATGATCAGCAGTGGCAATAGTATCCAGTAAAAACGTTCATTCCAGACCCGGGTCTTCTCGTTGGCTGCCGTGGGTGCGGCCGCATCCCTCGAGGCCCGCTCGAGGATTTCATGGCTGTCATGGTCACGGAAGTCCGCCTGCAGGAATACCCCTTCACCGGTTTGCGCCATCTGTTCCAGCAATGCCTGATTCAGCCGGGAGTCGATAATGCGTCCGGAGCGGTCCCGCAGCAGATCGCTCTGGCCGATGCGGGCGGGAATGGGACCACCGGCGGTGGAGCCGACGCCCAATACATGGAGTTTGATACCATCGTTGGCCAGGGCTTGGATCTTTTGGATCAGGTCGGGCTCATCGAAATCGCCGTCAGTGATCAGCAGGATGGATCGACCCCCCTCGGCAGGCTGGCCACTGAGTAATTGTTCCGCCCGTTCCAGGGCGGCATTCAGGCGGCTGCCCTGCAAGGTGGTCAGATCGGTAGTCAGGGCAGGCAGTGCATTCAGAATACTCTGACCGTCCTCGGTGATGGGGGAGACGATATGCGCCACTGAGGCGAAGGCGATCAGGCCGATGCGGACCTCGCGGTTCAGCTGCACCAGATCCTGGATCTCCTGGCGCGCCCTGGCCAGTCTGGAGGGCTGTACGTCCGCCACATTCATGGAGCGCGAGATATCCAGCAGGATGATCAGGTCACTGCCGGGAGAAAAGGCCTCGATATCGGTAAAATCCCAGCGTGGGCCTGCCATCGCGATGACTGCCAGAATCCACAGCAGGGCCCAGCGCACGAAGCGCCCCCAGCGCTCGTTGACATTCAGTTCCCTGACTCCGGTCAGGTGGGGTAACAGGTGCTCGTCCGCGTAGAGATGGAGCGGTCCCTTGCTCGGCCTGGTGACACTGAAGATAAGCCAGGCCAGCACCGGCAGCAGACCAAGCAGGGCGAACAGCCATTCCGGCCGGGCAAAGTGGAAACTGGCCTCAGGCATAGCCGCCTCCCTTCAGGGTGCGTTTGCGTCCCTCCGGGAACAGTCCCATCGCCAGCAGGCAGATCAGGCTGATGCCCAGGGGCCAGTGATAGAGGGGGCTGGGGATGAACACGGTCCTGGATTCCGCCTCGGTCTTTTCCAATTCGTCGATCTTCTGGTAGATCTGCTCCAATGCCTCGGTGTCTGTGCCGCGAAAATAGGCGCCGCCGCTGGTCTCCGCGATCTCACGCATGACCTCTTCATTGAAGCCCAGGTCATCCCGGTAGATGACCCGGCCGTTCTCCATGATCGGCACCTCATCGCGGTTGCTGCCGACCCCGATGCTGTAGATCCGAATGCCTTCGCGGGCGGCCAGTTGCGCGGCCTTGAGGGGCGGGATGACGCCTGCGGTGTTCTCCCCGTCGGCGATCAGCAGCATCACCCGGGAGCCCTCCGGCCGCTCGCGCAGCTTTTTTACTCCCAGTCCCAGTGCATCACCCATCGCGGTGCCGTCGCCGGCGATCCTCGGGATGACACTGCTCAACAGACTGCTGACCGCTCTGCGGTCGAAACTGAGTGGCGAAAGCACATAGGCCTGGCTGCCGAAGATCACCAGCCCGATCCGGTCACCCTGGCGGCCTTCGATAAATTTACCGACCACGCCCTTGACCACCTGCATGCGGCTGACCTGCTGACCTTTGAGGGTGAAGTCGAGGGCATTCATCGAATGGGAGGCATCCACCGCCAGCATCAGGTCATAGCCTGCGGTGCGGTTTTCGGTATAGGGTTCAAGCCATTGCGGGCGCATCAACGCCAGCACCAGGCATACCCAGAGCAGGATCAACAACCACTGGTAGATGCGCACCGCGAGGGGCGCCTTCGGCGTATGGGTCTGAAATGCCTCCTGCAGATGGACCAGCGAGGGATGCAGGAGTGTCGTTTGCCGCCCTTCAGTCAACTCATTCTGCGCACTGGCCGGATGTGGCCAGAAATAACGCACCAACAGGGGCAGCAGTAACAGCAGGGCCATCCAGGGCCAGTGGAATTCAAACATGGCACGCCTCCTCGCTGACCCAGCGGATGGCCGCATCGATCAGTCGGCCCACAGATGCCCGGTCGCTCTCCCGGTCCGGTGGTGCATAGGGCAGATGCAGCAGCAACTGGCCATTCTCCCGCCAGTCAAAGCCGGAGCGGTCATTGTTTTGCAGCCAGGCGAGCCATGTCTGACCGCTCAGGGCAGCGGTCTTGGTGCGACCGCAGCGGGCGATGGCGATGCGCCGCAGCAGCTCGGAAAGTTCGCTGGCGACCTCTTTGGTGGGGGCGTACTGGAGCTGCCGTTTCAGCCTGACCAGGCGTCTGCGGGCGTCTTTCTGCCAGCGTCCCAGCGGGTAGAGACGGCGCTGGCGCCATATCCACCAGATCAGCAGGCCGCAAAGCAGCGCGCCGAGTAGCGCCAGCCACCAGCCTGGCGCCGGCGGCCACCAGGAAGCGGGATCAATACCATGGATGTCGCGTAGGGGATCCATGCCGCTCAGCGCCTCCCGAAGTGGCGGGCCAGGCCATTGGTCAAGGCGGTGTGGATCTCTTCATCGGTACTGATCGGCATCAGCGGGATACCCAGGCGGCTGGTCATCAGTTTGAGACCTTCGCGGCGCTGCTCCCAGACGTTTCGGTAATGATTGCGGGCCTTCGCATCACGGGTGTCGATCTCGACCGTCTCACCGTCGGGGCTGGTGAAGGTCACCTGTCCCATATCGGGGATTTCCCGTTCGGCCGGATCGTCCACCGGCAACAGCACCAGGGTGTGGTGCTGGCAGAGCCGGCCCAGGGTCTGTTCCAGGGCGGCGATTTCGCGGTTCAAATCGGCGATGACAAAGATCAGCGAACCGGTGGCGGTGCCCCGGTCTGCTCTCTGCAATGCCTCTGACAGGCAGTCGGTGGTGCGTTTCTCGGTACTGCCCTCACCGGTAAGGGAGTGCAACAGCCGCCAGAGTGCGCGACGGTCCTTGGTGGGGCGGAAGTACTGCATGCCCTCGCCGGCATCGCCGAACAGCATCCCGCCCACCCGGTCATGCAGGCGGGCGGCAGCCCAGCCCAGCAGGGCGGTGGCCTTGGCGGCCTGTATCGACTTGAAGGTGCCGCGGGTGCCGAAGTTCATGTGCGGTCCCTTGTCGACACACAGCACTACGCTGCGTTCCCGCTCTTCGCGGAAGATCTTCAGATGGGGCACGTTGGTGCGTGCAGTGACATTCCACTCCATATTGCGGATGTCGTCGCCCTCACGATATTCGCGCACCTCCTCGAAATCGAGGCCGGTGCCGCGAAACACTGAGGCATACAGACCGCTGAAGCTGGAATTTACCAGGTGATGCGAGGCCAGGCCCAGGGTATGGGCCTGATGGCGCAGCTCCAGCAGATCATCGATGTGGGGATAGAGGCTCATACGGAAGCCGGACCTCCGTTAGGGGATGGCGACCATGTCCAGCAGACGGGAAAGGAAGTCGTCAGTGGTGATGCCTTCCGCTTCCGCCTCGAAGGTCAGCAGTACCCGGTGCCGCAGAATGGGTGGCGCCACAGACTGGATATGGTGGGGTGCGACGAACTCTTCGCCATCCATCCAGGCCCGCGCGCGGGCGCAACGGGCGAGGGCAATACTGGCGCGGGGTGAGGCGCCGAAGCGGCACCAGCGGGCCAGATCTTTATCGTAGGCCTTGGGTTTACGGCTGGCTTGGACCAGGTCCACGATATAGCTGTTCAATTTGGGATCGAGGTAGAGCTCCGCCACTTCTTTGCGTATTGCAAACAGATCGTGTTGCGAGAGCTTCTTCTCCGGAGCCTTGGGCTCCTCTTTCATCTGATTACTATCCAGATCGAGGATCTGCAACTCCTCCTCCCGGCTTGGATATTCAACATTTGCCTGCATCAGGAAGCGGTCGAGCTGGGCCTCAGGCAGATGGTAGGTGCCTTCCTGCTCCACTGGATTCTGGGTGGCCAGGACCATGAAAAGTTGCGATAGAGGATAGGTTTTCAGGCCAACGGTTATCTGGTGCTCACCCATCGCCTCAAGCAGAGCTGACTGCACTTTGGCAGGCGCCCGGTTGACTTCGTCTGCCAGTACGACATTGTGGAAGATAGGACCCTGACGAAATTCGAATTCGCCTTTCTCGTGACGATAGATATCGGTGCCGATCAGGTCCGAGGGCAACAGGTCGGGAGTGAACTGGATACGGTGAAAATCCCCTTCCAAAGCGTCAGCCATGGCCTTGACGGCAGTGGTTTTAGCCAGTCCGGGCAGGCCTTCTATCAGTAGGTGACCGTTACTCAACAGGCAGATCAGCATGCTGTCGATAAAGTCTTTTTGGCCGATTATCCGAGACGCCAGATGTTCGCGCAGGGGGTCTAGATCAGAAGGATTCATAGTACAGCTAACTTCTCTGTTTCTGGAATGCAGTTGCCGGTAGCTACAGAGCGATCCGTAGATCCGGTATTTTTAAGTATATCTGCGAAGATCAAGCTATCCTGTCTGTTATTAGAAAAAAGTGCAAGCAATAGAAGTTTCTCAAACCATTCGATTATTGGAAATCATTAATATTCCATTTGATAGTGATTGATTGTTAAAAATCAAAGTTCTGAATAACAACAAGGAAGATTTTCCTTAATTAGATTCTGGTATCGATTTCCCAACTCCCCGTCATTTATACACATTGGTCTTGTTTTGACTCCAACTGTCTCAGTTGGGATCGTCCAATTCCCATTGGACCAGCTGAACTACTGTAACAGAATGATATATAAGGAAATGTCAGAATTGGTCATTTTTTTGACAATTTAATAAAAACACAGCGGCTGTGCAGGTTCCACGGGTTTGCACCACCTTTTTCAACAGAGTTATCCACAGTATCTGTGGGTAAGGATGAAATATGAATAATGTTGCAGGCTTGTCGCATAATATGCATTTATTTCTTGATTAAGTTATTCCATCTTATTGTTTTTCCCAGTATTCCTGATTGTAGCGTTTATCGTTTAATCACAAAATAGCTGGGTAATAGGGTCTTAAATCTGGTTGGATCAAATCGGGCGCTTATAATTTCATCGATCCGGCTTTACCTAGTTACTCCCCGGCTGATGCCGCAGTCGATCTAAAGCCATGATGTCCCTTATCCAACATGACCAAAGATTCGGTTTAAGTAAAGCCCCGGGAAGGTTATAGTGCGCGCCTTTCGACCGGATGCGGTCCTATGAAATCCCCTCAGAGCAGTATTTAATTATGGAAACCCGATCAGACATCTCTCATCTGCGTAATATCGCCATCATCGCCCATGTCGATCATGGCAAGACCACCCTGGTGGATGAACTGTTGAAACAGTCCGGCACCCTGGGAGAACGCTTCGGCGAGGTGGAGCGGGTGATGGACTCCAACGACCAGGAGAGGGAGCGGGGAATTACCATCCTCTCCAAAAATACCGCCATCGACTGGAATGGTTACCGTATCAATATCGTCGATACCCCCGGCCATGCCGATTTCGGCGGTGAGGTGGAGCGGGTGCTGTCGATGGTCGATTCCGTGCTGTTGCTGGTGGATGCCCAGGAAGGGCCGATGCCCCAGACCCGTTTCGTCACCCAGAAGGCCTTCGACCATGGGTTGCGGCCAATTCTGGTGGTGAACAAGATCGACAAGCCCGGCGCACGGCCGGAGTGGGTCATCGATCAGGTGTTCGAACTCTTCGACCGTCTCGGCGCCAGTGATGAACAGCTCGATTTCCCCATCATCTACGCCTCTGCCATCAATGGCTATGCCGGGCAGGAAGACACGGTGAGGGATGGGAACATGACCCCGCTGTTCGAAGCGATCATCGAACACTGTCCGGTGCCCGAAGTGGACCTGGATGGCCCCTTCAAGATGCAGATCTCCAACCTGGACTACAACAGCTACGTGGGCGCCATCGCCGTGGGCCGGGTCACCCGGGGCTCGGTGAGGCCGAACCAGCAGGTGGTCGTGGTAAAGTATGATGGCGATGCGCACAAGGCGAAGATCGGCCTGGTCTACGGTTACCTGGGGTTGGAACGCAGCGAGGTGAAGCAGGCGTCTGCGGGCGACATCATCGCGATCACCGGCATGGAGGCGCCCAATGTTTCCGATACCCTGTGCGCCCCCGATAACGTGGAGGCGATGCCGCCATTGGCAGTGGACGAACCCACGGTCTCCATGGCCTTCCAGGTCAATGCCTCGCCCTTTGCCGGCAAGGAGGGCAAGTATCTGACCTCCCGGCAGCTCAAGGAGCGCCTGGAGCGGGAGTTGATTCACAATGTGGCCTTGCGGGTGGAGGAGGGTCCCGACCCGGAGAAGTTCAAGGTCTCCGGACGGGGTGAGCTGCACCTCTCGGTGCTTTTGGAGAGTATGCGTCGGGAAGGCTACGAGCTGGCCGTCTCGCGCCCGGAGGTGATCTTCCGCGAGATCGATGGCGAGGTCTGCGAACCTTATGAACAGCTCACAGTGGACGTAGAGGATGCGCATCAGGGCTCCATCATGGAGGCGCTGGGTGCGCGCAAAGGCGAGCTGAAGGATATGCTGCCGGATGGTCAGGGCCGGGTGCGCCTTGACTACATTATTCCCTCACGCGGTCTGATCGGGTTTCAGACCGAATTCATGACCAGCACCTCGGGTACCGGTCTGATCTATCATGTCTTCGACCACTATGGTCCCGCGCAGCATGGCGGTATTGCACCACGCAAGAATGGGGTGCTGATCTCGAATGGTCAGGGCAAGGTCCTGGGATTCGCACTGTTCAATCTGCAGGAGCGGGGCAGGATGTTTGCCACACCGGGTGATGAGGTCTATGAAGGGCAGATTGTCGGTATCCACTCTCGGGACAACGATCTGGTGGTCAACCCGTTGAAGGGCAAACAGCTCACCAATGTTCGGGCATCGGGCAAGGATGATGCCATCATGCTGACATCACCGCTGAAGTTCAGTCTGGAACAGGCCCTGGAGTTTATCGAGGATGACGAGCTGGTGGAGATTACCCCCAGTGCGACCCGCATCCGCAAGAAACATCTCAAGGAGTTCGAGCGGAAACGCGCCTCCCGTGGACAATAAACGGATCATTTTCGAGGACGCATAAAAAAACCCGGCTGCAATCCATGCAGTCGGGTTATAGTCGTCGGCTTGGTTGGCAAAGCTGTCTGTCCCTGGCGCTCTCCTGAGCTATTATCTTCCTGTGGGTCATCCGTGATGACGACAACTATAGGATTTCACAAATAAAGAAATTTTAAAGTCGGAGAATTCCTTATCTTATGTAGGACGAGTCCTACATATAACCACGAGATTACTCATGTTTGACCTCTACCCAGCCATCAGCCCCTATTCCCGGCAGCGTTTCAGCGTAGATAACCATCATACCCTCTATCTGGAAGAGGCAGGGAACCCCGAAGGTATCCCGGTGCTGTTTCTGCATGGCGGACCGGGGGCTGGCTGCGAGGAGTATCATCGGCGTTTCTTTGATCCGCAAAAGTATCGAATCATCCTGTTTGACCAGAGGGGAGCGGGTCGCTCCACGCCTCATGCACAACTGACCGGCAACACCACCTGGGATCTGGTTGAAGATATAGAGCGCATACGGTCACGCCTGGGGGTGGATCGATGGCTGCTTTTTGGGGGTTCCTGGGGTTCGACCCTGGCGCTTGCCTATGCGCAGACTCATGGGTCGCGGGTTATGGGGCTGATCCTGCGCGGGATTTTTCTGTGCCGGGATGAGGAAATCAGCTGGTTTTACCAGCAGGGGGCAAGCCGGATATTCCCCGATTATTGGCAGGATTTTCTTGCTCCAATCCCGCAAGCCGACCGACATGACTTGTTAATTGCCTACCATCGGCTCCTCACTGGTGATGATGAAATCAAACGTATGGCGGTCGCCAAGGCATGGTCGAAGTGGGAGGGACGGACAGCCAGTCTGCTGCCGAATGAGGCGGTGGTCGATTTTTTTTCCGATCCGCATACTGCACTGAGTATTGCGCGAATCGAATGCCACTATTTTGTCAATCAGGCCTTTCTGCGGTCCAATCAGCTGTTGGAAGATGCCCATAAGCTGTCCGGTATCCCAGGGGTCATCGTCCAGGGACGTTATGATCTGATCTGTCCCATGACCTCGGCCTGGGAGTTACATCAAGCCTGGACGGACAGTGAACTGCGGGTGATCGCGGATGCAGGTCACTCAGCGGCTGAGCCGAGGATTCGCAGCGCCCTGGTGGAGGCCACGGATCGTTTCGCCCGGCAACTAGGATGATCGGTCTGCTGCAGCGGGTCACTGAAGGCCGGGTGCGTATCGAGGGTGAAATTGTTGCTGAGACGACAACGGGTCTGTTGGTCCTGATTGGGGTGCAGCGCGGTGATGATGAAGCAAAGGCCGAGCGCCTGCTGGAGCGTCTGCTGGGTTATCGGGTCTTTCCTGACGATGCTGGCCGGATGAATCTGAGTCTGCGGGATATTGGGGGCGGGCTCCTGCTGGTTCCCCAGTTCACCTTGGCGGCCGACACCCGTAAAGGTGCCCGAGCCGGGTTTTCCAGAGCGGCCACTCCAGATGAAGGAGAGCAGCTGTTCAATCATCTGGTTGCAGCTGCGCGGACAATTCACACCCCGGTCGGGTGTGGCGTGTTCGGCGCCGACATGCAGGTGGAACTGGTGAATGACGGACCGGTGACTTTCTGGCTGGAAACCTGAGAATTTAGAGGGGTTGGTTGTCGAAAGGTAGGTTCATACTTCCTATACCTGACTGCCTTTCTGGGTGTTTAGATAACAAATACAAGGTTGGAGTCGAATCATGATCAAGCAATTTCTTCTGTTTGTTGTATGCGGTTATTTTAGCGTTTCAGGCTTTGCGTTGGCGCGTGGGCCGGCCCTGCCGGACTATCCCGCTGACCTGATCACTGAGGGTGTGTACGTGATACATGGTCCTCTGGGCGAGCCCTCGGTGAAGAATCAGGGCTTCAT
>JBDLIT010000030.1:0-33120 GCA_039714735.1 Pseudomonadota bacterium
GTGTGCAGGTGAAAGAGTCTGTCGCGAAACCGAACTCCGCTGAAAATAACTAATTAAGAATAACGCTATGTCCCAGAGCGATAATCCAAACCCGGAAGAAAATCTGGGCCTGGCGGGCAAGACCGCACAGGCCTTTATCCATTCACCACTTTCACCCCTGCTGTTTCTCGCCATGTTGGCGATGGGCATCCTGGGCCTGATGGCCACTCCACGTCAGGAAGATCCACAGATCTCAGTACCCTTGATCGACATCTTTTTGTCTTACCCCGGCGCGTCTGCAGCTCAGGTGGCGGACATGGCGGTAGAACCCCTGGAAAGGATCATGAGCGAGATTCCCGGGGTCAAGCATGTCTACTCAGCCAGCGCCCGGGGTCAGGGTGTGGTGACTATCCGCTTCAAGGTTGGTGAGGAGGCGGGACCCTCTCTCATCAAGGTGCATGACAAGGTGGCCTCCAACCTGGACAAGATACCTGCAGGGGTGCAGAGGCCCCCACTGGTGAAAGTGAAAGGCATCGACGATGTGCCGGTGGTGAGCCTTACCCTGCGTTCCGATGAACTGGATGGCGGTAGTCTGCGTCGTCTGGGCTTGAATCTGTTGCAACAGATGAACCGTATCCCCAACACCGGTCAGGGTTTCGTGGTCGGTGGCCAGAGCGAGGAGATACGGGTGGAGATCCTGCCCAACAAACTGTCGGGTTCCGGGGTGACCACTGAGCAGGTAGCGAATGTGATTCGTGGCGCCAATGCGGAAAATATTACCGGCCGGGCCGAGGCGGACAATCGTTCATTGCGCGTCTATGCCGGTAGCTTTCTGAGCAGCGCCAACCAGGTGGGAAATCTGGTGGTTGGCGTGGTTGATGGGCGGCCCGTTTATGTGAGAGATGTGGCCCGGGTCACGCGCACCATCCAGGATGCGGACAACTACGTCAATTACTACACGGGCCCTGCCTATGCAGAGACCTTCGGTGATGAGACTCCGGCAGACGGTGAACAGGCCGTGACCGTGGCGATTGCCAAGAAGCAGGGCAGTAACGGGGTGACTGTCGCCAACGATATCCTGAGCATGGTCGAGTCTCTGAAAGGGCGGCTCATTCCGGAGCAGGTGAAGGTGGAGGTGACCCGCAACTATGGTGAAACAGCACAGGACAAGGTCAACGATCTGCTGTTCAAACTGGTCGTTGCCACCGGTATCGTCACCATCCTGGTCTGGTGGGCATTGGGCTGGAAACCGGCTGTCGTGGTCACTGTGGTGATCCCCGTGGTGATCCTGATGACGGTGTTCGCCGCCTTCGTGATGGGCTTAACCATCGACCGGGTCTCGCTGTTTGCGCTGATCTTCTCCATCGGTATTCTGGTGGATGACGCCATTGTGGTGGTGGAGAACATCTACCGGCGTTGGCTGATTGCCGGCAATACCGCGACCGATGTGGCGGTGGATGCGGTGCGCGAGGTGGGTAATCCCACGATTCTGGCAACCTTTACCGTGGTGGCGGCCCTGCTGCCGATGGCCTTCGTCAGCGGTCTGATGGGGCCCTATATGGCGCCTATACCCATTCTCGGCTCCATTGCGATGATCATCTCACTGTTTGCCGCATTTGCCTTTACCTCCTATCTGGCGATGCGTATCAGACCCTCCTTGGCAAAACTGCGCAAGGCGGAGGAAAAAGAGCACGCCACCAACGAGAAGCTGGATAAATTGTTCCGCAAGGTACTGCCTCCACTACTGGATAATCGCCTGGCTGGTTATGGTTTCCTTGCTGGGCTGGTGGTGGTCTTCTTTGCTGTCTGTGCGTTGTTCTACACCACCGCGGTCACCGTGAAGATGCTGCCGTTCGACAACAAACCGGAGTTTGCAGTCATCATCGATATGCCGGAAGGCACTGCCTTACCCAGCACTTCCAATCTGGCCCGTGAGCTGGCCGAGGCCTTGCGTGATATACCCGAAGTGGTTGCCCTGCAGACCTATGCGGGTACCGCCCGGCCGTTTGATTTCAACGGCATGGTGCGTCACTACTATCTGCGTCAGGAGCCGTGGCAGGGAGAGATTCAGGTACAGTTGACCCACAAGAAGAAGCGCTCCCGCAGCAGTCACGAGCTGGCTGAAGAGGCGCGTGAGATCCTCACCCCCATTGCCTGGACGGAGGGCGCCCGGATAACCGTTGCCGAAATGCCTCCGGGGCCGCCGGTATTGCAGTCGGTGGTGGCGGAGATCTATGGGCCGGATGCCAAGACCCGCAGGGAAGTGGCGAAAAAAATGACTGGAATCTTCGAGTCGGTGGATGGCTTGGCGGATGTCGACAACTATATGAACGAGCCTTATGAGTCATGGCATTTCAAGATCAACACCCAGAAGGCTTCAATCCAGGGGATTTCAAACAGCACGATCATCGAGGCCCTGTCTGCCGCCATGGGTGGTTATAAGATTGCCGATGTGCGGGAGGGTTCGGCCCTGGAAGCGACCTGGATCGTCATGCAGGCGCCGCTCTCGCTGCGCGCCAATCCCCAGGCCTTGGCGGATCTTCCCATTCCCAGCCCTCAAGGACTGAGTGTGCCATTAGCGGAGCTTGGATACTTCATGAAGTCGCCGGAAGAATCCACGATTTACCATAAGGATCTACGCCCTCTGGAGTATGTGGTGGGTGACGCGGTGGGGCGCCTCGGTGCGCCTATCTATCCCATGCTGAGGGTGGATGAGGCACTGCAGGATTATGTGACTCCGGATGGAGTGACTCTCGCTGGCGCCATGACCGGGCCCCCGGAAGATAATGGACTTTCCAGTTTCGAATGGTCTGGAGAATGGACCGTAACCTATGAGACCTTTCGTGATATGGGCGCTGCATTCGCGGTGGCGCTGATCCTGATCTATATGCTGGTGGTTGGTCTGTTCGGGAATTTCCTGGTGCCGGCCATTATCATGGCGCCCATCCCGCTGACGTTGTTGGGTATAGTGCCTGGACATCTGATCTTCAATGCCCAGTTTACCGCCACCTCGATGATCGGTTTTATCGCACTGGCCGGCATTATCGTGCGTAATTCCATCCTGCTGGTGGATTTTGCCGTTGAAGAGGTGCGCAGGGGTATAGATGTGCGTGAGGCCGTTCTGCTCTCATGCAAAGCCCGGACCCGTCCAATCATGATTACTGCCTTTGCATTGATGGGTGGTGCATCGGTTATACTCACAGATCCAATCTTTCAGGGAATGGCTGTCTCTTTGCTATTTGGCGTGTTTGTTTCTACCGTACTGACCCTGGTGATCATCCCTTTGGGTTGCGTCAGTGCTGGTAAGAGTCTGACAAGTATCGCTGTCGCCAGGAGTAGTGAGAGTGCAAAAGCTGTCAAGGACGAACATTGAGTTCCTGACAAACGAGTACTCCGTCAATACGACCTTGACGGAGTACTAACTAAATACATGATGGTATGAGGTGTCCGGAATGACAATGAATATTTATCCACTGAAACTTATTCTCAATTTTCTTATCCTTTTGCTGTTGTCACATCCGTCTTTTGCAAGAGATTCGAATCCAGGAACTATCCCTGATTGGGAATCGGCAGGCTGGAGTTATGATGGTGAGACAGGTCCGACAAACTGGTCAACGCTCTCTGATGCTTATGCGACATGTGGGGCCGGGTCTCTACAGTCGCCGGTAGACATCAGTGAAGCCAGCTATGCACATCTGCCAGCACTGAAATTCAGTTATCGCACCAGCATGACATCTATCCATCGTAAACCGAAGCAGTTATGGCTCAATTACGATTCAGGCAGTACATTGAAGGTCGGAGATAAGTGGTACAGATTTCTGGGCTTTGATTTTCATACACCAGGAGAACACAGTTTTCGGGGCAGAACGGCTGATATGGAGATTCATCTACATCATCTCAGTTCAGCGGGTGAGCCGCTTATCGTGGCTATCCCTGTCAATGGAGGGCATAGAAAGAACTTCACGCTTGCTAGAATATGGGATAATGTCCCAGAGGTGAAATCACAAAGGCGAAATCGTCGGGTTGGAATCAATGCCATGTTCCTGTTGCCGGTTGATCGAAGTTATTATCTATACCAGGGCTCAGAAACCAGGCCACCCTGTACTGAAGATGTAAAATGGATTGTGTTCAAGACTCCCATCAGGGTTTCATGGGATGAAATAAACCATTACAAAAGTATTATCGGGCCGAATGCGAGAAAGATACAGCCTGTGAATAATAGGGCGATTCTCACCAGTACCAGATAAGGTAAGCTGTAACACTAAGAAATCCGCCTGACTGTCGACATATTTAACGTAACATCCTTTTCCGATATTTCTTTGAAATACAGAGAGATGGAGTTCGTCTGGCATTGATTTTTCATGCAGATGACAAAAAATTGGCCAAGCTGCGTCGAGATGTTTTACATTTGCTTGGGCTTAACGCGAGTGCGTGATTGATAATTTAGTAAAATCAATTGGTTGCTGATATGGCATGGTAGATGCTTCATATTCAGCAAAGGCGTTAAGGAGAAGTATCATGAAAACCAATACAGAATACCCAAGATGTTGGCCCGAAGATCCAGCATGGCCTGACCCTTCTGGACATGATCCATATGATATCGAATTCTGATCGTTAGGCTTTGCAGTTATCAGACTTTAACAAGGGTCTGCCTGGTAAAAGGCAGACCCTGTTTTTTTGCGGTAGTTGAGCAATTTTTCTCGGTGGTAAAAAGCTCAGCAGACAGCAATGTTTGATTCCTTGCCCCTGGAGGGGGAAGGTTAGGATGAGGGTGAAAATATCATGGACGGAATACTGGTAGAGTATTCGTTTGGATCAATAAGCGGCAAGTGCAGATAAGTAAAAAAATGGCTAAATATTCTAAGACTAAACAAGTTTCCAGCCAGACTCAGGACGAAGCGATGAAAATTGCCCGGGGCACACAAAAACCCGGACAAACAAAAGAACAGACCAAATTGATTGCCCAGGGTATTCAGAAAGGCATAGATCAGTATAAAAAACAGTACAAAATAAAAGCCAGAGAGCTCGATAAGCAGCTGAAAAAAGTTACTGCTCAACAGGGAGAGGGCCAACAGGGAGAAGTGGAAAACGTTGAGGTGATAAAATACAAGCAAAGTATTGCGCCATGGTTATTGCTGATCGCCTCATGGGCGGGGTTTGCGGTATTCCTGCTCTTGAAGTAGAAAAACCCTCACCCATGGCCGGCTGATCGATCAACTTTCCTGAAATTTCTGCTCCAATACTTTGCATTCTGCATCGTCGATATCCAACATTCGCAGCACAGAATCCCGATGGTGCGGCCAGTCTGGATTTTCGCATTGTCTGCGATGTCTGTCGGCCATATTTTCTGCAAGTTTGAGCACGGCAACGATCCGTTTTAGTTGACCGTCGTGGCAGCTTGTCCAGATATCCCTTTCATGGTTCTGCAGGATCGCTTGGCAGATAACTTCAGGTAGCCCCCATTCTTTTGTTATCAGATAGCCCATCCTGGTGTGATCCGTCTCGTAATAGTTGCCTTCTATCTGCGGCATGGAATGTTCATAGTCGCTGTTCACTTCAATTAAAACCTGCATGTACTCCGGGTGCTTTGCCGCCATGATAACGATGCCACAATCATGAAACAGGCCTGTGGTATAGAGATCTTCGGAGGGAATTCTCAGATCGAGGTGATGGCCGATCAGCACACAGCCACGGGCCACGTCCGCCGCACAGTCCCAGAACCGTTGCAGGGAGATGCAGACATCTTGCGTCATACTCCGGCGCAGTTCCAAGGCGGATACCAAATTGGCAACGCCTGGTGGGCCCAACAGGATGGCAGCCTGGCGGATGTCTGATACCTGGCCCCGCATACCGAAGAAGGCAGAGTTGATGGTCTTTAGAACTTCCGCGGAGAGTCCCACGTCTTCTGCGATCAGGTCGGCTATAGAGCGGATGTCGGGGGGCTCATTCTTCATGAGGCCATGTAATTTTGTAAGAATCTCCGGTTTCGGAGGGATATGGTACTCCTCCGTCAGACTCTCAATGTTCAGGTCTTGGATATCTATCATAATATTGGTTACAAACTATCTATTCACGTATTGGCGGAGTGATCATGCGGTGAGGGGGCGCAACAGATTCCCTCTTTGCTTTCCATCCAGAGTTCACTGCCCATCTTGGTTTCAGGTGATAAGCATCCCGAAAGTATTCATATCAACCACAGGAAGAGGCAGTTCCTGGCATTTCAAAAATCAGCTTCTCGAGCTCGCTGCCCTCTTGATTGTCCCACTGCGCCTTGATTTGCAGTATTTCCGGAGTGATATCCATGAATTGTCTGACCAGTTTTGGGTCGAAATGCGTGCCGGCATCTTGCTGTAGATTCGCAATCGCCTTCTCAACGCACCAGGGCTCTTTATAGGGACGGCGCATGGTCAGTGCATCGAAGACATCGGCAATGGCTACGATACGGGCTGATTCGGGAATTGCCTCACCAGAGAGACCCTGAGGATAACCACTGCCATCCCACTTTTCGTGATGGTAAAGCGCAACCTCGGCGGCCAGTTGAAAAACCTGGGTTTGACTTTTACTCAGGATGCGATGACCGAGTTCAGCATGGGTCTTCATGACCTCCCACTCATCCGGAGTCAGCTTTCGTGGCGCCTTGAGGATGGCGTCCGGGATGCCGATCTTGCCGGTATCATGCATGGGAGCGGCCAGTTCCAACAGCTTCGCCTTGCCTACGGGCCAGTGCATGGCGCGAGCCAGGGTGCCGGCATAGGCAGCCATGCGCCAGATATGCACCCCTGTGTCCGTATCGTTGAAATGGCCTGCCTCTCCCAGCATATAGATGGCGGCGCGCTGGGAGCATTCCAGCTCCTGGGTGCGTGCAGCTACTTTTTCAAGGCAGGACTGTTGCTGATTGGCCAGCGCCAGATGGGTTCTCACCCTGGCCTTGATGACAGCCGGCTGTACCGGCTTGGTGATGTAGTCCACCGCACCCATGTCGAAACCTTTCTGCTCGTCTTCTACCTCTGACAGCGCACTGACGAAGATCACTGGTATCGTCATGATTGCCGGGGCGGCCTTGAGGATGCGGCAGACTTCATAGCCATCCATATCCGGCATCATGACGTCCAGCAGGATCAGATCCGGGCGTTGCTTTTCGATGATCTTCAGCGCGAGTGACCCGCCGGTGGCTGCGCGAATGGCGTATTCCGGCGTCAGTATGCCTTTGATGACATCGATATTTTCCGGTGCGTCGTCTACCACCAGGATGCGATGCTTTTCGTTTGTCTGGGTCATCTTCGTCCACTTCCCTGCTGACTGATTATTGGTCTTTCCAGAGCGGTGATTTCGACCAGTGTCATGTCATCACTCTGCCTGTTATCGGCAGAGTGATTCAGGGCGTCAGCGATGACGCTACGCAGTGGATGATCATATTTCAGACAGGCTGTTAGACTTTGCTCCAGACGTTTCTGTCCAAACATCGTATCGTTGCTATCCGTTGCTTCACTGATGCCGTCAGTCAGCAGATAGATGGTGCTGTCCGGGGTCAATGCAAAATTGCAGCCGCTGTAGCTATCAAACTCTATGATACCCAGGGGCGGTGCGTTCGATTTATAGGGTACCCATGCATCTCCTGTACATACCAGAATGTCAGGCAGGCCCATATTGAACAACCGGACGTGACTGCGTTCTGGCGAGATCTCAAGCCCCGCGGCGGCCATGAATATATTCACCGGAAGACGTTGTATGAGTATCTGACTGATGGTGGAGAGGATATCCGCAAGTGGTTTACCTGCGCGGGTCATTGTATAAAAAGCATACGACACCAGAGGGCCACCCACAGCGGCAGGCAGGCCATGCCCGGTGAAGTCACCAAGAATGACATACTGAGTGCCGTCTGAGCGAAAGGCTGAAAGTACTAAATCACCACAGGTAACCTCTAGTGAGGCGTTTTCCCAGCGCATGTACCGGCCGTCAAATTCATTGGCGTCATGCATGCGCAATACAATCTCCTCAATCAGCCGCTTCTCTTCCTGCAGTTGCCTTTGTTTGGTTTCCAGCTCGCGGCGGGTATTCAATAAGGCGAGATGGGTAGCCACCCTGGCGCGTAATACTTCGGGTACAATAGGTTTAGTGATGTAATCAACCGCGCCAAGCGAAAGCCCTCGAATCTCTGCGGTTTCCGTCCCCATGGCGGTTACGAACAGGACGGGGATATCACTCGTGTCTGTGGCGAGTCTCAGACGCCGCATGACCTCATATCCGTCCATGCCGGGCATCATGATATCCAGCAGGATCAGGTCCGGACGTTTCTCCGCAATGGCCCGTAGGGCGGATTCCCCGTTGATGGCTATGCGGAGGTTATATTCATTACCTAACGCCCCCTTGATCACATCCAGGTTTTCCGGAATATCATCGACGGCAAGAATTAACGATCTGTTGTCGTTACTATTCACCGTCCATCTCCAGAAGGGGTTTCAGTTGGATGGCGGCCTGTTCGAAGTCATAGTGATCCACCGCCCTGGATACCGCTTTCAACTGGCTTGCTTGCGCGGGATCAAGCTTTGTAAGCATCAGTTGATCCATGGTTTCCTGGGCTTCCGCGTCGTATTCGTCCAGACGGACGGCGAGTTCCCGCAGCAATCTCGTGGTGGTTTCACTATCGACTGGCGTATCGCTCTGTTCAATGGTTATCGTTGAAGCGACCGAGGCGATATCCGTGAGAACGAGTGACATCTCTTTTCTCAGATCATCCTCCTGGGGCAGGTGCCGCAGATGAGGATCCGTTTTGATGGCGCTCTCCGCCGCTGTCGCCAGGGCCTGTAATCTCTTCGCGCCGATACTGCCGGCGGTTGCTTTGAGGGTATGCATCAGACGCAAGGGCAGATCCTCTATCTGCTTCTCCAGTGCATGCTTGGCCTCGTCGATCACCCCAGCTTGATTGGCGGCAAATTTTTTCAGCAGACGAAGGTAGGCCGGCTGATCACCACCGAGACGACGCGTACCTGACTCGCCATCGATGTGCTCAAATTTGAGCGTCAGCCTGGGAGACTGATCCGTTTCAGGCGGGGAAGGCGTCTCGGATACGGCAGCTGTATCAGGTTGAATCCATTTTGCCAGGGTGCTGAACATTGAGCGGATGTTCACGGGTTTAGTGATATAGTCATTCATGCCTGCTTCAATTGCATTGTTGCGGTCTTCCTGCATGGCATTGGCCGACATGGCGATGATCGGCAACGTCTCAAATCCGCGCATGGCGCGCAGCTGCCGGGTTGCGGTGTAACCATCCATTACCGGCATCTGACAGTCCATGAGTACACCGTCGTATGCACCAGTGGCGGCCATCTCCAAAGCCTCTCTGCCGTGTATGGCAACCTCTACCTGGATGCCGGCGCCCATAAGAAGTTCGCGGGCGACCTCCTGATTAAATTCGTTGTCTTCGACCAGCAGGATTCGTGCGCCACGTAAGCTGTTGACCTGGCAGCGGAAGTTGTTTCGTTGCTGGTTATCGGTGCAGCACCCCCCGTTTTTTGAGCGTAGGGCATTCCTGAGTGTATCCAGGAGAATTTCTGTGGTAACCGGCTTAGCCAGAACGCTTGGTGTCAGCTGCAGACCTATCTGTTCAAGCGTCTGCTGTATCTCCTTGGGATCGAGACCACTCATAATGACGAGCAGTGGTAGACGGTCACCCATCAGAGTCTGCGCCTGCTGAAGAAATTCCGGACCGTCCATGCCGGGCATCTTCCAGTCCAGCAACAGGAGATCATAGGGTGGTTCCGGCTGGAGCAAGCACTCCAGGCCGGCTTTGGCATCAGCCTGGGCTTCGACTTGGATACCTTGTTCCGCCAGCATGGCCCCAAGAATGACACGTGCACTCGAACTATCGTCGACTATCAATACTCGGAGACCTTTCATATCGATAGCATTCGCATCATCCTGACGGTAGGGTTTGGGATTCAGCCACTCCTGCAGGCGTACCGTGAAGTGAAATGTGCTGCCCTTTCCCGATTCACTTTCAACCCAAATCCTGCCACCCATCAGTTCCACCAGATGTCTGCTGATGGCAAGACCCAGGCCGGTGCCGCCATAGCGACGGGTCGTGGAGGTGTCGGCCTGGGTAAAAGGCGCAAATAGTTTCCCCTGTTGCTCAGGAGTCAGACCTATGCCCTGATCGTGCACGAAGAAATGCAGCATCAGACCATCCATTATCAACTCACGCTTTACATGGACCAGAATCTCACCCTGGTCGGAAAATTTGATTGCATTGTTACAGAGGTTGAGCAGGACCTGGCGCAATCGCAGAGGATCGCCAGTCAATGCGGGGGGGACGTTTTCCGCCACATCGAAGAGCATCTCCAGCCCTTTCTCCTCGGCACGAAACCCAAGCACGCCACCCAGGTCGTCGAACTGTTCCTCCAGCCAGAAATTGACTGACTCCAGTTCCATCTTACCGGCCTCGATCTTGGAAAAATCCAGAATGTCGTTGATCAGCCCCAGCAGAGACTCCGCCGCACGGTGGGCCTTCTCCGTATAGTTGCGTTGTTTTGGGTCCAGGTCTGTTTGAAGGGCCAGATGAGACATGCCGATGATGGCGTTCAGAGGGGTCCGGATCTCATGGCTCATATTGGCGAGGAAGGCCGATTTGGCTCTGTTGGCCTCTTCCGCCTGGTTTGCCACTTCCCGCAGTAAGGTCTCATGATGCTTACGCTCGGTGGCATCCTGAAATACCGCAACACTGCCGACTACTGCGTCACCTTCCAGTAAGGGTACAGCCGTAATCGAGACGGGAAAAGGACGGCCATCTTTACTGATGAAGCAGTCATTGTCAGAGCGATAGGTCTCCTTTTGGGATAGCTGGGTGAGAACGGGACACTGCTCGGCCGGGACCGGTTGGCCGTCGATATCCTGAAAATGGACCACGTCATGAAAAGGGGTGAGAGACAGTTCCAGGAGAGACCAGCCCAACAAACGTTCAGCCTCAGGGTTAAGGAAGTTGCAATAGCCATCCTGATCGAGTGCATAGACCCCTTCACCCATGGATTTGGTCATGCTTTGCAGGAAGCGGCGGCTGTTATTCAGCTCCGCCTGCATCTCTTTTTGAAAGGTAATATCCGTACTGATGGCGATAAATTGATTGATTTTTCCATCATCGTCCATCAAGGGTACGATATCAGTGGAAAGCCAGTATAAACTTCCGTACTTGGCTAGATTGTGTAGTTCGCCATGCCATGCTTGCCCTGCATTGAGGTCTTTCCACATCTCCTGAAAAAATTCCTTCGGGTGATGGCCAGAGTTGAGGATGCTGTGATTCTTGCCGATCAGTTCCTTACGTGAGTAGCTGCTCAATTCACAAAATCGGTCATTCACGTGAAGGATCGTCCCATCAGTGTCGGTAACACTGATGACGATATGCTGATTGATGGCGAGTATCTGACGTTCCATCTCCCATCCCAGACGCTCTTTTTCATGTATCAGTTCAGCGATGACCTGTATCAGACGGCCGAGCCCGGCTTCATCCTCCGCGATGTCACCTTCACCGCGGCCATGTAGAAGTGAGTTGGTCAACTTGCGCAGACTATTGAGGGCCTCTGTCTGTGTTCCTGTCTGGAGCTGTAGTTCGTGATTGACCTGCTGCAGTGCTTGTCGATTCTTTCTTAGAACCCGTTGGCTGAACAGTGATTGGACTAAGGTGCGGTGGTACGCCTGGGCACTGGTGGTTGAGGCCAACAGAAATAAAATAACCATGATTCCCAGCGATTGGTAGAGAGGGTCAGGTTTCAGGAAAAGCGTGATCAGGTAGGGGATAAGGACAATATAGATATAGGTCAATGCCAGGCGAATGTATGCCGCCAGGCTCATCGCGGCGCCTGCACTCATGCCGGCAAGCACCAACCCGAGGATCAGCAGGGTCTCATTCTCCCCAGCCGCAGCAAACAACGGAGTTGCCATTCCCCAGAGTATGGATAAACCCAGGGCGCCGTAAGTGAGCTGGCGCCGCCACTCTGAGGATGGGTATTTGTTGGGGTTGTTTCGGTATTGGAGGCCTCCATACAGGCGGGTTATTGAGAGCGTACCCACCATGCCGGCCCAGGCAATGATCTGCATATGATCAGCTACCGGCCAGGTCATGTAGGCCAGCAATAGCGCATTCACAACCACCACGGCCATTGAGCGGGGCAGGGACTGATATAGCAAATCAAGCAATTCGGAGTCGATTTCATCGTTGTATTCCGAAGCCTTGATTTTGGTCAGTATGGATATCACGGATATTGTTGTCTGAAGATGGGAATATCTCTCGAGGGGGATATGACCCCGGCTTAATCTTTAATAGAGAGCGACCCCATTCTTTTATTCTTGAGGAAGAGGGAGGAGGGGGAGGGGCGGTAGAAACCCACAGTTTGGAGTTGAGCAACTATGACGAATGACAAGCGTGCTGCGATCTCATGCATCGTGACGCGCCGGGACCGGACTATCGGAACAAACCATCAATTCTTCCCGGCAGGTTCCACGCCAAGCTTCCTGCCGCCGAGGGTCCCGAGAATCAGAACCAGGCATGTTGGATTGTTGTACTGAGCTTTGATGCAAATTACGAAATTGAATTGATTCAGTAGATTAATTCTTATCTTGCCGGGTCCAGTATTCAGTACCTCTATTAAGGCTAGTTATAAATAGGTATATGTCATATAAATGAATGAGTTGTATTATTTTAGAGAACGATGCATATATTGATCGGTATCAAAGATATACAGGATGTAGAGTGTCACAATATCTCAGCTTGCAGCTTGGAGTCCCAGTGGCGGAACCGATAAACAGAACTCAATTACTACGAGGCGACCTACGGGGTGACCATGTCCAAATCAGGCCGCCCTGGTCCAAGCCCGAAGAAATATTTCTTGAACAGTGTGCTCGCTGTGATGACTGTATAACGAAGTGTCAGCAAAAAATCATCCAGCGTGGGAGAGGTGGGTTTCCTCAGATCGATTTCAAGCGAGGTTTTTGTACTTTTTGCGGTGACTGCGTCAAAGTCTGTGGATATGGCGCACTGGCCTTTTCTTCAAACCTCGAGCAACTGCCCTGGTCCCTCTCAATTAAAATAAAGGATGACTGCCTCGCCAAGAATGGTGTTGTCTGTAGGATTTGTGGCGAACGATGTGAGGAATCTGCAATCCATTTTCAGTTACAAACAGGTGGTAGGGCAAAACCAACGATCAATTTAGAATTATGTAGTGGGTGTGGCGAGTGTTTTAGTGTCTGCCCATCGCAATCCGTCAACATACAGCCGCAATCTTCTGAGAAAGCGGCCTAGCTGATTAGGGGGAAGAACCTTTCCATGAATATTTGCAGTCTTGTCGTTCACACCAAGCCGGAAATGGGAACGGTGGTTTCCTCTCGCTTGGAAGCTTTCGAGGGTGTCGAAGTCCATGGTGGTCAGCAGGCCGATAAGCTGATTGTCACTGTGGAAGACCAGGGAGAGGATATCTCTCCCGTATCAGACACCATGAATGCACTGAGAGATGTGGATGGCGTGGTCAACACGATTTTGATTTATCACTATGGTGGTGAAGAGTCGATGGAGGAAATGAACCGTGAAATTAACTAGACGTGATTTTATTAAGAGCAACGCTGTTGCCGCTGCGGCCACGGTGGCGGGTGTTACTTTGCCAGTGATTAACACCGCTACGGCGGCGGAAGGTGATGACGGTATTCGCTGGGACAAGGCTGCCTGTCGCTATTGCGGCACCGGCTGCAGCGTGCTGATGGGGGTCAAAGACGGCAAGGTGGTGGCATGTCAGGGTGACCCCGACGCACCCGTAAATAAAGGCCTGAACTGCATCAAGGGTTACTTCCTGCCGAAGATCCTGTATGGACAGGATCGTCTGACTAAACCGCTGTTGCGCAAGACCAATGGTAAATATGACAAGAACGGCAAATTTGAAGAGATCTCCTGGGACGAGGCGTTCAAGACCATGGCCGAAAAGTGGGTCGCTGCGCGCAAGAAGGGACCCAAGGCTGTTGGCATGTTCGGCTCCGGCCAATGGACCGTCTGGGAAGGCTATGCGGCATCCAAGCTGATGAAGGCCGGTTTCCGTTCCAACAGCCTGGAGCCCAACGCGCGGCACTGCATGGCCTCCGCGGTAGGCGCTTTCATGCGCGGCTTCGGCAGCGACGAGCCCATGGGCTGCTACGATGATCTGGAACACGCCGATGTGTTCGTGCTCTGGGGCGCCAACATGGCGGAGATGCACCCGATTCTCTGGTCCCGCCTCACCGACACCCGTCTGACCAAGCCCGGTTGTGAAGTCCATGTACTCTCCACTTTCGAGCACCGCTGTTTCGAACTGGCCGACAACGGCATGATATTCGAGCCGCAGACCGACCTGGCGATCCTCAACTACATCGCCAACTACATTATCCAGAACAAGGCCTATAACAAGGAGTTCATCGACAAGCACGTCAACTTCACCAAGACCCCGACCGACATCGGTTATGGCCTGCGTGCTGAGGATCCGCGCGAGAAAGCGGCCAAGAACCGGGCCAAGGGCAAGTTGAGCAAGATCAGCTTCGAGGAGTACGCCAAGTCGGTCGAGCCCTACACACTGGAGCATGCATCCAAGCTCTCCAAGGTGCCCAAGGAGAAGCTGCTGAAGCTGGCCAAGGCCTATGCCGACCCGAATAAAAAGGTCTCCTCCTACTGGACCATGGGTTTCAACCAGCACACCCGCGGCGTCTGGGTCAACGGCCTCTGCTACAACGTGCACCTGCTGATGGGCAAGATCTCCGAGCCCGGCAACAGTCCGTTCTCCCTGACCGGCCAGCCCTCGGCCTGTGGTACGGCTCGTGAGGTAGGCACCTTTACCCACCGCCTGCCGGCGGATCTGGTGGTCAAGAAGGACGCACACTGCAAATTTGCGGAGAAGGTCTGGAAACTGCCGGAGGGCACCATTCCGAGACATAATGGCATGTCGAATAAGACTGCTCAAACGGACATCAGCGGGAAGCCAATGGGCAAGACCCTGATCCACGCGGTGGCGATGCATCGTGCCCTCAATGACGGCAAGATGAACTGTTTCTGGGTGCAGTGTAATAACAACATGCAGGCCGCCGCCAACATGAATGACGAAAGTTATCCCGGTTGGCGCAACCCGGACAACTTCATCGCGGTGACCGACCCCTATCCGACGGTATCGGCTCAGGCCGCTGACCTGATCCTGCCCACATCCATGTGGATCGAGAAAGAGGGCGCCTACGGCAACGCCGAGCGGCGTACTCAGTTTTGGCGTCAGCAGGTGAAAGGTCCGGGTGAGTCCAGGTCCGATCTGTGGCAGATCATGGAGTTCTCCAAGTACGTCAAGGTGGAGGATGTCTGGCCGGCCGATCTCATCGCCAAGCAGCCGGAATATGCCGGCAAGACCCTCTACGACATCCTCTATGCCAACGGTCAGGTCGACAAGTTCCCGAAACAGAAGGTGACTGACTCTGCTGGCAACGAGTATGGCAACGATGAGATGGATCACTTCGGCTTCTACGTGCAGAAGGGTTTGTTTGAGGAGTACCGCCTGTTTAACTCGGCCGAAGGCATCCCGAAGAAGGGTCATGAGATGGCCGAGTTCGATGCCTACCACAAGGCGCGTGGTCTGCGCTGGCCTGTCATTGACGGCAAGGAGACCCTGTGGCGGTACCGTGAAGGCTACGACCCACATGTTGCCAAGGGTGACGGCGTCAAGTTCTACGGCAAGCCCGACGGCAGGGCCAATATCATTACGGCGCCTTATGAGCCGGCCGCCGAGCCGCCGGACAAAGAGTACGATCTCTGGCTCTGCACCGGCCGCGTGCTGGAGCACTGGCACTCCGGTTCCATGACCCGGCGTGTGCCCGAGCTCTATCGCGCCGTGCCTGATGCGGTGGTCTTCATGAACAAGAAGGACGCCAAGAAGCGCAAACTGCGCAACGGCTCCATGGCCAAGATCGCTTCACGCCGTGGTGAGATCATATGCAAAGTGGATACCAAGGGCCGCAACAAGATGCCAGATGGTCTGGTCTTCATACCCTGGTTCGATGCTGGTCGCCTGGTCAACAAGCTCACACTGGATCAAACCGATCCGCTCTCGAAAGAGACGGACTACAAGAAGTGTGCGGTGAAGATCAAGAAGGTCAAGAGGGCCTAAGTCAGGTGGTTCTCGGCCCGGTTTAACCGGGCCGGGGAGAGCATCAACTGAAAACGGTGTAAGCGAAGCCATACAGCAAGTCAGCGATGTCAGACGCAGAGAAAAAATCCGAGATGAACCGCCGGCAGTTCCTGGGCAATATGCTCAGGACCGCCTGTGGGGTCGGATTGGTCGGCGTGGGACTGGGGGTCTACTCCAACCGGGCCTCATCCCTGCCCGCCGACACTATCCGGCCACCGGGCGCACTGCCCGAGGAGGATTTTCTCGGCGCTTGCATCCGTTGCGGCCTGTGCGTGCGGGACTGCCCCTACGACATCCTGTTTCTGGGTGAGGTGGGCGACGACGTCGCAACGGGAACTCCCTATTTCGTAGCCCGCACCGGGCCCTGCGAGATGTGTGAGGATATCCCCTGCGTCGTGGCCTGTCCGACCAACGCCTTGAACCATGGTCTTACCGATATCGAAGAGTCCCGCATGGGGCTGGCGGTGCTGGTGGATCAGGAGACCTGCATTGCCTTTCACGGTCTGCGCTGTGAGGTCTGCTTCAACATCTGCCCGATCCGGGGCAGGGCTATCAGCCTGGACATGCAGCACAATGCGCGTTCAGGCAAGCATGCCCTGTTCATTCCAGTGGTGCACTCCGAGGCCTGCACCGGCTGTGGTCTCTGTGAAAGGGCCTGCATCCTGGAAGAAGCGGCGATCAAGGTCTTCCCGACCCATCTTGCGAAAGGCGAACTGGGCAAGCACTACCGGCTGGGCTGGAGAGAGAAGGAGAAAGCGGGCAAGGCGCTGGTTACCCCAGACGTTGAGCATCAGTACAGCCTGCCCGAAGGGGTTCGGTATGAATTACAGGGTGAGGGTCTGATTATTGAGGAAAAAGTGGATGAGACACCCTTTTCAACCAATCCTCTGGACACGCTCAACAGCGGTTTCATGGATAAGCAGTAATGGTTGATTTGACGACATTGGGCGATGACGCGATTCTGGCCAAGGGCTGGTTTGGGGCTCACAAGTGGTTGATCCTGCGTCGCATCAGTCAGTTAGGGATACTTGCCCTGTTCCTTGCGGGTCCACTGTTGGGAGTCTGGATCGTGAAGGGTAATCTGGCGGCCAGTATGACCCTGGAGGTATTGCCCCTGACCGATCCCCATGTACTGCTGCAGTCCGTGCTCTCAGGGGTAACGCCAGAGACATCGGCCGTTGTCGGGGTGGTGATCGTCCTGCTTTTCTACTTTGCTGTCGGGGGACGGGCTTACTGTTCCTGGGTCTGTCCGGTGAATATGCTCACCGATCTGGCCGCCTGGCTGCGCCGCAAGCTGGGCATCCGGACCAGTTCGCAGATATCCCGCTCGGCCCGTTACTGGATGCTGGGGCTGACCCTGGTTCTGCCCCTGGTTGTTTCCGGTGGCATCGTCTGGGAATTGGTCAATCCGGTTTCGATGATGTTTCGCGGCATTGTCTTCGGCATGGGCGCCGCCTGGCTGATCCTGCTCAGTGTCTTTCTGTTCGATCTATTGATCGCCAAAGATGGTTGGTGCGGGCGTCTCTGTCCTGTAGGCGCCTTCTACAGCTTGGTGGGCAGCAGGAGTCTGCTGAAGGTCAATGCAGTCAATCGGGCGGCCTGTAACGACTGCATGGAGTGTTATCTGGTCTGTCCTGAGTCCCATGTCATCAAGCCGGCCCTGAAGGGTGCAAAAAAGGGGCTGAGCCCGGTGATCCTCTCTTCCGATTGCACTAATTGTGGTCGTTGCATCGATATTTGTGCAAAGGATGTTTTCAGTTTTGGCGGTCGCCACACCTTTGAGGTCGGCGAATCAAATAATGAGATCGATCAGGGTGTTCGTACCTGACCGGTTAATTCTAAGGTTTAAGAGTGAAATAGAGTGAGATGGAGAAAGCGATGAAAAAGTCAGTAACTATTTTTATTGTAGCCGTAGTAGCCATGTTCTTTACCGCGTCAGCTGTTGCAGATGTACAGTCTCTACGGGGTGATGAGCTGAAAAACATGTCCGCAAAACCAAGTAAAAAGAAGATAGTATCAGTCGAGGGTGGTATTGAGCGTAGTTTCAAAGAGCAACCTCCAATGGTGCCTCACACCGTTGACAAATACGAGATTAACCTGAAAAACAATGGCTGTATGAAATGTCATAGTGAGGAGACCTACGAAAAAGAGAAGGCGCCCAAGGTAGGTGACAGCCACTATATCGACAGAAACGGTAAGGTCCTGGATACCCTTTCCAGCCGCCGCTATTTTTGCAGTCAATGCCATGCTACGCAGTTTGGCGCCGAGCCCCTGGTGCAGAACAACTTCACAGGCGTGAAGTAGAATAAATGAGATTGCATAAAAGGGGTTTCCTGATATGGAGGCCTCTTGTTGTAATAATGCGTTTTTATTAATCGGTGTAATTAATGTCTGAAAAAAAGCAGAGTAGTGGTTTCATTCTGATTCTGATCGGTATCATTGCCGGTATCATTCTTTGGGGTGGTTTTAATACTGCAATGGAGGCAACCAATACTGAAGAGTTCTGTATCTCCTGCCATGAAATGGAAGAGACTGTCTATCAGGAGCTTCAGGAGACAATTCACTTCAGCAATAGGACTGGCGTGAGGGCCACTTGTCCGGACTGCCATGTCCCGAAGGAGTGGGTGCACAAGATTGTGCGTAAGATCAAGGCAAGTAATGAGCTCTATCACAAGATGTTGGGCACGCTTGATACACCGGAGAAATTTGAAGAAAAACGCCTCGAACTTGCGCAGAATGTCTGGCGAGCCATGAAGAATACGGACTCCCGTGAGTGCCGTAACTGCCACAACTTTGAATCAATGGATTACGATCGTCAGGAAGAGCGTTCAGCGGATCGTCATGAAGAGGCGGAAGAGGAGGGTTACACCTGCATCGATTGTCATAAGGGAATTGCTCACTCACTGCCCGCCGGGTATGACCCCGCAGCAGATATCCCAGGAGAATCTGAATAAGCCGTACTGAAACCGGTAAATACTATAAAATGAATACCAACCACCGTTATCATTCAGATGACATAATCTGATGCTATACGATCCATTTGGAAGAAAGATTGAATATCTACGGCTGTCTGTGACTGACCGTTGTGATTTTCGCTGTTTTTACTGTCTGCCTAAGGGCTATAAAAACTTTTCCCAGCCGGACACCTGGTTGACGGTTGATGAAATAGAACGTCTGCTAGGAATCTTTTCTGAGCTGGGCGTCAGCAAAGTGAGAATAACCGGTGGTGAGCCACTGGTCAGAAAGGATCTGCCTGAGATAGTGCGCCGGGTTGGTCGCCTGCCACAGATTGAGGATCTTTCTCTCAGTACCAATGCCTCTCAATTGGCGAAGCACGCTCAATCTCTCAAGGCGAATGGAGTCAGCCGCATCAATGTCAGCCTGGATTCTCTGGATAGGGAAACCTTCCATGAAATCACCCAGGGAGATCTGGATACTGTCTTGGCTGGCCTGATGGCCGCCAAGGATGTGGGATTCAATCCCATCAAGATCAATATGGTGGTCATGAAGGGAGTGAATGAGCATGAGATCGCGAAGATGGTGCAGTTCTGTCTTGAGCACGATTTTACCTTGCGTTTCATCGAGACCATGCCGGTCGGTGAGGCCGGGAAGAATGCCACCGACCGTTTTCTCAGTCTGAAGCAGGTGCGTGAGGATCTGGAGATGACCTATGATCTGGAACCGGCAGCGATGCGGGGGGCAGGTCCCGCGACTTACGTCAGGGTAAAAGACACGAACTTGAGAATTGGTTTTATCACTCCGTTGTCACAACATTTTTGTGAAACCTGCAACCGGGTGCGCCTGTCAGTCGAAGGGACACTCTACCTGTGCCTTGGCAAGTACGACAATATGGAATTCCGGCCACTCTTGAGACAGGGGATCAGTGACGCCCTTTTGAAGGACAAGATATTGGAAGCTATTGCTCGGAAACCTGAGCGCCATGATTTCAATGAAAATCCTGGTGAAGTTGTCAGAGTGATGGCGCTGACCGGGGGATAGTTGCAGGGTTCCGGCTCTCAATCGTCTTGCATGGAAACCCGGCCTAAATCTTGGCCAAATAGTCCATCAATGCGGTGTAGACATCAAATTTCAGGTTGCTATCGACAGTATAATTTCCCGAACCGATATTGATTGCGGCAAAACTGCCCGGCTTACTATCGAAAAGACGGTCAACTGCGGTTTGAGCGGTATTGTCATGATAGTTGAATGGAATTCGGATCTCTTCATTGCCCTTCGTCAGATAACTGCCTATTCGGCAGACATGGATCACAAGTACTGCAGAGTCCGGCTGCTCAAACTCCGGCACATCCACATAGGCGGTAGCTGGTGTCGAGTGTTCATCAATGGGCCTGTTTGGGCAGCCAAGCACCTTGTCCTCTAGGTCGGAAATCAGGCTTTCAGGTGCATAACCCTGGCGATCCGCCAGTTGTGTGACCGCAGCAGCGATATCATCAATACCGAATAACTGTTTCTGAGTCATGTTGGGTTTCATGATCACACCCCATATCTATCGAAACCGGATAACAATCTATGCCCCTAAATCATCAGGGGTGAAAGAAGTTACGGCAGAAATAGCTGGAGCTTGAGGATTGGGAGACCTTAGATGACTAAAGCGGTGAATAAATCGCTTAAAAGTTCTGCGAACTTGTCGTCGAGAGTGCCTGGCTTGATAGGTGTTTTCGGCTCTCTGTTGCTTGATCAGGTCGCTTGGGGTGGGATGGTGACAACCTCTTCTTGCCCGACACTTTTAAGGCTGGCTTCACCATTTTCAAGACTCTGAGTCTGCCAGACTAATGTCAAAGAAATCGCAACGACCAGGGCAAACAGATATTTCACTTTCGAACTCCAACCAGTACCAATGATTTTCTATATTCAGCTCTTATGGCTGCATCCTCTTATTGTCGGCGAGAATATAAAGCATATTCAGCCTTATTTCTAGACGGAATTCCCCATTGTAGGTTGACCCGGGTCAAGAAACAGCTGGTTTTCTTCGCATTTCGTGGCGTAGGTCCTAATGGGGTCTGTAGCGGGCTCCTCCATAGCGTGAATCAGCGGGCAAATCTGACGGATGCCCGCATGATCAGCTTAGAAAATACGGTTATCGTTGATGCACTACAGCTGTCAATACATGCCGATATTCAAAGAACACAGAATAATCGGAATAGTCCCAGCGGGTTATTGGCGGGTCCCCAATCCTTGGATGTGTGGCGGTGGGATCCCCATAATCTCGCTTAACCCGATCCATGCTCATGCCTCGAGTCGGCCGAGAAATACCCTCTCCACTGTTCACGGGGGCTTCGTGAATGGTATCGATCAACAGTACATCGGAAAAAGTGGTGCTTGAAGCCATGAGTAGGCCACTTAAGATAAAAGCAGAGATGCTAAATTTCATATTGTGAGACTCCAGAAAACTCCTTAGGAAAGAATATAGCACTCTTACCTAACTATTGAAGTAAGCGTTGATTTTTATTCCCGGTAATACCCGGTTGTGGTTTAATGGCCGCCTATGTTTAAACCGCTCGAGCTTTTTATTGGCCTGCGCTATACACGCGCCAAACGCAGCAACCACTTCATCTCTTTCATCTCGATGATATCCATGCTTGGGATCATGCTGGGTGTGGTAGCTCTGATCGTTGTGTTGTCAGTTATGAATGGATTTCATAAGGAAGTCCGTGAACGGATTCTCGGTATGGCCTCCCACGCCACTATCTCTGCCGTACAGGGTGGGTTGAATGACTGGCAAGCAGTGCAGTCGGAAGCGGAAAAACATCCCAGTGTCATCGGCCATGCGCCTTATGTCGAGGGTCAGGGCATGCTGATCAATGGTCAAAAGGTGAGCGGTGTGCTGCTTCGTGGAATCTTGCCGGAGGAAGAGGGTAAGGTTTCAGATGTGATTTCCGCAGTCAAGATCGGCAGCGTAGATGACCTGGTAGTTGGCGAATACAATATCATCCTCGGCAAGGAACTGGCTTTCGTACTCGGTGTGACCACCGGTGACCGTATTACCCTGGTCACACCTCAGGTCAATGTGACACCCGCCGGTATCATGCCCCGCCTCAAGCGATTTACCGTATCAGGGATCTTTGAGGTGGGAATGGGCGACTATGACCGGAATGTGGCCCTCGTGCACTTGAAGGATGCCGCCAAACTGATGCGCCTGAAGGATAGCGTCACTGGTGTTCGGCTCAAGCTGACAGACCTCTATCAGGCGCCCCAGGTCTCTCGTGAGCTGGCGATGAGCATGGGGGGGTATTACCGGATCAGTGACTGGACCATGCAGCATCGAAATTTTTTCGCCGCGCTGCAGACCGAAAAGCGCATGATGTCCATCATTCTGTCACTGATCGTGGCAGTGGCCGCTTTCAACATCGTCTCAACCCTGGTGATGGTGGTGACCGACAAGCAGTCAGATATCGCCATCCTGAGAACATTGGGCGCCTCGCCGGGCAGCATCATGAGGATCTTTATCGTACAGGGCGCCACCATTGGCTTTGTGGGTAATATCCTGGGCATGATTGGTGGAGTGCTGCTGGCCAGCAATGTGGAAGGAATCGTGAGCTGGGTGGAACGACAGTTTAATATCGATTTCCTGGACCCTAGCATCTACTACATCAGCAAGCTGCCTTCTGATCCGCATCTACAGGACATACTTTTCATCGGCAGCATAGCCTTTGTCATTACCTTGCTGGCGACTCTATACCCCGCCTGGCGTGCATCACGTACTCAGCCCGCTGAGGCATTGCGCTATGAATAGTGCGGAATTCGTACTGATGGCAGAAGGCCTGGGGCGCACCTTTGTGCAAGGCAATCTGCATGTCGAAGTCTTGCGCAATGTGGATTTGACCGTCAAAAAGGGCGAAAGGATCGCCATCGTCGGCGCCTCAGGGTCCGGCAAGAGTACTCTGCTGCACTGTCTGGGTGGGCTGGATCGACCTGATGCGGGCCGTGTCGAACTGATGGGTACCGAGATCCTCGGACTCGGAGAGAAAGAGCGGGGTCGTTTACGTAACCGTAATCTGGGTTTTGTCTATCAGTTCCATCACCTGCTGGCTGAATTCACGGCACTGGAGAATGTCGCTATGCCTCTGTTGATTGGCGGCAAACCCGTGTCAGAGGCGAGCGAACTGGCGCGTGGAATGCTGGAACGGGTTGGCCTGGCCAACCGAATTCAGCACAAGCCTTCTGAGCTGTCTGGTGGCGAAAGACAGCGAGCTGCACTGGCGCGTGCGCTGGTTCATCGCCCGGATTGCGTGTTGGCGGATGAGCCCACCGGAAATCTTGATCGCCATTCGGCCGAGCAGGTCTATGAATTGATGCTCGATCTCAACCGGGAACAGGGCACCAGTTTTGTGGTGGTGACCCACGATCCGGATCTGGCGGCGCGCATGGATCGGACCCTGCACCTGGAAGACGGATACCTTACTGATGGGTGAATTTGCGCCTGGCGATCCGTTGTTGTCTACGCCTCTCCCATTGGCGGATCGCGTGGAGACGCCAGAGCCCGCGGATTGCAGAGTAACCGATTACAGAGAATGTCGCGCCGCAGATAAGGCAGCCAAGTAGAAATGGGGCCCAGATGCCATCCAATCCGCCATTTCTGAACCAATCGAGACTGAAATCAAAATTCCCTGCGCTGGGCGGCACACCCAGGAACCAGGTGCCTACCGTGTAGGCAAAAAAGAACATGGGGGGGATTGTCAGAGGATTGGTGATCCAGACCAATACCACAGAGAGCGGAAGATTGACGCGAAAAACGATCGCCGCGCCGGCAGCCAAAACCATCTGAAAAGGCACGGGCACAAAGGCCATGAACAGGCCGATAGCAAATGCTCCGGCAGATGAGCGGCGGTTGATATGCCACAGGTTGGCATCATGTAAAAGCTCACCAAAGATTCGCAAGTGTTTCTGCTTGCGAATGTCTTCGCGGTTCGGTGTGATTCGCTTGATAAAGTGTTTCGGCATGGCGGCTGCGAAATTATTATAAATACTTCCTGCAAACCTGGTTATTGAAGCATGCTGGTTTACACTTAGCCACATAATATTCGGCCAAGACCGCTCCTAACTATACCGGAAACGGATCTTCCATGAATTTCATTCTCCTCTTCTTTGTGGCCGGAACGGCAGCTTTTCAGCTTTTGCCGGCACTGCCCGATCCCTACTGGTTTGGGTTCGCCATCCTGCTTCCCGTTTGCTGGTCTTATCCCAAACTGCGCATGGTGGCAGCGCTGTTGGGTGGTTTCTTCTGGTCATTTGCCACTGCCAGTATCCAGATGTCAGCGTTGTTACCCTCCAGCCTGGAAGGAAAAGATCTTATTGTGACTGGAGTCATCAGTTCGATTCCCACGACAAAAACGACAATCGACCGCTTCGAGATGGATGTGTCGAGCCTGGATTCCATCGATCAGGTGATACGCGGCCCGGATAAAATCCGGCTTAGCTGGTACAACTCAAACAGGCATCTCAAGCCGGGACAGGTCTGGCGCCTGAAGGTGCGTCTCAAACGACCCAGGGGCTTCCAGAATCCGGGCGGCTTCGATTATGAGCGTTGGCTTTTTACTCACGGGATTCAGGCGACTGGATATGTGAGGCCCTGGGAGGGTAATCAGCTCCAGGATTTGCCATTCCAGGGAGGCTGGCTCGATAGGTCGAGACAACGGTTGGGTGTAGAAATCGATAGCCGGATGGACGATGAGAGATCCGCCGCACTGGTCAAGGCGCTGGCGATTGGCGATCGTAGTGGCATGTCCTCGGACGACTGGCGGGTGTTTGCGACGACCGGTACTTCGCATCTGGTCGCCATATCAGGTCTGCATATCGGTATGGTGGCCGGCCTGGCTTTTTTTCTGGGTCAATGGGCCTGGAGGCGCTCAGAATGGTTGATGCTGAAACTGGCCGCCACCCGGGCCGCTGTGTGGATGGCGCTGGGTTCAGCAACTGCTTATGCGGCACTCGCAGGATTCTCGCTGCCGACCCAGCGGGCCCTGATCATGCTCTCTCTTGGACTGGGAGCTCTGCTGTTGGGGCGTAGCCTCTCAATCAGTCGATCACTTGTCCTGGCGCTGTTCGGCGTGGTGCTGGTTGATCCATTTGCATCTTTTACCGCCGGATTCTGGCTCTCGTTTGGCGCGGTTGCAGTGATCCTGCTTGCCGTGGGCGGCCGCTTAAGACCTCCAAAAGGCTGGCGAAACTGGGGCAGGATTCAATGGGTGGTTGGGTTAGGGCTTGCCCCCTTGCTGTTTATTCTATTCAACAAGGCCTCGCTGATCGCACCACTGGTCAATCTGATCCTGGTGCCATGGTTCAGCCTGTTTCTGGTGCCACTCGTACTGGTCTCTGTGGTGTCCATGAGTTTGCCGATACCGAGTGAATGGCTGTTTAGAATGGCCGGTTTTTTCGTCCGGGAGACCCTGGATGCACTCGACTGGCTTTCCCGATTACCCTTCGCGCTGGTCTTTAGGCCGGAGTTTCCTGTCTGGGCATGGTTGACGGCTGCGGTGGGCGTAGTGTTGTTGTTGATGCCGAAGGGGACTCCCGGCCGGGTGCTGGGATTATTGCTGCTCGCCCCAATCCTGATGTTTCATCCCCCGGGGCAACACAATGGGTCATTCCTGTTTACCCTGTTGGATGTGGGGCAGGGGCTCTCCTGTGTCGTGGAAACTGCGGAGCATGTCCTGGTCTATGATACCGGGCCGGCCTTTCCTTCCGGATTCAACACCGCTGAAGCCGTCCTGGCGCCCTATCTGCACAGCCGGGGAATCGAGCATATCGACCAGCTGATCATCAGTAATGGCGATCGTGACCATGCGGGCGGGATTCACAGTCTTCTCAGGGAGATGGAGGTCAAGGGGGTGATGGCTGGTGAGCCGCTCGATGGTGTGGATGTGGAAAAATGCCGGATGCATAGGCGCTGGAAATGGGACGGAGTGACTTTTGAAATCCTGCATCCGCATGTTGATGATGTCTATGGCAAGGCAAACAATAGGTCCTGCGTTCTGAAGATCACGGGAGATGGAGGATCAATCCTGATCGCCGGCGATATTGAGGGTAAAGCAGAGCGGGTTCTGGTGCAACGTCATGGTGATTCGCTGAAGTCCGATATCCTGGTTGTTCCGCATCACGGTTCAAAGACCTCATCCACCGAGCCCTTTGTCGCACATATCGATCCGGACTATGTGCTGATCCCGGCCGGCTACCGCAACCGTTTTGGGTTTCCCCATGAGTCAGTAGTTGAACGCTGGCGGCTGTCAGGGTCTAATCTGCTAAATACAGCAGAGGCGGGAGCCGTTCAATTTCAACTTGAAGCCGGCAGGCCCGTGAGCAAACCACAGCTGTACAGAAGTACGCATCAACATTTCTGGTCTTCTTCCCAATTCGAGGAATGAATGATGTGCTTCACTTCCAGTCATGGTGCTCCTTAAAGTATGATTGAGTTGCAACTCTCTTCATCCTTCTTTGTAACAGAGGTTTTCTACTTAAGTGTTTGAGTTAGTTAAATCCGGCGGGTGGCTGATGTGGCCGATTATCGCCTGTTCAGTGGTGTCAATGGCCATTACCTTGGAGCGCTTCTGGGCGCTACGCCGGAGGCGGGTCATGCCCGGTTATCTGTTAAAGCAGATCTGGCAGTTGCAGAAGGACGGCCAACTGGGAAAGGCCGATTTGGGCAAACTCAAGGCCAGTTCCCCGCTGGGCCGCATACTGGCGGCAGGTCTGCTCAACCGCAATCATTCCAAAGAGGTGATGAAGGAGTCGATCGAGGAGGTGGGCCGTCAGGTCGTGCATGATCTGGAGCGCTATCTGAATACCCTCGGTACGATTGCTTCAATCTCTCCACTGCTGGGTCTGCTTGGTACGGTGATCGGCATGATCAAAGTCTTCAGCGTCATCGTGACTGCCGGGGTGGGTGATCCGGCAGTCCTCGCTGGGGGTATCTCGGAGGCATTGATCACCACCGCTGCCGGTCTCTCTGTCGCTATACCTACGCTGATGTTTCATCGCTATTTCATGGGCTCAGTGGATAAACTGGTGCTGGGTATGGAGGAGCAGGCGCTTAAGCTGGTGGAGGTCATTCATGGTGAAAGAGAGCGGGTGACGGAGTGAGGCGGTGAACATTCGTCCCCGTCGCAGACGATCTACCGGAGTGGATATCACCCCGTTGATTGATGTAGTGTTTCTGCTGCTGATATTCTTCATGGTCTCGACCACTTTTGAACGTGAGACGCAAATTACCATCGAGCTGCCTGAAGCCACTGGCGAAAAATCAGAGCAGTTGCCGGATGAGCTGGAGATCACCATAGATCGGCATGGTGTCTTCTACGTCAACAAGCTGGAAGTCATCAATACCCGCCTTGAAACCTTGAAAATGGCTATTCGTAAAGCCGTGGGTGAGAAACGGGATATCCCGGTGATTATCAATGCAGATGCGAAGACACCACACCAGGCAGTGATGACGGTAATGGATGCCGCCAGCCAGATGGGGCTGCTGCATATGACCTTCACCGCCCAGCAACCCAATGAGTAACAGGTCTTCTATTTGAATCGAATCGAGCAGATCTGGAATGGCTGGGGGTTGTTCACGCTGTTGCTGCTGCCGCTCTCCGCCCTCTATTGTCTGTTGGTTGCGGTCAGACGCCGTTTATACCGGCTGGGCTTGTTGAACTCGGGTAAATTGCCGGCGCCGGTGATTGTGGTCGGGAACATTTCGGTGGGTGGCACCGGCAAGACGCCGGTCGTGGTCTGGCTTGCGCGCTGGCTACTCGAGAAGGGTTTCTCCCCGGGGATTGTGACGCGTGGTTATGGGGGCGAATCTGCGCACTGGCCCCGGCAGGTGACAGCAGATACCCAGGCCTCGCAGGTCGGCGATGAGGCTGTGCTGCTCTATCGCAGAACATCCTGTCCGGTGTATGCCGGTCCTGACAGATTCAAAACAGGACAGAGACTATTAGCGGAACAGGATTGCAACATCATCATTTCAGATGATGGTCTGCAACACTATGCCTTGAGCAGGGATCTTGAATTGGCGGTGATCGATGGCGAGCGCCGTTTTGGGAATGGCTTGTGCCTGCCCGCCGGCCCGCTCAGGGAACAGAAAAGCCGACTGCATAAGGTCGATCTGATTCTGACCAATGGTACTGCGCAAGAGGGTGAACAGCCTTTCCAGGTATCTGGAACTCAGGTGCTGGCTGTCAACGACAGTGGTGGTGAGCCACAACCATTGAGTTCATTCGCCGGAAAGCATGTCGAAGCAGTCGCAGGAATTGGCAACCCGGAGCGTTTTTTTAGCATGCTGGAGTCTATCGGAGTTAAGATATCGCGGCATGTGTTTCCCGATCATCACCCATTTAGTCCGAATGACCTCGCATCCTTCGCGGGCAACACGGTTCTCATGACTGAGAAGGATGCGGTAAAGTGCGAAGCGTTTGCCGCTAACGACGTCTGGTTTGTACCCGCTGACGCACATTTTAATGAGAACTTCACCAACCAGCTGGAGCTGTCAATCGACAGGCTGATTCATGGATAAAAACTTACTCGATATCTTGGTTTGCCCTATCTGCAAGAGTGGGCTTTATTACGATAAAAAGGCATCGGAACTGATCTGCCGTGCCGATCGCCTGGCCTTCCCCATTCGTGACGATATCCCCGTGATGTTGCAGGATGAAGCGCGTGAACTGGCGGCGGACGAAGAGGTGCCGGAAGGCTGATGGAATTCAAGGTTGTGATTCCCGCCCGTTATGCCTCGGTGAGGTTGCCGGGCAAGCCGCTGATGAAGATCGCCGGAAAAACGATGATCGAACATGTCCACGCCTGCGCCCTGGAGAGTGGGGCAAGCGAAGTGGTGATTGCCACGGATGATGGCCGCATTGCGGACGTAGCCGCAGGATTTCAGGCTAAAGTCTGCATGACCAGTGAAACTCATCGCAGCGGCTCTGACAGGATTGCGGAAGTCGTGCAAAAGATGGCCTGGGGCAAGAATACCATCGTGGTCAATCTGCAGGGCGATGAGCCCACCATGCCGTCGGTGCTGATCAATCAGGTGGCTTCTGACATGGCGGCCCATGAGGCTGCCGGGGTAACGACGCTCTCGGTGCCGATTCAAGACAAGGTGCTGCTTTTCGACCCGCATGTCGTCAAGGTGGTGACTGATGTCAATGGTTATGCCCTCTATTTCAGCCGTGCGCCCATCCCCTGGCACCGTGATGAATTCATCGATCAGGAAAGACCGCTTCCTCAAGGCGCCGGGTTTGCCCGGCATATCGGGCTCTACGCCTATCGAGCGGGTTATCTGAAGCAGTTCGTTGAATGGGAGCATGCACCGATAGAGCGCGCCGAGTCATTGGAGCAACTCCGGGTCCTTTGGCATGGTGGCAGAATACATGTGAGTCAGGCCCAGGTGGAGCCCGGGCATGGCGTGGATACGCAGGACGATCTCAAGCGCATAGACGCTGAGTTGTCGGGTCAAGCAGGTTACATGACATGATACGAGTTTTGTTCGTCTGTATGGGCAATATATGTCGTTCACCCACCGCACAGGGTGTGTTCAGAGGCTTGGTTGAAAAAGAGGGGCTTAGTCACCTGATCTCAACCGACTCAGCCGGCACCATCGACTACCATATTGGAAAATCACCCGATCGGCGGGCGCGTGAAACTGCGGTCAAGCGTGGTATGGATATCTCGGATCTGCGGGCGCGCCAAGCCATTGCGGAGGATTTTCTCGAGTTCGACTATGTGCTTGCCATGGACCGGGATAACTATGCCGAACTGCAGGCAATCTGCCCGACCGGGCATGAGGAGAAGCTGCATCTATTTCTGGATTTCGCACCCCACCTTCAGCAACGGGAGGTGCCGGATCCCTACTATGGCGGGCGAGCCGGCTTTGAACGGGTCTTCGATATGGTGGAAGAGGCAGCCGCCGGTCTGCTGAACAGGATCAAGCAAAGCGGCCTCTGAGAGCCGAGTATGCTGTGAGGAGCACTATTGGTGCGTGCTGGCGGTTAACCGCCAGCACGGATCTTCGTTACTCGCTGCCAGTTTCAGGTTTTGTGGCAGCTGGATTCTTCTTTTCGGTTGGTGTCTTGGCGACGGTATCAGGTGCGCCTTCAGCAGCTTTGGCTTTTACAGGAGCCTCCGTTGCTGTCTCTACAACCTTTGGTTTGACAGTCTTGTCCTTCACAACAGTTGTGGCTTTCTTTGTCGTTCTGGCGGCCTTCTTCCTTGGCGGGGATTTAGGTTTGCCTGAATCACCAGTACCTGTTGCCTGACTATCACTGCTGCTTGGGACTGGAGCACGCTCTTTTTTCTCTATTGCCAGCGGCTTATTGGATACCGCAGGTTTTTTGGTCTCGATCTGCTGTAACTTCCTCTTTTTCGCAGGCGCCTTCTTTGGTTCAGGCGACGGCTGAGGCGATGCCGTTTTTTCCGGCTTGGCCACGACCTTTTTATTGCTGGGCGATGCGGATTGAGTGGTTTGAGATGATTCGGCTTTTACCTGTTGGGGCTTAGGCGTTTTCTCCGTTTCCCCTGGCTGGGTCGCCTTGGGCGAGGCAGAGGTATCAGCAGAAACAGCTTTGTCAGTCTGAGGTTTTTGTTTGCTCTCAGATTGGACCGGTTTTGCTGGTGTTGATGACGGCCTGGGTTCAGACCCTTTCGGGGCATGAGCATCAGCAGAAACAGGCTTATCTGCCTGAGGTTTTGGTCTGCTCTCGGGTTGTTCCGGCTTTATCGATCCTGATGTCGGCTTAGTCTCAGTGGTTTTATCCTTTCCCTGTTCAGCAGGTGGCTTTGTGTCTTTTATCGAAGCCGGGCTCGGCTGTGGCGTCTGCTTGGTTTCGACCCTGGTGGGTTGAGGTATGGACTGAGGCTTTTCTGTCTCTGTTCTGCCAGACTGTACTGAAACCTGGGCTTCGGTCTTCTCAGTCTTCGCTGAGCGAGCGACTGGTTGTGACTCGACTATCACCGGTTTATCGGAATCTGGACGTTGTCTTGGCTGATCAACTTGGCTTGTCGAAGCTGTGGTCTCCCTAGTCCCCTGTTTTGAGGTCTCTGTAGTGTCCTGCGTACGTTCGCCTGTGCCTGGCTTTCTCCGGCGGCCTCCACGGCGTCCGCGTCTCGAACCACCGCGAGCGCCTTTTGGCTTAGGTGCTTCACTCGACTCAATCCCCGGTGTCTGGGCTTCCTGAAGTCTCTCCGATTGTGGGGCTGAATCTTGCTCATGTGCCCTCACAGCCTGTTTTTTCTGTGGTGGGCGCTGCTGTTGTTTGCCCTGCCTGTCACGATCATCTCTGCGGGTGGCCTGGGAACGGCCGCCACGTCTGTTGCCGCCGGGCGACTTTCTACGATCCTGGCTATGTTGGCGAGATTGGGGTGGGCGGGATCTGGGCTTCCTTTCCGGCTCTTTCTTCTCCTCGATCTTGGGCTCTTCGGCTTCCTGAGGGTGGTGGGAAAAGATACTGGTAAAGATTTTCTTCAAGAACCCGGTTTCATGCTGCTCTTGCTTGGGTTCCGGTTTCGGAGCTCTCTGTGGCACCGGGCTGGCCGGCTCGATGGATTTGACTGCAGGTTTCTCGCTCTTGGGTTGCTCCGTGCGGGCAAAACCCGGTGTCTCATCAACCTCTTCAGTCGTCATTTTATAGCTGAGGTTGCCATCTCCCTCGTCAGTCTGCAAATCGCTTGCGCGAACTCTCTCCAACGAGTAGTTGGGGGTTTCCAGGCGTGTATTGGGAACGAGTATGACATTGATCGACTGGCGTTTTTCAATGCCATGGATTCCTTGACGCTTTTCATTCAGCAGGAAAGTGGCGACATCCACCGGTAGCTGGGCGACGATACGACCGGTATTTTCCTTCATCGCCTCTTCTTCGATGATCCGCAACACCGATAGGGCAAGGGATTCCACACCCCGAACCGTGCCATGGCCCTTACAACGTGGACAGACCAGCTCACTGGCCTCACCTAGGGATGGCCGCAAACGCTGGCGGGACATCTCCAACAACCCGAAGCGTGAGATACGGCCAACCTGCACCCGGGCCCGGTCTTGCCTGAGGGCGTCTTTCAGACGGTTCTCTACCTCGCGCTGATTGCGGGATGGGGTCATATCGATGAAGTCGATGACAAACAGCCCCCCTAAGTCCCGTAGACGCAGTTGCCTGGCGATCTCATCGGAGGCTTCCAGGTTGGTGTTTAAGGCCGTCTCTTCAATATCGGCGCCTTTGGTCGCGCGGGAGGAGTTGATATCGATCGATGTCAGGGCCTCGGTGTGGTCAATGACAATGGCTCCACCTGAAGGAAGACGCACTTCACGCTGGAATGCCGACTCGATCTGGCTCTCGATCTGATAGCGGCTAAAGAGCGGCACTTCATCCTGGTAGTCCCGCAGTTTCTTACTGTACTGAGGCATAACCTGGGAGATGAAGCGCTGGGCCTGAGAAAAGACCTCAGGGTCATCTATCACGATCTCGCCGATATCTGTACGCAGATAGTCGCGAATTGAGCGGATGATGACGTTACTTTCCTGATAAATCAGAAACGGCGCGGTTTTCGAAGCCGAGGTTTCGATGGCCTGCCAGAGCTGAATCAGATAGTCCAGATCCCACTGCAGTTCCTCTGCATTTTTACCGACACCTGCGGTACGCACGATCAATCCCATATTCTCAGGGATGGTCAACTCGCTCATTGCCTCCCGAAGTTCTGTGCGGTCCTGGCCTTCTATGCGCCGGGATACGCCGCCCGCCCTGGGATTGTTTGGCATCAGCACCAGGTACCTGCCGGCCAGGGAGATGAATGTCGTGAGTGCGGCGCCTTTATTGCCACGCTCTTCCTTCTCCACCTGGACGATGATCTCCTGGCCTTCCTTGACTGCGTCCTGAATATTGACGCGCCCCGGGGACTGTTTGGCATTGTCCGTGAAATAGTTGCGGGAGATCTCTTTCAGGGGCAGAAAGCCGTGCCGCTCGGAACCATAATCGACAAATGCCGCTTC